>JBQNBN010000040.1:0-24682 GCA_052169915.1 Treponema sp.
TCTTTTACAATGGAGAAGAAACGTTCCCCTGCGATAAAACATTAAAACTTTCGGATGCTTTTGCAGAAAGGACAACGGAAACTAATCTTGAGTTGACCGTTAAAGTAATAAACATAAACCGGCAAAGCCGCCATCCGGTATTGGAAAACTGTCAAACAATACAGGAATACAGTATATTTGTGGAAACGGTAAGGAAATGGAAAGAGATAGACCCGCAAAACGGATTTGAAAAAGCCGTTGAAGAATGCATAGAGAACAATATTTTGCGTGAATATCTGAAACGCAAAACGAAGGAGGTAATCAATATGTTATTAGCTGAATATGATTATGCAACCGATATAGCTGTACAGCGAGCCGAAGAACGTGAAATCGCCTTTGCCGAAGGTATTGAACAGGGAATTGCTGACGGCTCGTACCGAAAAGCGCTTGAAACGGCAAAAAATCTGATAAAAATGGGGTTGATATACGAAGATATTGCACAAGTTACCGGTCTTTCCAAAGAAGAAATCGAAAAACTTTAGAAAGTGTAGGAAGCTATTGCTAATAGGTAATTACCCATTAGCAATTAAAAAATACCAATCGGAAGTTGAAACTTCCTCATTGACTTTTTTAGGAGGCTGGTTGAAGCGCTCGGCACGAATAGCGCCGCTCGCTTCAACTTCGAGTTTCGTCAGGCTTACGCCTGCCTAAACATCGTTTATTGTATGCCGCTTTTCAGGCTCAAGCCTTACAAAACGGCGTAGGAGGAAATTATATTCAAGTATTGTTTACATGAAAACTTACTGACGGCAAAACCGGATAATTACATGGCGCAAGTAACCGTCAGCCAAGTATTCACACTTAATGATATTATCGACCGCATGGTCAAACGCGGCATTTCCGTTACCCGCATCGATTTGTTCACGATAATACAGTTGTAACGCCGAAGAATGCTCATTTATTTTCGAAAAAGGCGGAAAGCTGAAGATGGATGAGGAATTCGGAATTCATAATTAAGCATTACGAATTAGAAATTATCTGCCGCCCTTAGGAGGAATTATGAACGCAGAACAGGCGAAGGAATTGCTTGCTTTTCATTCGTGCAGGCATGACGACACGGACAATCCGAAATGGGAAAACGGTTTCTTAGGCTCTTTGCGTCCGTTTCAAGGCGCGCTTCGGGAAGAAAACTTTACTGAAGTCATCGAATGCTTACGGGCGCTCCAAGATGAGTTTACCGCTCCTGCAATCGACTCAGATGTTGTCTACGACATTGTGAGTATTGTTCATTTAACGCGGGAATGGAGCGCAATCGAGGGTATGCTCGGTGAAAACAACTTAATTTCCGAATCTCAGCGGCAGACGCTCCTTGCATGGGCGGAAATTATTGAAGGCTGTTTTATGTACCTACTGGAAGGCGCCGCGGACGAGGCCTTCGCGGATTACGAAGAATGGTGCAGACGGCAAAGAACGGAACTAAAATGATGGAGCCGAGCCGCCGTCTCCGCACGTTTTTCCTGTAGGAAAAACGTGCGGAGAAATGAATTGCGGTGCGGGGGAGCGGCGTTTGCTGCCGTCGTTGCCGTTTGCGACACGCGCCCTCTTCCCATTCAGCGACAATAATAATTCCTCTTTACGAATTACGAATTATAAATTAGAAATGCGACAGCTCCGTTTTGGAGCGAAAGAGATGCTTCGAACGTGAGTATGACCTGTGCCGGATTGCAGTGCAAAATGTCGGGCGGCTGTTATTCGCTTCTGCAGACGCAACAGTGTTCCGCCCTTGAGTTGCATAACGGGAAAGAGGATGCGACAGTTCTGTTTGAGAGCGGAGGGGCAGTTACGGGCGTGAACCGAAGCCTGCGCCGGATTGCAGTGGAAATGGTCGGGCGGCATTGGAACGGAAAGCCGGTTACGAACTCCGGCTGCGCGGTCGGGCGGTTGCTGCTTAATTTTCACAGATATAATGGTGTTCCGCCCTCCACAGTTTTTCTATGAAAAACTGTCGTGCATACTTTCCTTAAGCAAGCCCTTGCAGCGGAAACTCGTTCTCCAAACGCCGTTCCATGCAAGTTTGCCGCAAGAAAACTTGCGCGGGCGGCACTCCGTTGCGTCTGTCAAACTGCGTAACAACTGCTCACCGCATTAGGGGATTGAAGTCGTATTCTTTGCCGGTTGCAGGGGGATTAAAGTGAATGAAAACGGAAAACGGTCGGATGTTTTGCAAAAAGTCGATGTGCCGAAATACATAAAATATTTCAGCGTTATCTACATTGCCGTAAGCGTTGTATCAAGGCTGCTCAACTTGATACTTGCTGTCTTGGACGACGGGCGCGCGACGGCGGAACAACTTACAGGCATAACGCTGCTTCTAAAAGACCTTGTTACAGGGCTGCTTTTTTGGGGTACGGGGCAAGTTTTTTCAAAGTTCATGGAAAAAAATAAATAAATCTGTTCGAGAACTTCGTTGGGGTCTTATGAAACTGCGGACATATCTTAAAATTGGCAGACTTTATGCGCTTTTTTCACTTGCCGCTGCTGTAAGCCTCTTTGCGCTTTCGCTTCTTTCTGCGCCCGGCTTATATCAGTTTTATCGGGAACGGTGCACGGGCTTAACGCTGCTGTGCGCCGTCCGTTTTATAGCCCAGAGTATTCAAACGCTTCGCTATTTTACCGGCATTTTCCTTTGGAGTTTGGTTTTGTTCTTCATATTTAAGCATTTTAAAATGCTCTACGGAAAAATTGCGAATAGTCTGCAAGAGGGAGATGATAAGGAGAATTTATAATGAGAGAGGCGGAATGAGGAATTGGATAGACTGAGAGCGGGAGCTGCGCACCATTCAAATCTGTCAAACTACACCGTAACCATTCGTCAATTACGCGGCATACGGGGGAATGCGACAGCTCCGTTTTGGAGCGGAGGAGCAGTTACGGGTGTGAACCCAAGCCTGCGTCGGATTGTAGTGGAAAAGGTCGGGCGGCTGTTATTCGCTTCTGCAGACACAACTGTATTCCGCCCTTTGCAGTTTTCCATGAAAACTGCCGTACACGCTAAACCTCGGAAAGCCGATTACGAACACCGGTTGCACGGTTGCTGCTTAATTTTCACAGATATAATGGTGTTCCGCCCTCCACAGTTTTTCTATGAAAAACTGTCGTTAAGTAAGCCCTTGCAGCGGAAACTCGTTCTCCAAACACCGTTCCATGCAAGTTTTTCGCAGAAAAACTTGCGCGGGCGGCATTCCGTTATGTCTAGCAAAACCTTGCAGCAACCGCCCGCCGCATTCCGCATTCGCTGCGCTCTTTCTTTCTGTTGAACATATTTCACCGTTATTTTATACTCCGCGCAATATCAAAAAGTATCAATAAGATATGCCGCGTTTCGTCTTCATGCCGGCGGGAAGCGCGTTTAAAATCCGGTATTTCACTCTATTTGGAGGTCTTATGACAATATCAGAGATGCTCGGGCAAAGCGGACTTTTGACTTTGCTCGGTATGGGTGTTGTTTTTTCTTTCATTATTATTCTTATCATTTTTATGCAGCTGCTCCACATTCTTGTGCGCGGACTTAAACTTGACAAAGAACCTGCAAAGAAAACCGCAACTATCAAGAACGCCGGAACTGCCGGCAGCGCAGCCGCCGATACCGGCTCTATCATTGCCGCGATTGCCGCCGCCGTCCGCGAAAGACAATCGCAATAAATCACAGTAAGAGGTTAAAACATGGCAAAAGTTGGAATTTCAGACCTTATTTTAAGAGACGCTTCGCAGTCCCTTCACGCAACGCGCATGACTACGGCGGATATGCTTCCCGCCTGCCCCATGCTCGATAAAATCGGTTATTGGGCGCTTGAAGGCTGGGGAGGAGCAACCTACGACAGCTGCATCCGCTTTTTGAACGAAGATCCGTGGGAACGGCTCCGGAAACTTCACGCGGCGTTGCCGAACAGCCGCATTATGATGCTCTTGCGCGGGCAAAATCTTTTGGGCTATCGCCACTACGCCGACGACGTCGTCGATAAGTTCGTTGAGACCGCCGCGAACAACGGCATTGACGTATTCCGCATTTTCGACGCCTGTAACGACCCGCGGAATCTTGAGCGCGCTACAAAGGCGGCGAAAAAGACCGGCAAGCACGTGCAGATGGCGATTTCCTACGCGGTAACGCCGTATCACACAAACGAAGTATACGCCGACCTTGCAAAAAAATACGCCGAATTCGGGGCGGATTCTATTTGTATCAAAGATATGTCGGGACTTTTAAAGCCCTTTGTCGCCTACGACCTTGTGAAAGCGATTAAAAACGCCTGCGACCTGCCGGTTGAAGTCCATTCGCACGCGACAACGGGACTTTCAGTTGCGACAATGCTCAAGTCCGCAGAAGCGGGCGCAGACGTCCTTGACACCGTCATTTCTTCAATGGCGATGGGAACGTCCCACAGTCCGACTGAAACTATAGTCGAAATGCTTAAAAATACGCCCTACGACACGGAACTCGACATCAAAGCGCTGCTTGAAATCGCTGCGTACTTCCGCGAAATCCGCAAGCACTACGCTTCCCTTGAGTCGAAATTCCTTGGGGCGGACACGCGCATTCTTCTGTCTCAAGTGCCGGGCGGTATGCTTTCCAATCTTGAAAGCCAGATGAAGCAGCAGGGCGCCGCCGACAAAATGGACGAGGTGCTTAAAGAGATTCCGGTTGTGCAAAAAGACGCGGGCTACGTTCCGCTGGTAACGCCGACGTCGCAGATTGTCGGAACGCAGTCGGTATTCAACGTGCTGTTCGGACGGTACAACAATCTGACGCAGGAATTCCGCGACCTTATCACGGGAAGATACGGAAAACTTCCCGCCGAAGCCAATCCCGACTTGGTCAAAAAGGCGCTTGAACAAAACAAGATGGACGCTGCCGTAACCTGCCGCCCTGCCGACATGATTGAGCCGGAGTGGGACAAAATGGTTACGGAGGCGAAGGAAAACGGCGGCGACGGCTCGGTTGAAGACACGCTCACCTACGCGATGTTCCCGAAGGTTGCGACAAACTTCTTTAAAAACCGTGCAAATGGACCCGTCGACGCGGAAAAAGAGTTCGGCGTGAAAACGGCGGCTCCGGCGTCTGCAAACGCAGGCAAGGGCGGTTCGTACACGGTTACGATTAACGGCGCGGCGTACAACGTAACGGCGGGGCCTGCCGGAGACAAAATGAACGTTACTGTCAACGGCGTTGCCTACGACGTAAACTTCGGCGCGGCGCAGGCGGGCGCAGTTTCCGCTCCGGCTCAGGCGGCGCCTGTCGTGTCGGGCGGCGCGGATATTACGTCTCCGGTTGCAGGAACGCTTTTGCGTTACGCGGCGGACTCCGGCGCGTCCGTCAAGAAGGGCGATACGGTCATCATTCTTGAATCGATGAAGATGGAACTTGAAGTAAAAGCGCCCGCCGACGGAACCATCTCTTTTGCAGTCCAGCCCGGCTCTCAAGTCGCTTCGGGGCAAAAACTCGGGAGCGTCGGCGGAACTGTTACGGCTCCGGCGCCGCAGCCTGCCGTTCAGCCCGCGCCTCAAGCCGCTGCAAAACCTGCTGCCGCCCCCGCGCCGCAGACGCCCTCAGGCGGAACGCCCGTCAATGCGCCCGTCGCCGGAACGCTGCTCCGCTACGCGGTTGCGGAAGGCGAGAGCGTTAAAGCCGATTCGACGGTCGTGTATATCGAGTCGATGAAAATGGAACTTGAAATCAAAGCCGGAAGCGCGGGCGTTGTGCATTTCCTCATTCCCGCCGGCACGCAGGTTTCAAGCGGTCAGGCTATCGCCGAGATAAAATAGGTGGAACGATGAACAGTTTGACTCAAAAAAACAACGCAAAAAACATATTCGCCGCATCCCTCGTCATGTTGGGAATTGCGCTTGCCTTTTCGTTTGTGAGTTCGGCGTTTGCGGACTCCGACGGAAAGTCCGTAAGTTCATTCCGCACGTATCACGATACGAAAATTGAAGGCTCTGAGGGAATCCCGCGGATTTCCGTTTCCGAATTCGTAAAGAACATCGGGAAAAACACGGGAATTTTCAAAATGATTCACACCGAAACGGAAGAGGAAGCGGCGGAGGCGAAAGCGCAGAAGGAAGCGAGCGAAGCTGCCGAACACGTTGATCCGTTTGCGGGGATAATCGTTCCCGGCTGGCAGAAACTTGTCATGCTTGCAGTCGGTTTTCTCATCGTGTATCTGGGAGCCGCAAAGGGATTTGAGCCGCTTTTGCTCATTCCTATCGGGTTCGGAACGATTTTTGTCAACATTCCGGGCGCGGGAATGGGAGAAGCGCCGCACGGCATGCTGCACATCATTTATTCGGCGGGCGTCGGCAACGAGTTCTTTCCGATGCTCATCTTTATGGGAATCGGCGCGATGACGGACTTCGGACCGCTTATCGCAAATCCCAAGACCGCCCTGCTCGGAGGAGCCGCTCAACTCGGCGTATTTATAACGCTGTTCGGCGTTGCGCTGATGAACTACATTCCGGGCGTCGACTACAATATGCTGCAGGCGTGCGCGATTGCGATTATCGGCGGCGCGGACGGGCCGACTTCCATTTACGTTTCCGGCAAACTTGCGCCGACGATGATGGCGGTTATCGCCGTCGCCGCGTATTCGTATATGGCGCTCGTTCCGATGATTCAGCCGCCGATTATGCGCGCTTTGACGACGCGTAAGGAGCGGCTCATCAAAATGCCGCAGTTACGCGAGGTTTCCCGCGCGGAAAAGGTGCTGTTCCCGATTATGCTTTTGATTGTTACGATTTTATTTTTGCCGCCGGCGGCTCCGCTTATCGGTATGCTCGCGTTCGGAAACTTTATAAAAGAAGTTGGATGCGTCGATCGTCTTTCAAAAACCGTTCAAAACGAATTGATGAACATCGTTTCGATTCTCTTGTCGCTCGGCGTCGGCTCTCAAATGACGCCTGAAAAGATTATCAATCCGAATTCCATCGGCATTATCGTGCTCGGCTTGCTCGCGTTCTGCGTTGCGACTGCGGGCGGCGTTTTGATGGCGAAATTGATGAATCTCTTCCTTAAAGAGAAGATAAATCCGCTTATCGGCTCTGCGGGCGTTTCCGCCGTTCCGATGGCGGCGCGCGTGTCGAACAAAGTAGGCTCTGAGGAAGACCCGCTGAACTTCCTTTTGATGAACGCAATGGGCCCGAACGTCGCAGGCGTTATCGGCACCGCGATTGCGGCAGGCGTCTTTATCGCAACGTACGGAAGATAATTTTATCGTCCGCCTCTTGTGAGGGACGCTTTTACAAAAAGACCGGCGCAGGTTTTGCGCCGGTCTTTTTTATGCGGATGGAATACCGCTTAATTCATAAAAACTTCATTTATGCACCGCAATTTTAGCGGAGTTGGATATTGGCGGGTAATTTTTACTCTCTTTATAGGGTTGTAATTCCCTTAAAGAGTAAAATTCTTCTAGCCGGCGGCGAGCGGTTTGTCTTTTTTGCGCGTTAGAGTGCAGATTCGGAGAAAAATATTTATTCCAGTCGGCAAGCGGAATATATAAGTCATTGTATAGAAAGGATTTATGCGTCGTACAGCGGATATTTTCAGTTTTGAACGTTGTTTTTTTCAAAAATGAATAAGTTGGCACAGGCATTGCTTTTAATATGCAAGCGGTGTTTGACGCCGCAAAAATAAAATGCTTGGAGACATACAATGAACGAACTTACACTTTTTGATTCGCTTTTTAATGGAGAGATGGGCAGCCTGTTGAACGTGCCGGTGTATCCGCGCGCGGCGTTTATGCCGAAAGTGGACGTAAAAGAAGACGGCGAGGCGTACACGATGGAAATGGATTTGCCCGGCCGCTCTGAAAAAGATGTTGACATTGAACTCGACAATAATACGCTGACGATTTCTTCCAAACAGGAAGAGAAAAACGAAACGGCGGCAGATAAAAAAGAAAACGGCAGATGGCTCATTCGCGAGCGGCGCGTTTCTTCTTTTAAGCGCAGTTTTACGCTGCCGGAAGACGTTAATCTTGACGCGCTTAAAGCGTCGTTTAAGAACGGCATTCTTTCGGTGAAGCTGCCGCGCCGCGCTTTGCCGCAGCCTAAAAAGATTGCGATTGAAAGCGCGTAACTTGACGGGAACGCCGCTTTGATACGGCGGACGGATGCGTAAAGGCGCGGCTGCCTGCCAGCGGAGCGGAGAAAAAGCGATATGCGGTGAAAACGGCACGCCGACTGCATAAGAACGTGAAAAACGTTTTTTGTGCGGGAGACGCGCCGTTTGTTTTTAACTCCGCGTATTTCTGCGTTACCGGGCGCAGCGGAAAGACCGGAGCGGCAAAGCCGCGAGGACTTGGAGCGAAGCACGGGACGGCATGAAAAGCGGCGCTTTTTGTGCCGGAACGCCCGAAAGAAAAAATCGAATAGGATTTATTTTATGAGGGATTCGAGGCGGTCGTTGAGTGTGCGCATACGGCTGTCGTTGGGATTGAGCGCGATGACCTGTTTGAGGTAATACTGCGCTTTGCGGTAGTCGTTTTTTTTATTGTAGATTTCGTAGAGGCGGAAGAGGGCGTCGCTGTTGCGCGGATTTGCGATGAGACTTGCGCGTAAGTCCGCGAGGGCTGCGTTTTCACTGTCCTGCAAAAGGCTTCGGCGGTAGTACAAAAAACTTTTCATCCGCGTTGACGATGAGTCAAGCAGACGGTTTATGAGATTGAGCGCCTGCGTCGTGCGTCCCGTTTCCGCCAAGACCGCGATGTAATTTTGCACGACGTCTTCGTCGGAGGCGTGTTCCCGATACAAGGGGGAAATGAGATTCCACGCTTCGTCGTATTTACGGAGCGCAAGGCAGATTTTTATATGACTGAATACGGCGGCGTTTGAAACCGTTTGTTTTTTTACGGCATCGCTGCTGAGCGCGTAGGCTTTTTCCCAATTCCGACTGCGGATAAAGCCGTCAAGGGCGAATTGCAATGCGTTTTCATTGCCGGGATCTTTTTCAAGAACCGCGCCGGCGTATTCGGAGGCGGATTTTCCTAAGACGGGAGAGCCGGTTTCTCCGGCAAGGCGCGCGGCAAAAAGCATTGCGTCTTTGTCGCCGGGATAGGTTTTGAGCGCGTTTTCGATGGTGGCGAGGGCGGCGGCGGTATTTTTGCTCCAGTCGTATTGAATTTGAGCGCGGAGCAAAAGGTAGTCCTTTGACGCGCTGTCCTGCCGCGCGTACACGTCCAAAAGCGACGCTGCGTGGATGTAGTCATTTTTTGCAACCAGCACGCGCGCGCGGAATAAAATGCCTTGCAAGTCGCTGGGGTCTTGCTGGAGCAGGCGGGAAATGTATTCTTCCGCGCGGGAAAGGTTCCCCAATTCAAACGACGTTTCCGCCGCGAGTTTTAAAAGCGCAGGATTCGCCGGATATTTTTCAAGCAGCGTCCGCGCTTTTTCGTTCGCTTCCTGCGTTCGGCCGGCAAGGCGGAGACAGTCGGCATAAGAAAATCCCGCTTCAAAGCATTCGGGCGCAGACTTGTGCGCGTTTAGAAGATGCGGCAGCGCGTCCGCGTACGCTTTGGTTTTTGCGTACAGAGTTCCCAAAAGATAGGACGCAAGAACCGACTCGGGACGGAGCGAAAGCGCGTTTTTTAAAGCTGCGCGCGCGGAAGGAAAAAATGTCCCCGCGTCCGTTCCGGTGATGACGGCAAGCGAGGGCAGCACGATTGAAAGAAAGTCTGCGTTTCCGGTGCTGGTGTCGTAAATGCCTTCGCGCGCGGAATTGATTGCGCCGGTGTAGGGCGTTTCCGCTGCAAGTTTCGGCACGTCCCAGTCGGCTTTTTCCTGCGGCCACGCGATTTTCATAATTGCCGCTGCGACGGCTAAAAGCGTTTTTTCATTTTCCGCGTACTCAAGTTCGGATTTTCTCAGCGCGGCGGCGGCGCGGCGGAGCGATGCCGGAGAGCCGTTTTCAACGTCCGCGAGAATGTTTTCGTCTATACCGGAAAAATAGCGCGCTCCCCGTCTCCTTCCGGCGGAGGGAAGGGCGGTTTTCGTTTCTTCATCGGAATTGTCCGAGGCGTTTACGCTGCTGGACGCGTCGGAGCCGTGCGTTTCGTTTGTGCGGGGGGCGGAGGCGCAGGAGAACAGCAGGCTAAAGCCCAAACACAAAAATACGGCGCGCCGCGTTAGAGGCCTGCTCACAATCCGTCTCCGCCCGCTTCTTCTCCGCTGGTTAAATCGTCGCTTATTTCTTTGGGAAGGATTTTTAAAAGTTCCTTGCGTTTTTTTAAGAGAAAGATGAGGACAAGACAGCCGTTTACGGCGAGGACGGGAAACGCAAAGACGGCGGCTTTTTCAAACGGAATCCATGAAAGTCCGAATGAAAAAAAAGAAAAGAGAATGCCGATGGCGAATAACGCCGACGACGGAAAATCGAATGTAAACGATGAACGCCGCTTTTCCAGTCGGCCTGCGGTAAAGAGCGAAAGGCTTGCAAGAATGAGAAAGACCGGCCAGCCTTGAGAAAACCCCAACGGAATCTCGTTGTCCATGAGGATTGCTGAGTAAAAACCGCAGGTTAAAAGGAGAATTGCGGTAAAGAGTTTAAACGACGTGCGCGAAAATCGGATAAAAATAAAGAGGAATATCAATCCGCACAAAAAGACGGCTACCGGAAGCAATTTGAGAAAGAGGGCTGCGTTCGTATCTGAAAAACTGAAAAAAAACAAAAAGAGTACAAAGACAAAAATCATACCTGCCGCAAGCAGCGCGTTTAGTAATTTTCCGCCGGTCTTTTTCATCATAACCTCAAAGATTGCGCCGCATTCAAGATGGTGGGCGCGTTCTGACTCCCGCATTCTGGCGCGGCTTTTATCGGTAACTTTAATAGAATACAACATTCCGCCTTATCTTGCAAATGAACGGTCAACATGATAAATTCAAAATATGAAAGAGTTTGGGCGGGTCATAATTTTGTGCGCGTTTGTATGCGCGGGAGCCGTTTCCGTTTTTTCCTGCAAGGCGAACCGCATGGAGACGGCGGAAGAGGAATTGGCGGCGCTCCTTAAAAATTCCGCGCTTGATCCGGTCAGCCGCTATGCCGCCGTCAACAAAACTGCAAACGACATTCTTGATTCCGGCGATAAAGACGGTTTTATTCTTTTTTTGACTGACTGGACGGAAAATCATCCTGACGATATGTACAACGCGTACTGGCTTTTGCGCATTGCGCACGCGTATTTGACGGCGGGCGCGGAGCCTGTCGCCGAGTATTATTTTGACCGCATCCTTCACAGTTACCGCGACTTGGAAGTCAAAGGCAACTCCATTCATTTTATGTGCCTGCAAAACCTTATCCAGATAAGCAAAACGTCGCGGAGCCGCATAACCTATTTCAACGAGTTGATAAACCGCTTCCCTGAGCGGGTGAGCGTAACGGAATTGTACCTGCGTCTTGCCCTTGAGTACGAAAAGGAAAGCGAGTGGGACTCCGCGCTCAAAGCCTATTCGCTTTTTGTCTCTCAGCCGGACTCATCGACGATTCTTATTGCGGGCGAACCGAACGCTTACCGAAAGGCAAAGCAGCTTATCGGCTATAGTTCGACTTCCAAAAACTGGACGTTTGAAACGCTCGACGCGCTGGTGAACGCCGTTGAAACGGCGATTAAACGCTACGATTGGCGCGCGCTCGACGGCTACCGCGCGCGGGTAAACTTTTTTTCCATGTCGTGGAAGCAGGATGAAATCGACCCGAATGCGCAGGAGGAATTTTCCATGCGGAATTTTATGCGCGGAAATGCGGTTAAGTTCAGCGATTCTCTTGACCCCGACTTCAATTCAAGCGAAGCGTACTTACGGACGTGGGGCTGGAGTCAATATGTTTCAACGTGGTATTTGTATTTTAGAAAGGTCAATTTTCCCGTCGACCCGGACATTCACGGCAACTGGGAATGGGCGGGCATTTACGTAGGTGAAAGGCTCTGATGAAAAAAGCGAAACGGTACGGATTTTCAGCGTTGTTTTTAATTCTCGCGTGCGCTGCAGGTTTTGCGGACGGCGCGGCGTATAAGAGCGTCGGCTTTCCCGGCATGGAACGGCAGGAAGTTGCTGCCTATCGGGAAAAATATTTGACGACGCACAAAAAATGGCTTTACACGATTCTTGATGAAAACGAAAGTTACCGCGTTTTTGTCCGCAAGGAACTTGAAAAACGCAATCTTCCCGCCATTCTCGAATATCTGCCCATCGTTGAATCCAATTATCTGCCGTCGGCGCGCTCGCGTTCGGGCGCGGCGGGAATGTGGCAGTTTATGCTCAACAGCACGAAGCCCTATCTTGTCTGCAACGAATACGTGGACGAGCGCCTTGACCCGTGGAAGTCGACGGAAGCGGCGCTGCTCAAATTGAAAGAAAACTACGATATGTTCGGCGACTGGCTGATTGCGATAACGGCGTACAACACGGGGGCGGGCGGTATGCAGCGCGCGCTGAAAAAGTCCGCTAAAAAAGATTATTGGTCGCTTTGCGATGAAAATCTTTTAAGCGAACAGGCGCGTCAGTACGTTCCCAAACTGCTTGCGCTTGCCGACGTCGCCGAAAACGCCGCCTACTACAAAACGAACTTTCCGACTGCGCGCGACGGGCGCGGCAACACGCTTGACGCCGGTTACGGCACCTTCGATTATCTTCCAGTGAAGCAATCTTTTTCCATAAAAACGCTTGCCCGCGAACTCCGTATTGACGAAGACATTTTAGCGGGACTTAACGCCGCGCTCGTCAAAGGCGTTACGCCGCCCAATGCCGAATACGCAATCCGTCTTCCGCGCGGAATGCTTTTGCCCGCGGCGTACACGGTATACTGGCTCGGAAAACGGTAGCAAGGCGATTTTAGCCGTCGCTGCAGGATTTTTGTCTTCATTCAGCGTTATTTAATCTCCGCTTCCCCTCGTCAGGTTCAGCCTTTCCACTCGACTTGTGTAATTGCAGTCTTTAGATTTTTCATCTTACTTGACAAATAATTGAATTTTGTTAGACTACCCCAAAAATGACAAAATCTTAGAAAATGTCATTTTCTTTGTGTTAGGCGAGGTATGTATGTCTAAAAAATTTGCTTTTCTGTTTCCGGGGCAGGGCGCTCAGGAACCGGGTATGCTCAAAGACGTCTGCGAGGCTTTTCCTTCCGCCCGCGCCGTCATCGACGATATTTCAAAAATTACGGGCGTCGATATGCCCAAACTGATGTGGGAAAGTGAAAAAGAGTTTTTAAGCCGCAGCGATAACAGTCAACTTTCCATTACGGCGGCAAGCGTCGCGACGATAAAAGTGCTTGCAGAAAAAGGCGTTGCGCCCTCAGCTGCCATGGGCTTTAGCCTCGGCGAGTTTCCGGCTTTGTACGCGGCGGGCGTTTTAAGTTTTGAAGACGTGATAAAAGTCGTGCGGCAGCGCGGACTTATCATGCAAAAGGTGTGCGAAGAAATCGGAGAAGCGAGCGCGGGGCACGCGCCGGGCATGAGCGCGGTGCTGGGGCTTGCGCCGGAAAAAGTTATCGACATTTTAAGCGGAATAAAAGACGTATACGCGGCGAACTTGAACAGTTCCAAGCAGACTGCGATAAGCGGCACGGCGGACGGTCTTGCCGCTGCGGAAAAGGCTTTGAGCGAAGCGGGCGCGCGCCGCTGCGTTCGTCTTGCGGTTGCGGGGCCTTATCACTGTCCGCTCATGCAAAAGGCGGCGGACGAATTTGAAAAAGCGATTGCCGATGTGCAGTTCAATGACCCGAAAATCGCGCTGTTCAGTAACGTTACGGGAAAGCGGGTTGCAAGCGGAGACGAAGCGAAGAAGTCCGCCGTCCTGCACTTGACCAATCCCGTGCGCTGGACGGACGAAGAAGCCCTGCTCGGCGCGATGATGACTGAAGATTCCGCTTCCGAATGGCAGGTGCTTGAAGCCGGGCCGGGAAAAGTGCTTGCAGGCTTGTGGAAGCAAACCGAATTCGGGGAAAAATGGGTCTGCAATTCAATCAATACGACAGAATCTATTAACGGGGTGAACTAATGCTGTTGAAAAATAAAAAGGCGCTCGTTACCGGCTCAAGCCGCGGTATCGGGCGGAAAATCGTTGAGGTTTTCTTAGCAAACGGCGCGGAAGTGTGGGGACTGTGCTCCCGCCCGAGCGCGGCGAAAGCGGAACTAGAAGCGCTTGCGGCGGAAAACGGCGTACAATTCCATGAAATCTGCGCCGATGCGGGAAATATTGAACAACTTTCTGGCGTTGTAAAAGACGCGCTCAAAGAAGCAGGCGGCTTTGACGTGTTGGTCAACAACGCGGGAATTACGCGGGACGGGCTTTCGTTCCGCATGAAAATGGACGACTGGCAAAGCGTGCTCAACGTCAATTTGACGGCGCCGTTCGTCATCAGTCAAATCGTTTCAAACGATATGATCCACAAAAAATGCGGTTCCATTATCAACATGACCAGCATTGTCGGCGTGCGCGGCGGCGCGGGGCAGGTGAATTATTCGGCGAGCAAGGCGGGACTTATCGGCTACACGAAAAGTCTTGCAAAAGAAGTCGGCGCGCGGAAAGTCCGCGTGAATGCGATTGCGCCGGGCTACATCGAAACGGACATGACGAAGGCAGTCAACGAAAAAATGCGCGCGGCGTGGATTGAGATGATTCCCTTAAAGCGCGCGGGACAGCCGGAAGACGTTGCGAACGCGGCGCTCTTTCTTGCAAGCGATTTGAGCGTTTACGTTACGGGGCAGGTGCTCGGCGTTGACGGCGGCATGTAAACGGAAACGGTTTATAAAGGAAGTTTTAGCCGTCCTCCGGTGCAGGGGACTTTTAAGATTTTGGATTGCATTGCAGTCGTCCGCTTTCTGACGGAGAGGGAATGCGGACTGCAAAGATAAAACTGCCGCTTTTGCGGCATTCGATTTTATTTTGAGGAATGAATATGAGCGAAAGAAGAGTTGTCATCACGGGAATGGGAGCGGTTACGCCTATCGGAAACACGGTGGATGAGACATGGGCGTCGATTAAGGCGGGAAAGAGCGGCGTTGCGCCGATTACGTACTTTGACGCGTCCAAAAACAAGGTAAAATACGCTGCGCAGGTAAAGGATTTTAACGCGGGGCTGTACATGGATCCCAAGGAGGCTCGAAAAATGGCGCGTTTTACGCAGTTTGCGGTTGCGGCGGCAAAGATGGCGCTTGAGGACTCGGGGCTTTTGGGCAACGCGGAGGTGCTTGAAGACACGGGCGTTATTTTGGGCGTGGGCATCGGCGGATTTGAAGTTACCGAAGCAAGTTGTATTTCCTACTATAAATCCGGCTGCGTCAAAACGCCGCCGATGACAATCCCCGAACTTATCCCGAACGAAGCGGGCGGAAACGTCGCCATTCAGTTCGGCGTGCACGGTCCGAATCATACGGTGTCTACGGCGTGTTCGTCCGGCACCGACGCCTTGGGCGACGCGTTCGACATGGTGCGGAGCGGGCGCATGGACGTTTGCCTTTCCGGCGGCGCAGAAAGTACGATAACGGGATTTTCAATCGTGTCGTTTGAAGTCCTCCACGCGCTTTCAAACGGTTTTGCGGACAATCCGACTGCGGCAAGCCGTCCGTTCGACAAAAAACGCGAAGGTTTTGTCATGGGCGAAGGTTCCGCCATTCTCGTGCTTGAGGAATACGAGCACGCCAAAGCGCGCGGCGCAAAAATCTACGCGGAAATTGCGGGCTACGGCTCTTCCTGCGACGGCTATCATTTGACGAGCCCCAATCCCGACGGCGTTGTCGGCGCAAAGTGTATGTCGCGCGCGCTCAAGGACGCAAAGATGGACGGCTCGGAGATTCAATATTACAACGCGCACGGAACTTCGACTCCGATAAACGATCCGAGCGAAACGCGCATGATTAAACGCGCGTTCGGCGAAGAAAACGCGCGCAAACTTAAAATCTCGTCTACAAAGTCGATGACGGGGCACTGCCTCGGAGCGACGGGCGCAATCGAAGCGATGATTTGCGTCAAGGCAATCAACGAGGGATTCTTCCCGCCGACAATCAACCTCGATGAGCCTGACGTTGAAGCGGGCTGCGATTTGGATTACGTTCCGAACAAGGGCGTTGAAGGGAATATCGACGCTGCGATGAGCGCGACGTTCGGATTCGGCGGACACAACGGCGCGATTATCCTCAAGAAAGTAAAATAGCGGGGACTTTGATGAGCGTAACGAAAGATATTGAAGCCCTGCTGCCGCACCGAAAGCCGTTTTTGTTCGTGGACGAGATTGTTTCCTGCGACGATAACGCGAGCGTCTGCACGCGGACGTTTACGGAAGACGACTTTTTCTTTAAGGGGCATTTTCCCGAATATCCGGTGGTGCCCGGCGTTATCCTTGTAGAAACGATGGCGCAGGCCGGCGGCGCGGTTTTGAGTTTTCAGAAAAAAGTGCCCGACGGCAGTTTGTTTTTCTTGGGGACGGTGGACAAGGTGAAATTCCGCAATCAAGTGCGCCCCGGCGACACTGTCCGTATGGAAATCACGAATCTCCGCGTCAGTCCGCGCATGATAAAGCAGGCGGGCAAAGCCTTTGTCGGCGATACGCTTGCCGCTGAAGCCGAGTGGATGTGCTTGGTTGGTGCGGGCGGAGAAAACAAAGTTTAACAGATTTAATGGAGTTTCCGCCCGCAACGAGAATATCCACACCCTATAGGGGTGTGGATATTCTCGCAGGGAATAAACTTTGAGAGGCGCGGAAAGCGGAGTTTAATAGATTTGACGGAGTTTGCGGGGGCTCGGCGGTTTGGGGAAGACGCGGCATCTTGGGATGTCGTAGAAAAGAATGTTGAACTTCTTATTATAGAAGAAAATCTCTCGTGGGTGGTTATGCCGCGGGGGATTTTTTTATTTGGGGGGAGATTGGCAGAAAGCACCAACTTAACAGGTTTGTGAAATGCGTGTTAGGTTCTATTTCTATTCTTCTTTACAATTCAACAAATATAGTCCATGTTGTCGATTCTTTTCTTTATCAAAACAATCTTTTATAATTGAATAATTATGTATCATCGTTGTATGCCAAGTTTTTGAACAATGCAAAAGCAATTAAATCGGCACCCTGTAACGAACGAGATATTTTTGAATCCAATAATTCTGATTTTCAAAAGTTGTAAATCCCGCCAAAACCGAATATTTTACGTTTTGATCCGCAGTAACGCCTAAATCATCTGCATACAGTAAATACATAAAACATCTCCAGACAAAAAAAAGAGAGCCAAGTGAGAAACCTCAACGCACCGCATAAAGGCAGCACTCTTGACTCTTTGTCTAAATTTAGTTGAAGATAACTAAATAGTCAGTATTAGTGAAAAATGTCATTTTCAGTTTTTAGAAAAGTGAAAGTGTACATTTTCCGATTAAAAATAAAACAAAAATAATAGCAGCAATGCCTAATGCATAGGGTAATAAATCTCCAGCAGCCGACAAAGCTACTATAGCTACAATAATTACAGCGATAGCAATTATTCCTACTAAAATCGAGGTCATATATTTCCTCCATCTATTTCATTTTTTTGTTGCGAAACGAGCGTAGAGCGAAGTTTCGCAACAGAGGATCTTTTCAATCCTCTGTTCAGTGTACACTGAACAGCTTTTCACGCAGCGAGAATATTGTGCGGTTTACAGGGTATGAAAGATTGAACGGTGTTTCCGACCAATGCAAGTTTATCCACAGAGGGAGGGGGAAGACTCGGCAAGGAGATTTTGAAATCGTGCGGGGCGGCATTAGAAGCAGAAGACGCAGAGGGATAATTTGATAACATATGAGGAACATTTTTCTCAACTTTACGTTTAGCAGACTTGCAGCAGGCGGAACTTCCTTCTATCCTTCAAACTCTATACCAACCGCCTCCCCCCTCTCCCTTCATTGAAAACGCCTCTCTTTTCTATTAAACTACGCAAAAACAATCGAGGTACGGTATGATTTTTTCTCCTGTCGAGATTCAGGAAACGGTAAATATGTTCATGCGGCAAAAGTTGGATATCCGCGCGATAACGTTGGGCATAAATCTTTTGGATTGCGCGTGCGATGATGGCAAAAAAAGCCGCCGCAAGATGTACGATAAAATTATGAAATATGCCGCGCGTCTTGTGCCGGTCGGACGGGAGATTGAAACCGAATTCGGGGTGCCGATTATCAATAAGCGGATTGCAGTAACGCCGATTGCCCTTGTTGCAGGCGCGAGCGGCGAAGACGACTTTACGGAGTGGGCGCTTACGCTTGACGGGATTGCAAAAGAACTTGACGTTGACTTTGTCGGCGGATTTTCCGCGCTCGTGCACAAGGGAATGACGGCTGCCGACCGCGCGCTCATCAATTCCATTCCCCAAGCGATGAAGGCGAGCGACCGCGTCTGCTCGTCGGTAAACGTCGGAACGTCGAAAAACGGAATCAACATGGACGCAGTCAAACTGATGGGCGAAATCGTCAAGCGGACTGCGGAAAATACGCGCGAAAAGGACGGGCTCGGCTGCGCGAAACTCGTTGTGTTCTGCAACGCGGTGGAAGATAATCCCTTTATGGCTGGCGCATTTCAGGGCGTCGGCGAGGGAGATGCGCAGCTTTCTGTCGGCGTGAGCGGACCCGGCGTTATTCTTGCGGCGGCGAAGGATTTTAAGGGGCGTCCGCTTGATGAACTTGCCGACGGCATTAAAAAAATGTCGTTTAAGGTGTCGCGCATGGGGCAGCTCGTCGGAACGGAGGCTGCGGCGCGTCTCGGCGTCGATTTCGGCATTTTGGATTTGTCGCTTGCTCCCACGCCTGCCGTCGGGGATTCGGTTGCGCGCATTCTTGAAGAGATGGGACTTGAGGCTGCCGGCGCTCCGGGGACGACGGCGGCGCTTGCCATGCTCACCGATATGGTAAAAAAAGGCGGCGTTATGGCGAGCACGCGCGTCGGCGGGCTTTCCGGCGCGTTTATTCCGGTCAGCGAAGACGAAGGAATGATAAACGCCGTCCGCGCGCATTCAATTTCCCTTGAAAAACTTGAAGCGATGACGACGGTCTGTTCGGTCGGGCTTGATATGATTGCCATTCCGGGCGATACTCAGGCAACGACAATCAGCGGCATTATGGCGGACGAGTTTGCAATCGGCATGGTCAACAACAAAACGACTGCGGTCAGGCTCATTCCGGTGCCGGGCAAAAAGGAAGGCGACTGGGCGGAGTTCGGCGGACTTTTGGGCGGCGCGCCGGTGATGGCGGTCAATCCTTTCGGCTGCGCGGACTTTATCAACCGCGGCGGGCGCATTCCCGCTCCCATTCACAGTTTCAGGAATTGATGACCTTCGTTCCGCTTGCGGCGATGGACGAGGACGAACTCGGCGCAGTTTTCCGCTTTTTGGAGCGGCATGAAGAACTCTGCGTTCAGTTGGCGGAAACGGTGCGCCGTTCGGTGAAGGACGCGTATGCAGTCGTTTGGTGCGGACAGGCATTTGAAAAGACGACTGGATACATTCGGATCGACGGGAAAGGCGGGGCTATTTACGGCGTAATCAATTTCCGGAACACGATTCTACACTGCCTGCCGTTTGCAGATATGCCGGCGGCGGATACGAACGCTGAGCGCGGCGGAAAACGGGGCGGCGCGGAAACGCAGGACTTTGAAACGCCGGCAAAAGATTTTGTCCGCGCCTTTGCGGATTTTTTTGTCGCGCGTAAACCCGAACTCCGCATTTCGTGCGTAAACGGGAGCAAAGGCGGCTCAAAACTTATTTTAGCGGCGCTCAAAGACGCGCGCATAAACCTTACGCCCTCGCAGGTCAACGAATATTCGCTTTTCAGGCTTACGGCGGCGGATTTTTTGCACCTCAAGGAGCCGGAACTGCAAAACGGCGGGCGGATTTTCCGGTGCCGGACTGAGATGAATGCCGCCTTGTTCGATAGGCTTTTTGACCTGCAAAAACGCTATGAAATTGAAGAAGTGCTGCCCGAGCGCGACGTTTTTTCTGAAGACGTTTGCCGCCTGCACTTAAAATTCGTGCTGCGGACGCAGTACGTTGCCGCCGTGCTCTTGCTGGACGGCGCTCTTGCGGCAAAAGCGGGAACGAACGCACTGGGTTTTCATGCGGCGCAGATCGGCGGCGTATACGTTAAACCTGAGTTCCGGCGGCGGGGATACGCGTTTTGCGCGCTGTACCGCGTCTTAAAAAACGTATTTACGGCAAAAAACGTCGCCGTGCTTTTTGTAAAAAACGCAAATGCGCCTGCGATCGCGCTTTACCGCGCGCTGGGATTTGAAAAAGCCGGAGACTATAGAATTGCATATTTCAGGTAAAATCCGTAAACTCACCCCTTAATTACGGCGGGCGGGTGCTGCGGATTTTTCAGGATAGAAGGGTGTTCCGCCCGCCCGCGATTTTGCCGTTAGGCAAAATCGCGCGGTAAACGGTGTTTTAGGAACGGCGGATAAGCGGCGGCTGGTAGGGGAGGGCGATGGAAAATGGGTTTTACAGACTTAACTGGTTTTTCGCCCTCCCAAGTTTGCCTGCGGCAAACTTGCTATAAATGA
Organism: Treponema sp.; assembly: GCA_052169915.1. Classification (GTDB taxonomy): domain Bacteria; phylum Spirochaetota; class Spirochaetia; order Treponematales; family Treponemataceae; genus Treponema_D. The sequence goes on from JBQNBN010000040.1 coordinate 20,532, forward strand.
CATTCGTGCGGAGAGGAAAACTGCGGGCGTAAGATCAGCCTGCGCCGGATTGGAGCAGCGGCGGAGCCGTTCGCGCTGTGCGCGAATGCAACTGCGAAAAGCCGGTTGGAAGATGCGTTTGCGCTCTGATTTTTACTATATAATAGAAAATAAATAAAGAATGGAGAAAATGGTGACTGGTCAACTGATTGCAAAAATTGCGGCGTTTGCGCTGTATCTGGGGTTTATGGTCGTTATCGGGCTTCGGTACATGAGAAAAAACAATTCCGCGCTGGACTTTTTTTTGGGCGGCAGGCGGACGGGGCCGTGGATGACGGCGTTGAGCGCAGAGGCGTCCGATATGTCCGGCTGGCTTTTGATGGGCTTGCCCGGTCTTGCCTACCTCGGCGGCATGAAAGAGGCGTTTTGGACGGCGGCGGGACTGGTCGTCGGCACCTACTTGAATTGGCTGATTGTCGCCAAACCGCTTCGGAAGTGCACGATTGCGTTCGGCGACTCGATTACGATTCCGGAATTTTTGACGAACCGCTTTAAGGATAAGTCGCACGTGCTTGCGGCGATTTCTGTCGTCTTTATCGCGCTTTTTTTTACGATTTATACGGCGTCGGGCTTTGTCGCGTGCGCAAAACTTTTTAATTCTGTCTTCGGACTGCCGTATTACGCGGGACTGACGATCGGACTTATCGTCATTTTGTCCTACACGATTTTGGGCGGTTATCTTGCGGTGTGCGCGACGGATTTTATTCAAGGAACGCTGATGTTTATCGCGCTCATCATTACGACTTCCGTGATGATTCTTGTTTTGGGCGGCCCTGCTGAAGCGTTCGCGAAGGTGAGCGGTTTCGGCGCGCGCGCGATGGCGGGAGACTTCGGCGATATAATGAAGGAAAAGTTTATCGCAAACCGAAGTTACAGCGCGGTTTCGGCGATTTCTGCGGCGGCGTGGGGACTCGGCTACTTCGGAATGCCGCACATACTCGTCCGCTTTATGGGAATCCGTTCCAACACGGAGATAAAACTTTCGCGCCGGATTGCGACGGTGTGGGTTATCACGGCGTTCGTGGGCGCGGTCGTCGTCGGCTCTGCGGGAACGGCGTATCTTTCAGACGTTCTCGCTCCCGAAATGGCGGAAACGGTGTTCAGCGCGTCGATGCAGCAAATGTATCCGGCGTTTGTCGCGGGGCTTTTTTTGTGCGCAATCCTTGCCGCCGCAATGTCGACTGCCGATTCTCAACTTTTAGTCGCCTCATCCGCGTTCAGTCGCGACGTGTACAAGGGACTGCTCAAAAAAGATGCGAAAGAAAGCGAAGTGCTCAACGTAAGCCGCATAACGGTGTTCGTGATTGCGGCGGTTGCGTTTGTTATCGCGCTCAATCCCAAAAGTTCGATTTTCAGCCTCGTCAGTTACGCGTGGGCGGGGTTCGGCGCGACGTTCGGCCCGCTGATTTTGCTTGCGCTCTTTTGGCGCGGCATGACGCGGAACGGCGCGCTTGCAGGGCTTATCGCAGGCGGCGTTACCGTCATCGCGTGGCATAACCTTAAAGGCGGCGTGTTCAATGTCTATGAAATCCTGCCCGGCTTTTTCGCCTGCGCCGCGTTTGCAGTCGCGTTCAGCGCGCTGCAGAAAGACAAAGACGCGGCGATGCTCGCGGAGTTTGATGCGTACCGGATGATGGGAGATTAGAATTTACAGAGGGTAAGCGGTAATGGCGGGGGCGGCGATTAATTTGTATCGGAGGAATACCTCTGCGCCCGCTGCCGTAAAAAGTATAAAGCCGACCGTATTCGTCTCCTTAAAAAAATCCCCCGACGATTAGCGTCGGGGGAAAGCGTTTTACTCAGTAAAACGGCGCTGCCTGCCGCTTTTAAGTCCGCCTTTCTTATCGTTTGCTGTCCATCAATTTTTTAACGCGCTCCGCCGCCTCATCCAAATAATGAAACTCCAACCCTTCAATGTCGCCTGAGTCGACGGCGGCGGACGTGGCTTCTTCTGTCGGAATGCGGGCAAGCACTTCAAGTCCGAACGAGCGCGCAATTCCTTCAATATTGCTTTTGCCGAAAACCGAAATCTCTTTGCCGCAGTCGGGACATTTGACGTAACTCATGTTTTCCACCAGTCCCAAAATCGGAATGTTCATCATGTTCGCCATTTTGACCGCTTTTTCCACGATGACGCGTACGAGTTGCTGCGGTGACGACACAACGATAATTCCATCGACGGGAAGGGACTGGAAAATCGTCAGCGGTACGTCGCCCGTTCCCGGCGGCATATCGACGAACATAAAGTCGACGTCCTTCCATATAACGTCCGTCCAAAACTGCTTGACCGCGCCCGCAATGACCGGCCCGCGCCAGATGACGGGGTCGTTTTCGTTTTCAAGCAAAAAGTTCATGGACATAAGCTGAATTCCGCTGTCCGTTATAACGGGAGAAAGCCGTTTGCCGTCGGAAGACGTCGCCCGCTCATCGCCCACGCCGAACGACTCCGGAATCGAAGGGCCTGTGATGTCGGCATCGAGAATCGCCGTCCGAAAACCGTCTTTGTTCAACCTGCACGCAAGGAGGCTCGTAACCAGCGACTTTCCGACGCCGCCCTTGCCGCTCATAATCCCGATGACTTTTTTGACGCTCGACCCCGCGCCTAAACTCGCTCTCATATCTTTGGGCGCGCACGTTTTTCCGCACGACGAGCACCCCTGTCCGCAATCTTCTTCCGCCATAATTCCTCCATAAAATAGCCGTGATAATTTCCGTTTGCCGGAAGCGTCTTTATTCAATGTAATGATTATCGCTCTGTTTTTCAAATGCAATTATTGCATGGAATCTTATGGCGCATCCTGTGTTTGCAACCGGCTTTCCGCGGTTTTATTCATACTTGAATAGTATTTACCGCAAGTTTTTCATTGGAAAACTTGCTCGGGCGAAAAATCTATTAAGTCTGCAAGACCGCTTTTCACTTTGCCCGCGTGTTGCTGCAATCCGGCGCAGGCATAACTCACGCCCGCCGCATTTAATTCCTAATTAGGAATTGAGTTTACGTATTTTGCCGTCAGTCAAAATCTTTGGCGGGCGGAAGGAATCGCGCCTCTCCGTCCGCTGCGTTTTTTCCGCCTCGTGTCCGTGACGTGCCGCGGTATGACGGCGGCTGCGCTCATATAGGCGGATTTTATCGTCGTCTTGGAACGCCGTTGCCGCGCGGCCTGTGATTTTGCGCGCATAAGGGATGGGGACTTCAACGTCGCGTAGGCGGAATTGCGCGCTGGTTCGGCAGGAGGAGGAGATTTTCGCGCCGAAGCGGAGTTTCGATTCCGTTTATGATTTTGCGCGCGGAATGGCGTTCGCCGTAAAAGGTGCGGAGCAGGGAATGCGCATTCGATATGGAATAAGATTTTTCAACGCCGTACGAGCTGCATCGCTCGGTGTTGCGCATTTTCAAGTCGTCTTTCAAATCTTGCGCGAAGTCTGCCGCGTACGCGGCGCGTTAGTCTTCGATGTCGGGAATGCGTTTTTTGAGCTGGCGGAAAAAGTGCTCGCCGGAAACGCCCTGCCGCAAACACGCGAACATGCAGTTGTCGCCTGCGACGGTGCCTAAAACTTCGTCCATATTCATATTGTCAAGCGCATTGCAGACCGTGTTCGCGTGTCCGGGAAAGGTTTTAATGACGACGGTGCTGTCGTTCCAGTCGATACTCACATAGCCGCGTAAAAAATCCTGCGCGTAAATGCGTTCGTTTTCCGTGCGTTCGTCGTCGCCGGGGAGCGTATAAATGTAAGAGTGATGCCCGTCGGAAACTTTGCCGACTTTTAAAAGTTTTAAGTCCCGCGAAAGAGTCGCCTGCGTAACCTCAAATCCTTCCGCCGTAAGGAGCGACAATAATTCGTCTTGGCTTTTAATGCCGTTGTTTTTTATCAGTTTCCGAATGGTCTTTAATCGGGATAAACGCTCTTTCAAATCACACCTCCGCCCGCGCGCCGCTGTATTTTGCATAAATATACGAAAATATATGCAAAAAATACTATTCATGCAAGAAACCTCAATTCCTCATTATGAATTGTTGTTGCGCTTGACACAATCGGCCGCTTCTGTTATTTTCTTTCTACATCTTCTGGAGCGATGTCCGAGCGGTCGATGGAGGTAGTCTTGAAAACTA
>JBQNBN010000041.1:0-24657 GCA_052169915.1 Treponema sp.
ACCGCTGCAATTCGTTCACGCTGTCATGGCGCGTCAGATATAACAAATCCGATTGCGAATAGCCGGCTTCGGCAAGCTGTACGGCGTATGTGTGGCGGTAACTATGAATGCTCAAGCCTTTGCGGTGAATGCCGAGTTCTTTCATAACGCGGCTAAAGTTTTTGTACACTGATGTGTACCATTTGGGATTGTTTTTATTTTTTGAATAAAAAATAAAGGCGTCCGTACTTGCTTGAAACGGATTTGTTTTTATAAACTCTAAAAGTTCCGCCGCCATATCTTCAGAAATATGTACCATGTCGGCGCGTCCGGTTTTTGTCTCTTTTAAGCGTTTGCCGTTTGTGCTGTAGGATTTGGAAATATCCAAAACATAGCCCTGCGGCGTGCGGATAATGTCTTTTATCTGCAATGCCAAAATTTCTCCAATTCGGCAGCCGGTTTTGAAAAGTAATTTATTGATTAGTAAAAAATCCGTATGGCGAAAATGATTTTTCTGCCCGTCAAACAACAGTTTTAATTCCTCTTTGGTAAAAACTTCCTTTTTTGCGCTTTTTTTAGAAAATCGCGTAATGCCTTTGGTGATGTCGTGCGGAATAAGATTGTTTTCATAGGCAAAACGCAGCGGCTGGGTGCAGGCATAGCGAATTCCCGATACGGTGCTGTCTTTTAAGCCCGTGTTTTTAACTAGTCCCAGCGTCGTATTTACTTCGTCGGCGGTTATGTCCGTCAATTTTGTATCGGTGAAAAACGATTGATAATGCTGCAATTCGGAGTGCGTTACATTAAAGCGTTCGGGATTGGGGATTTTCTTTCCGAGCCGGATTTTCTGCTTAATGTACGGGCTTTTTTGATAGTCCCAATAAAGTAAAAGAAAGTCAAAGAAGGTGAGTGAATCGAGTTGCTTGGCGACAGGGCGGATTTCTGCGGGATATGAAGATTGCGGGGCGCTCATTCCGGTAGACACTGGACTCTGCGCTCCCGCCAGATTTAGCGGCAGGGCTTTAATTGCTTTTTCTATGGACTCTTGTACGCTTGCCTGTATCATCGGCGAAAACAGTGCCTTATGTTTTTCCCATTGCGACTGATTAAAACCGCTTTTAGGATTGTAAAAAAGTTCGTTGATAACGCGTGCCGCTTCGTCCTTGTCGCGGGTGTGCGTACTCTTTGCAGTCAACTTTTTACCGGTCTGCTTGTCCTTAAATTGAACGTAAATAATCCCTCTCCGGCTGTACGTGTACCAATCCTTGAGCCGTCTCATGCCGTCCTCGTAAAATTATAATTTTCCTCCCAAATTTTTTGTCGGAATACCAGGCGTTCAAGTTTATACGAAATATTGAGAGTCAGAAAAAAATATTTTTTGTGGACTTTTACGCGGAGAAAACTATAAGTAAAAATCGACAGGATTATATTAAACCAGTTCGGAAACTTCAGTTTTGGAACTGGCTACCTTGAAATACGATGTTCAAAATTGTGCTATCTGTGCAATTTTGAACTCGTTGCCCAGTTCGACAACGAAGTTATCGAACTGGACTATTATAGTAACTGCGCTCTAAACGCCGTGCAAACATGATAAGTCGTTTACACGGCGTATTTTATTCATGGAATACGGAAAAATCTTCCCTGCCTAGCGGTTAAGCGAAGTTGCAGCAATATCATTGTTTGGATACGGATCTTTGCCGTCCTCTAAAAGTCGAATCATGTTCGTAAGGTGTTTGATTTGTCCGCTGAATTTACCGTCCTCGTAAATACCGCCGCGCGAAACGCTGATATTTATTTCGCCGCCCGTGCCGTAGTTCCAACTGTGGCAGATACCGTCAACGTAAAACTCCCCGCCTAAAAACTTAACGACGCCGCTGACTTGAATCGGCTCTTTTCCCGCCTCTCCGTTAAAGGTCATCGCAAGCGTGATTGAGCCGGAAAGCATATCGGGTAAATCCTTGTACCAGTCGCACAGGTTTTTACTCAACTCTTCCATGTTCTCAACGGTATTGCCTTCATCCATGCCGTCCCGAACGCCGAACCCGATAAAATGCGCCATAAGCGGACGGTAGCCGTAGGTCTTAAAACGCTCCTCGTTTGCCTGAAGAGTCCTGTCGATTGTCTTTGAACTGTTGCCCATCGTTGAAATCACAAGAGCCTTTTCCTCTGCAACCGAATAGCCGTCGAGATAGGCGTAGAACGCCGTGTACACTTCCTCGTCGCTTTGGGTAATATCAAATGACTTGAGAACTATTGCCGGAATTGTCGGCGCTGCCGCAGAAAGTTTTTGCCAATTCTCCGCATCAAAGGGGGATTTTCTGATTTTTATACGCATATTTCCCGTTACAGGATCGGTATAGGGGAACTTCTCATACACCGGATCTGGAATAAGCGTGTCGATTAAGCTAAAAAAATCCTGCGTTTGTTGCCCTTGAAAAAGGCAGCCGAGCGGATAGTGAAAACGAGAATTATCAACGTCAAACATGCCAATAACTCCACCTGCAAAGGTGTTGATGTATTCGGCGATTTTCGGCGTTCCAAGCTGCTCTGATATTTCATAAAAGCACTTCCAAGCACTTAAAATAATTTCCTTAACAGAGGTATTAGGCTTGCCGTTTTCAAGCGTCAACGCTTTAGATAAATGTTCATTTTCACGGTACTGTTTGGTCAAAGCGCAGGCAGAAACATCAAGATCGATATAAAATTGGCTAACCAGCCCCGTTATCGCCGTTCCTGATACGCTTAAACGCCGCATTGCCCCCGAATCGCCCGCCTGCATCGCGTATTTTTTGCTGCGGACAACACCGGTGAATACCGGCTTGTTTCCGGGCAATCCGTTACCTTCATAAATCTTTACAATCTGAAGTTCTTGAAAATCGTCGAATAAGGAATGCGCCTTTCCGCCTGCGTCAAGATAATCGGGGTAAAAGGTCATTGAAAAACTGCCGGTCGTGTTATTGCTCGACAATGAAAACCGGTACGACAAAAGAGTTTGCGTATGTCCCGCGTCAAAAACAAGACGCGGCGCATACGGATTTTTCGGCTCGTATACTTCCACTTTCGGCGCTGCTTTCTGATAAATAACTCTTTTTCCATCCATAAAATAACCTCCCATGTAAGGTACATAATAGGTCGTTCATAAGAATGGGTCAACCTTACATTTTCATAATTATTCTAACTATTCAATGACACACGCAAATTGTAACAGGCTGTGGATAGAATTTTACAATTTCGCAATAAAATTGACTAACAAATGATTATTCTTCTTTACAGAAGAATGTTTTCCCCTTTATACTGTTGCAAATATACAAAAAATTGGGGTTTTTATATGAAACGGCGCATTACAGTAATTTTCGCATTTCTTTTAATTACATATAATTCTTTTGCAAAAGCACCGCCAAAACTAAAATGGAGAATAACCTACGAGAACTTTTGCAAAAATTTTGAGCCGAAACTAAAGTATGAAAATGAATATTTTTCAGTTGTTTATTTGCCAAAAAATAGCGTATATAAAAATGAATATGATCAGTATCTTCTTTTTAGTAAAGATTTAAGTTATGCCGATAAAAATAGTATCTTACAATCAAAGAACAAACTAATTGGATATTTAGAGGTTGTAACTGATTTATCTAAAGAAGAGTGTATAAAAAGAATTCAGACTAAATATAATGAACCTGATCACACGGGTAAAAATTATACAAATTATGATTATTTATTTAATTCATTCCCCGATTTGGTAGATAAAGGTATAAAAACTCGAATAGATTTAGAAAATTCTTTTGAAATATTCCCGAGTTTCTTTTCTGCAGAAGTATTTCTTTTTTTACTCACCCGTCCATATGATTATGGTCCTTGTCATGGCAATGGAACTTGTGGCGCGATTTTTTTTCAAAACAAAAGCTACATTCTTTATAGTTATGATATGCGCGCTTTTACGGAGCATTTTTATCCTATGCCAGATAGTTGGGTATCCGATTTTATTCAAAATAGAAATAAATTACGATTAACAAAATTACAAAAAGAATTAGAAGGACGCAACGGCCCCTTTGGTACTTATTGGGGTATGGAAAAAGACGATTTGCCTTTAATTTGTAAAGATACTCAATACATGGGGTATTTATATGATGATGAAGATCATATCAATCATTTGTCAAAAACAGTAGAATACAAAAGTTATTATTCTTTATTCCCTCATACTGGAAAACAGTTATTTAAACAGATTGTCCCTGCAAAATCATCAGATTTAATTTCCGAGTATTATGCTGTTCTTGATGAGAACAAAGGTCTTTATCAAGTTTTCAGTATAGTAAAGCATTATAACCATTTAGATAATTATAGAGGATTCGCAGAATCTGATGCCCGATATGCTGCTGCAAATTCTCAAGCATTTCTAAATATGAAAACTGTATTATCTGAACAATATGGAGCACCGCAGGAAGTGTCTAAGACATCGGTATATTGGCAAAATGCAGATACTAAAATAGAACTTTTTTCAGAACGAGAAATTTTCAAAATAGATGACTCGTATGCCCGAAAAGAATATTGGGGAGTAGATTACTTGACTTGCTTAGTATACACAAATACTAAGATATATAATGAACTAGCAGCATTAGAAAAAAAATACAAATAAACAAAGCCAAAAAAGAACGTGAAAAAGAGCAAAGTTCATATTTTTAGGTAGTAAGTAGTGATCGTTGTGTAAATGAATAAACGATTATTCCCTATGCGAAAACAATAGAAAACAGGAGTCTATATTATGAAAAAAATATTTTTGATAATTATTGTAGCTGTTTTATGCGTGTCAACTGCGTTGTGTTTTGACGGGCAACGATTTTATCATGAAGATTATTCAATCGTCGTACCGAACAATTGGAAGATAAAGAAAGAAACCTCTCCATACAGCGCAACAATTAGTATTGTGCCGCCTTTAGAAAAGTTTGGTAAAGATAAAATATCGATTACTGTAAAAAAAAATAAAACGAGATTTTGTAGTTACACCTCGAGAATCTTTTGTGGCAACTCTATATACAATGGCAAAGTATGGAGCTCAGCTGATTGATGAAGACGAACATTATATAATTGTGAGTTATCCAACATATGGTGGGATGATGCAATACATTCGATATGTTCATACCAAAGATACCAATGAATATGACTTACATTTTGAGTGTTATGAAAAAGCTTTTTATGATCACTTTCTTCTGTTCAAAAGTATTGCCTCAACGTTTGAATACGGCAGTAAATCATCAGAAAATCCGTAAAACAGCCGCTTAAAATTGAAAATATAAGCTTTGGTAAAATGATTGACGCCATCTGTAACTATCTCGTACTTATGCAGTTATTTTAGGATTTTACTTAGAATCATAAAAGATGGATATTAAATAAAAATGCCTGCTGGAAAGAGAGTATCTCAGCGGGCGGCGTTTATCCATATGCTATTCTATGAAGAGCTAGTCGCCATTTTATTTTCTGTGCATACATAAAATATTCTAAGCACTTTTATCTATGCACAGAATCTTTTATCTCGCATTTCAGAGTCGGACTGCCTATGTACGAGGAAGCAACGATATATCCAGAGGAAAAGACTCTCGGTTGAGCAACGGCACCCCCCAATCAAATACGGTATAATTAAAACAAAGAGGTCTATCCCGTATGAACAAAAACTTTAATTTTCTACTATATCCGCTGCCCGACAATGAGGGCAGAATCAATGTTGCAATACAAGATGACAGTTTGACTTACTCAAAAAGCGATGGCAGAATTGTTTGAATGTAGCACGGATAATATCTCATTGCATTTAAAAAATATTTTTAACGATGAGAAATTGTTAGAAAATTCAGTTGCCGAGTATTTCTCGGTAACTGCTTCGGATGGAAAAATTATAAAACAAAATGTTATAATCTTGATACAATTATTTTCAAACGGGTGTTAGAACACAGAGGAGATAAATATGATTAAGAAATTTATTCAGCAAAGAGGGCATCTATCGAGTTTTTCTCGGTAGTTTAACAAGCAACTTGTGGTTATTTCCATTTTGGAAACAACCTCTTTGCATGGCGCGCTGGCAGGGGAAACTTTCAGAATATGCAACTGTTTCCATTTTGGAAACAGTTGTAAGAGAATACGTGATAGAGATGGGAGAAAACGATTATCCTTCGTATTCCTCTATGTGAGCATAAAGAAAAAATTCTAATGATGAACGTGATAATTTTCTATAATGTAGGTCATAAAGAAAATCGTGAAACAATTGTGGCGATTTATGAATGCCCAGTTGGAGATTGTATACACGTAATGCTGCCATTACCAGTAAGTAAGACATATATTCATTATGGAATTCCAACGCAGGTTCTAACTTTATCTTTTGTTCGGGAGTTATAGCGGACGCTTTGATAGAGAACGGCTTAAGCGTCGATAGCCAATAGAGCAGAACTGCAATCCGCCGATGAATATACGGAGCAGTAGAATCTATTTTAATCCCGTAATCGGCGCATTGCAGTAATTGTTTTTTAGCAGCTTCTGGGAGTTGCTTTAAATGTGTAATACGCGCAGTTAGTCTTGACTCCCCATACACATCGCGGGAATATTTGCTTAATGCCTGGTCGAGCAAAACAACGTCGCAATCTATATCATAGAGTTCGACGTTATTTTTTTTAATAATATTACTGTAAATTCCTCTCAAGATATCGAAGATTGTATTTACAGACGCATTTTTATCACGTAAGGCAATATCCCCGGTTTTAGGGTCAAAGCGATAATCGCCGTTCGGTTCTTGCATATAAACATAATCTTGTAAAAAAGCGGCGGAAAAATTAATCATCGAAATATGCCCCTAAAGAATTTGCCATACTTTCGCTTACCGATTTTATAATCTCTTCATCGCTTATTTCCGTCCGGACAATGGGACGAGTGACTCCTTTTTTCGGATTCTTCTTACGCCGGTATTCTGAGTCACGCGGAAATAATTTTTCATCCATAAGGTTAATTTCCTTGCCATATACTAAACCGTTTCCCATTTTTTTTCCTCCTAGCTTATGAATATTATCTCTTTCTTAAGAGATTGCTTTTGTCCGCCAATATCTCCAATTGCAGCTGCACTAATTGTTGCATAGAGCTATCTAATACGCGGTAATTCTCAATGAGGTCATGCTCTTCTTGACTAAGACCATCCAACTCTTTCCCTGTAAGCAGCCATTGTACGGACACGCCGACACAATTAGCAATTTTTAAAAGTATATCCGCACGTGGTACGGTTCCGCGTTTAAGCCATGTTGAAAAAGTATTTTCCGAAAGGTTCACCTCTTTGTAAACATCCATACGGGATAAACTTTTACGTTCCATTGCGGAAAATATGCGATTCATTATATCTGTGCTTGTAGAAGCCATCAATTATATTTCGGTATGATAGGTATTCTGTTTAATAGCAAATGCGATTCAGAATTGGTACATACCACTTTTGAAACGCATAAGCCAATAAATTCCGTCTTTTCAAAAGCGGCATGATGCGCTAATGTAGCATACGACAATATAACTCATACATGAAAGGCGGTTTTTGCTGCGGGCAAAGCCGGTTATTCTCGGTACTTCATTTTTTGTGAAAGGCGGGATAACCGGCTTTTTTTATTTTCAAGAGTTATTAGCTAAAACTTAAACCAAGCGAGGTAAAGAACATGAAGCAGTACGTTGAACGTATGCACGCGGAAAAGGAAGATTTGGAACGTAAAATTAAAAAGGCAAAAGCGGTTATCGAGATTGTGCCGTTCGGCATGGATAAAATTCAGGTTATGCTGCTTGCCGAACAAGTAAAAGCGATGGAACAGTATTTAAGTGTCTTAAATGAGCGTATTGCATACGAAAGCAAAAAGGACTAGCAGGAGAGGACTATGCCAATCAACATTGAACTGAACAAAAAAGCAAAAGCGGACATAAAACGCGGGTCTATAGGTTCATCCTCTTATGATATGCGTTACGGCTTTTGGGGCGTTGTAACGGAAGTTCACAGCGAGGATTGTACTGTCCATGTGCGGATGGAAAACGGGATAGAACTTTCAGGAGTCCGTGTTGCGTCGCAGGAGTGGGTTACGGCGGTCAAAGACAAGCCTTTGACAGGCGAGCGGAAGCTGCCGTCGGTAGACACGTATGTTTTCTGCCTCATGCCGACCGGCGAATATTCAAGCGCGTTTGTACTGTGTTCCGGTTTTGCGCGGGCTGCCGCCATTCATGGGGACTTTAAGAAAAAGGACAAAAACGATGAAGCAGAGCGGCTCGACAATTCCGGCTGGAAGTTTGAAAGCGATTACAAAACCGGCACAAAGCGCATTCAAAACAAGGCGAAAGACCCGACGATAACGCTTGAAGTCAATCAGGAAGATGAGGGCGACGAGAAAGTCAACGTAACCATTCACGGCACAAAGATAACCGTTACCAAAGACGACGGCATAACGATTGAAACGGACAAGAAGTTTACGCTCAGCGACGAGGGCGGCTTTGCGTATTCGACAAAAGAAGATTATGCGATCCAAGCGGACGGCAAAGACGCGGAAGTAAAGACCGACGGGGCACTGAACATAAGCGCGCAAAAAGACGCGGAAATAAAAGCGGGCGGCAATGTTGCGCTCAAAGCGGAAAAGACGGGGACGGTAGAAGTCGGAAACAGCATAGCGACGCTCGGCGCGATGGTTACGGATTTATTGGGCTATCTTGCGGGCCTAAAGACGGTCGGAAGTCCCGCAAGTCATACCGCCGCTCCCGATTTTATCGCGCAGATTCAAAGCTTAAAAGCAAAATGGGGGCAGGTGTTTAAATGAGCTTAACTCAAAGCGCGTTGAAACAGTCTCTCCTATCCGCATTCCAAAGCATGAAAGACGGCGACGATACGGTATTCGCGCAGAAGGTAAGCCGCAGGCGGCAGAGAAAGAAGTTTGACAGAGTGAACGGAGGTACCGCCTGCACTAGTTTGCCGAAAGGCAAACTAGCAGAAAACGGCGTTTTCGGCGGGTGAACATGCGGATAAAAAAATATAAAAAGGGGTGGAATATGAAAAAAGTCGCAATTGTTGTAACTTGCCGTTATAGAACGGAGAGAGAAATTAATCCGTCAAGTTACATTTTCCGCACGTTTTGCCGGCAGGCAAAACGTGGAGCAGGCGAAACTCCGCTCTATCCCTCAAATCAAAATAATAACCGCCTGCGTGTAACGGCGTACTTATCCGCCGGTATTATCTCGACGCAGGGACTCGCTCCGATCGCAGGCAGTATCGGAACGGGCGCAATGACTTAATGAAATAGAGGGGACGGTATGGGTTCAATCAGTATGCTGCAATGGAAGAAAGCCTATATGCTCGAATTCATTGTCAAAGAAGAAGTAAAAGACGTATTTACGTTTTCCGTTCCGCCTGAAAGCGAGGATTTTCAATTTCCCGCGCGCCTTACGGAAACAAAAACCGCAGGCGGCTCCGTGTTCGACGACTTCGGAAACGACTCGTACAAAATCACTTTAAGCGGCTCGACCGTCAACGAAGATAAAAAACTTATTTACAAAGGATTCGGCAAGGTTCCGCAATACCTTACCGGCACGCAGGAAATATTTGAACTGCAAAAAATCATCAAAAACTGGAATGACGGAAAGACGGCAACGGGCCTATTCTGTTCGGGCGTTGCCGGTACCGATGTCGATAAAAAAATCTATTTGTACGATTTATCGAAAATGAGCGCGCTGCAAGTCATCGCGGGAAAGGCAAGCCGCAATTATTGGCGCGTGTTTATCAGAGAATTGAAAATAAAGCGCGACAAATCGAAGCCGTTTACGTTCAACTACACGCTTGAAATGATAGGCGTGGAAGACAAACCGCCGGCAAAAGGCGGAAAACTCGGCGCGTTCGGGGAAGTTGTGGATAAAATCCAAAGCGCGATGGATACCATTAAAGCCGTGCAAGATTGGACGGAAGGCAGCATTGAAGCGTTCAATCAGATTTCAAGCGCGGCGCAAAACGTAACGAAAACGTACCGCGCCATGCACGAACAAAACCAAGCGGGCGCACTGTCCGCAGGAAGCATTACGCTCATCACAGCGGCGCACGTAGACGGCGTAAGCCGCATTATGGGCGGCGAGCACAACTCCTTTTACAACGCCTCAAAGGGGCTTTTAGAGTCTGTTTCAAAGTGGAAAAACTTTAAGCGCATAACCAAAGAGTTTAAGACGCAGAACACCGACAAGTTTAAGATATATTTCAATACGGCTGGCGGCACCGTCATAGGCGCACAGGAAGTGAAATTCGGTTCCCGCCTGCGGAAGCCCGATAACCCGCGCAAAGCCGATTATTCTTTTTCCGGCTGGTTCCTCGATTCCAAATTGACTGAAAGCTACGACTTTTCAAAGCCGGTTACGCAGGCGTTAGTCCTGTATGTCGGATGGAAACTTGAAAAAGCGACGATAACCTTCCAAAGCCGGAACGGTACGCCGGTCGCGCCCCTAAAAGTCCCGGTCGGACAGCCGGCAACTCCGCCGCCTGCGCCGGAAAAATATCGTTTTGCGTTTGAACACTGGAACAGCGATTTCGATTGTCTGCATGAGTTCGACTTTGCAACGTCGTTGCAGGCTGCCTTTACTGCGTCTGAAAGAAAATACGGAGGTTGCAGCCTGCCCGAGTTTGCGTGCCGCAAACTCGTTGCGGATATTCGTCTGAGAGCAGGCTCCATATCTTCCGCATTAAGCAAACTGTCATTGGAAATACAATTTTCCTCTCCGTCCCATAAAAATGCCGGTCAGAAAATGATTTTTCAATCGGCGGCATATGGCATCGCCAAAGAATATTTGATACGAGTTTGCCAAAGGAAAACTCGGTAGGGCGGGAAGATAATTATAACATTCAAACCATATTTTACCCGCCCGAAAAACATAACGCTCTACGCCGAATACTTTGGAGACGATTGATGATAACGGAAAACGATACAAGCGACTTTTTGACGTATGCGGCAAGCGAACTTGAAGACGCCGCCTGTCTTACCGCCGCGCTTGCAAAAGAGAAACAGACGAATGCGGAGTCAATCATCTATGTTGACGCAGACGGCAACGACGCCGCCATGACGGTATACGGCTATAGTCTCCACGCATGGCGCAGCACGGACACCTTCGATTGTCTTGCGGCGGAACTGTTAGGCAATCCCGACTATGGGCCTGTCCTTGCGTATTTTAATGCGGTTGCGGACGAAAGTTCCTTAAAAGCCGGAACGAAAATTAAAATCCCCCTGTTGAGCGAGGCGCAAAACACGGAAAACCGCATTTACGCAAGTCCTGAAAAACATGACGGCTACGGCATTGATATTGCCATTGATGATGACGGGGACTTTGACGTGCAGGGCGGGGATTTTAAGCCCATTTACGGCCGCAAAAACCTCTCTCAAGCGTTGGCGCTGCGCCTGACGCAGGCAAGCAAAAAGCGCATTCACCTTACCGTCTACGGCATTCGTTCGGCAATCGGGGAGCCGATGGCGTTGGAAAGTTATCTGACGGCAAGCATAGAGCAGACGATTAAAGCCGATCCGCGCGTCTCTTCCGTTGAAGCGATAAAGGTAACGGGAGAGGGCGACATATTGCGGATTTCAGTCATTTACACGGACATAAACGGCAACGAAGGAACATACGAAGGAGACCTATAACGATGGCAAAGATACGGCGGTACGATGAAATTATGCGCTCTGCAATAGCGAACATGGCGGCAAAGCGGGACAAGATAACCGACTTCAACGAAGGTTCAGTTATTCACACGATTCTTGATACGGTGAGCCGCATTGCCGAGCGCACTTACGTTGCAATACGGCAGGGGTACAATGAGGTGTTAAGTCTCTTGCCCTATTCCCCGTTTAAGTTCCAGAAAAAAAGCGGGATATGCGCAAGCGGCGCGGTTGTTTTTCAGCGCGAGGCGGCATTAGCCAAAGCGACGCGCATTCCCAAAGGAACAAAAGTGTCGCAGGGCGGCGTGCTTGTCTTTACGACGATTGAAGACGGCGCGATTTTCTCCGGCGCAAAAGAATCGAATGCGGTCAAAGCGTCGGCAATGAAAGAAGGTAGCACGGGAAACATAAAGGCGGGGACTATCGACACGATTGACTCTCCTTTACCGGCGGACGTTGTGTCCGTTACAAACCCTGCGGAGTTTTCAGGCGGCGCGGATGCGGAAAGCCAAGCGCAATTTGAACAGCGATTTAAGATTTACATCAATGGACTTTCCGGTACCAATTCCTACGCCATTCGGAGCGCGGCGTTGGGCGTAAACGCCGTCCGCAGCGTCTCCATTCAAAACCACAAGCCGCCGTATGAGGACATTTTCAACATGAGCATTTACGTTGACGACGGCTCCGGCGGGGCAAAAGATGAAACGCTTGAAGAAGTCAAGCGCGTCGTTGAAGGCGACGGGACTGCCGCCTATCCGGGACACCTTGCGCCCGGCGTCAATATCCGCGTTTTAGCGCCGAGTACGGTTCCTGTCAATCTTTCGATAACGGCGTATGCCGAAGGTGGCGGGACGGCTGCCGCAAAGGTTGCAGTGGAAAAGGCGGTAACTCGTCACATTAATTCGCTGACGCTCGGAAAACCGGTTATTCTGTCTGAAATTGTCGCGGCGGTTATGACGCTCAAGGAAGTCAAAGACGTGTCTATCACCAGTCCCGTAACGAACATCGAGCCGAATATCGGGCAGATTGCGCGTGTCGGATCGCTTTCCGTCCGCATTCAGGAGGCGTAATATGGCGGCGGTGAACTCGGTCGGAGACTTTATCAGAAGCGTATTCCCGTCAACCGTCAATAAAAACGGAAAAGTTTTTAAGGCTCTGCTTGCCGACGATACGGGGGGCGGCACGGTTGAAACGACGTTCCGCGACATAGAAGAAACGCGCAAAGCATGGGCAAAGGACGGAAGCGTTTACAGTCAAGACGGCGAGACGTGCGGGCGGTTGATACTCGATTTGAAAGATTTAATTGTGCGCCGCCCGCTCCGAGTTTGTCTTTCGCCAAACTCGCAAAAAAACAGTGGTAAAGAGCAGGGGGCTTACACAGATATAAAGTGTTAATTGAAGCGGCATGAGCCGAGTGCGAATAATAAAGGTGCGAGTTTTCGAAGAAAACTCGGTAAGTGAGGCGAAGCCGAACGGCGGGAACCACGCACGATATTTTAGGGATTTTCCGCGAATTGTTTGAAACGCCGTACGTCTTTCTTTTGAACAACACGGAGCCGCTTTCTGAAAGTCTTTTACCGGACGGCAACTTTGAAGCAAAAGACAAGTGGCGGCTAAAAGATTGCGTCTACGCTAAAGAAGCGCGCCTTGCAGACAACGCAGGCGTTTTGTTTGCGGCGGACAAAAACGGCGAATGCAGTCAAAGCGTAACGCTTGAAAATCAGGGCGTGTACTTTCTGCATTTTTTCCTCTTTGGAGAATTGCTCCTTGAAATCAAAGACGGGAGCGGGCGGTATTGGCATTCAAAGCCGAACGATATTGGAGAGTGGAAAAGCGAAGCGCGTACTTATTCGTTTTCTTCCCCCGCTCAATGGAATAACAAGGACATTTTCTTTAAGACCTTCAACGACAACGAGCGCGTAACAATTACGTTCCGCCATGCTGGAAATAAAAAATCCTTTTTGGATTTAGTCAGTCTCAACCGCAAATCGAAATCGAGTACGTTCAGCATTATTGCAGTCTTTGAGGGCGTCTATTCGCAAGACACGGCAAGTTGGGCGCCGGGCGTACAAGATACGGCGGACGGCGTTGCAACCAAGAGCGGGACAATCAAAAAAGTCGATTATGACAAACTCTCCTACCTTGATAAAGATTTTCTTTTCGTCTCAAACAGACAGGACACGGACAAAGTTTTTAAGCGGATTTTAGACATCGTAAAAAACGCAGGCGGTTAATACTCGGTTTAAAAGATTTAACTACGTACCGCCCGCTGCGAGTTTGCTAAACGCAAACTCGCGCAAATACAAGAGATATGGTAAACGGACAGACAAAAAACATTTTACGCAAGTTTCGCATTTGCGAAACTTGAAGCGAGCAGTAAACAAAATTATATCTGTAAAATCCAATTCATCCTGCTCGCTGCGGCACGGGCAGTGGGTACGCTGGCGGACGGCAGCAAAATGCCCGTGCGTTAAAGCCGGTACGCAGCAGCCGGACATTCATTGTAAGAAATGCGGCGGACTCGGCGTTACGTTCGGCTATCAAAATAAGGCGGAAGTATCGGAAACAGTGATGATTCGCGATGAGAGCGGCATTATCGAACTTGCTGAAGCGTACGCGGATTTTCCGCTGGTCAAGTGCTATGACAGCGCGGGAAGAACGTATGAGTCCGCCGTCAAAACGGGGAATTTCATTACGTTGAATGCGGCAATACCGCCTGAAAAAGGCGCGTATGTTACGGCGGTTATGACTGAAAACCTCTTAAAAACGCTTGAAGAGGCGGAAGCGGTAAGTATCGGCGGCGGGTTTTACCGCGTACAGGGCCTGCGTTCGTCTAAAACGGGCATTGAGGGACTTTCTCACACCGTCCCCGCCGACATCGAAAAAATCGGCGCGATAATGGACGATGAAGGCAATGTTTTTAGCGCAAAGACGCTCCGGCAGGACTGTTTTTTAGTCGAGCCGATAGAAAAAGATGAAGTCAATCCGCATACAGGAAAGACGGAAACGCGCGTTATCGAGCCGCCTGCAAAGTTAGCGGTACAGGGCGTTTCCTACATTCCGCCGTTTACGTTCGTGCTGTTGAATCAAAACCTTTCTAAAAGCGATGCCGCAGTCATGCAGGAATTAAACGGGGACGCGGTTTTAATTTTCCCCTACGCCTACGACGTGGCGGCGGACGATGTTATCACCGTTTTAAGCGGCACCTACACGCAAAAAAGCGTCGTTGCCAAAAAAGACGCGGAATTCGACATTATTCCCTCATACTTTGTCGATTGCGTCGTTTCCTGCACGGGAAGGGAGAAGGAATACGCGGCCGGCGCGGATTTTATCCTTACCGGAACAAACTACCTTAAATGGCTTTGCGCCGACTGTCCCGAAGACGGCGAGCCGTATGCGCTTACCTACAAAGTCTTTCCGACGTACAAGGTGGTCAAGTCCATTTCGCAGCTGCGCACCAGCGAAAACCAGCGAATGCCCAAAAAAGCGGTCGTCAAGCTGTACGACACCTACGGAGAAGCGCGGGGCGTAAATAAACAGGGCGAAATTATGCCGCTGTATTAAGGAGTTTAGGACATGAAAGACAAGAAATTTGCATATTTTCAGAAAAAGATAATCGAGCATTTGGAAGGGCTTGAAGCGAAAGAATTGCGGAACATTAAAAAGTCGCTGCGTGAAGCCGAAACGCTTGTAAAAGCGGGGTTGCCGATTGGGACAATCCGCACATGGAAGGGAAAAAAGTTTATTAAAATTGCGCAAGGAAAGTGGAAACCGAAATATGACGGAGAAACGAAAGGCGCAAAAATGGCAATCGCCGCGCTCAAAAAAAAGGCGCAAAACTGCACGGACTCAAAGCAACTCATGCAGCTCGTTTTAGAAAACCGCTCGCGTTTCAGCGACGACAGCGGCCGTCCGTTGCCATTTGTACAGGAATTGAGCGCGTATATTTCCGACTTAAACGAAAATATTGAGCGCGGAAAACGCGGGAAAACTGCGGGCGCAGACGGAAACAACACGAAAGAAGCGCAAATTTCAGATACTCAAAAAAATATAACTGAAAAAATAGAGCAATGGAAAAAGACAGGGCGGAAAATCGTAAAAGATGAGCGCGGTCTATACTTTTATGAAGGAATGACTCCGTCTGAAAAAATAGAATGGATAGAAAACGAAATTGAGAAATTAAAGGAAAGCAATAAATACTACGATTCCTATGAGTTTATTCATTCAGGGACGTATGCCGGCACAAGAGAATACTACAGCAATGGCGGCGATAAAGAAAGATTAGGACAATATCTGACAAAACAGCAGAACGAAAGACAGAAATTCGGAAAAAAGAAAATAAAGGAAAACGAAGATTTAATGAAAGTATACAAAACAGATATAGATTATTATGCAGAGCAACGTGAAGCAAAAGACAAAGAAAAGTTTGAAAATAGCAACATAAATGGCAAAGATAATAGCTATCCTGAAACAAATTATCCAGAATACAAAGGCGCGGGACAAAAAGCCGTTGATTTTATTGTCAAGCAAAAGGACGGACAGGTACGCGGCGCCTTCCATCGCCCTGAAATAGGTGATATTGATGTCGTATGGGGCAAAGTAACCGATGCCCAAAAACACAAAGGATATGGACTTTCTCATATTATCGACAAGCACGGAATAGAGATCGTGAACAAAATTGAAGAAATAATTAACAACGGAAAAATAATAATTCAAGCCAATGGGATTGCGACAATCTTTTACAAAGATTTTAAGTTAGGTTTATCAAAAGGCTGGAAAGGCAAGGGGAATAATCATTGGATTTTAACTGCATACCAGAAAGGTAAGGATACCGGCAAGACGTTCGACGCTGCCGGTCAAGGTTCAGAGGCGGCTCTCTCTAAAATCCCTAATCAAACTATACCCGAAAACACAAAAACGGGCAATAAAAATCTTGACGGGAAGAAAAAAGGCAAAAGCAATCTCGATTTTTCCGTAAAAAAGTCCTATCCGTTTCGTGGTATAGAGCCGCCCAAATTACGGTGTCGCTTTGATTCTCGCGGGCGGTTGCTTTTCAAAAAATCATGCGGGTAAAACGGAAAATAAGGGAAAATAGGGGATAACTTCCGCAAATTAAACGCGGAAAGTCGCTTTTTATAAATCATGGAGGCATAAAATGATAAAGGATGTAAAACCAACTGCTGGGCAAGGTCTGCCGCAAAGCGTATGAAGACGCAAGGCAACGCATTGAAAACGCCGTCGAAAGTCTAAAAAAAATAGGCTACGACGGCATACGGCATTATGAGCCGGAAATAAAACTGTTCGCAAACGGCTTTCAAATTATTACGCCTATTTATCTGGTACGGGACTATTCTTTTTCGGAAGAAAAATAGTTTTCCCGCACTTCAAACAGATGGAGAAGATTCAAAATGCTTAGAGTAAACGTAACGCTCAACAACGATTTATTGCTGCGCCTCAAGGAGAAAATTGAAATGTTCGGAAAACAACAGGGGGCCGCAAAGGCTATGCCGAACACGGCGGCGGCGTTCAATGAAAGCGCGCATTTCATTCAGGGAATGTGGCGGAACTGGGCTATGGGAGGAAGCATTGCAGGAGCTGAAGACATAAAAACGCCGAGCGCAAACCTTGCAAGTTCAATACGTATTTACCATATCGGAGACTTTCACCTCGACATCGGAACCGACTCCGCTGAAATGGCGCGCATTCAAGAGGGGCAGGACGAACTCGACATGAAAAAGACGCACCCTTACGGCAAAAAATCGCGCGTTTCAAAAAAGGGCGTTCCGTATTTAATCGTGCCGTTCAGGTGGGGTACGCCGAATCAAAAAGGCGGCGCGCGCGCTCACTTTGGAAACACCGTCCCCGCTGCCGTCTATGCCGCGATGAAAAAAGCGGCTTTTAAGCAGTCGGCGAAAACCGGAGAAATCAAAATTGAAAAGAATTATCACGGAGAAGATATTGCGCGCCCGTCCTACGACTGGGGAGACCGCTTCAATTCAGCAGACTTACAAGACGATGAAAACTCCGTGCCGCAAAATGCCGAAGGAATGGTTAAAATGAAATCCAATACGCACAGCAAATATTTAACCTTCCGCGTCATTTCCGCTGATTCTCCTGCAAACAGCTGGAAGCGCAAAGCCGTTCCCGCGAATAACGTTATCGGCGCACTGGAAAACTCGTGCAGGGATGCAGTCAACGCGATTATTGAACGCGGCGTAAAGGCGGATATGGAGCTGGAGTAAGAGGGCTTGGGGAGCCGTCCTGTCTGTTGGGGCGGCTTTTTTTGTTTTATGCCATTTTTTTTAAGAGCATTCAATATGAATGCAACATTCGTGTTTACGTTGAGGAGGAGCAAAGGTTATACAAGTTGCTTCTGAACGAGCCTGTTCCGTATACAAATATATCTTTTCATTATTGATATTAATATCGCTTTGAGCGGCAATATTATTTGTACCGAAGCAAGGAAAACCGCATAATAATATTACAATGCATGTATCAGACAGCGCATGACAATTAAGAGAAGTTATAGCTTTAAACTCATTTTCAATAATAGATTGATTCAGCTTTTCTGATCTTTTTTGAAAATAGATATAAAGTATATGTTTATCTTTCGGTAATTTTAGACACAAATGGAAATTCGATGTACTTATTATGCTATGATCACAAATTTTATTTAAGGCTTGCCCCTCAAACCATTGCTCGCTGCATAAATCAGGTTTATATGAAGAACAAAAAAGACATTGTATATCTAGTCCTTGTGGAAAATGTGATACAAATTCTTTAAACCCGAATACAGTCGTTTTTTTTAAACAAATCCTATCGGGTTGAAAAAATGCACTCTGCTCATTTTGTTGAGAATTTCGTATATGTATAACTTTAGGGCAAATATTCATTGTAGTTTATTTTTCCAAAAAGAAAGAGCATTATAGTCATCACTAATTTGGTATGTAATTTTTTCTATCTCCTCTGAGAATAAGAATGGCGCATAATTTCCTTCTTTTATTACGCATTCACTTTCAAAAGTTGAAGTATCATCGTTATTCTTCTTTTTCAAAAAAATAGCAGAAACCATATCAGGGTTCAACTCTGGAAACGTAATATTTTTATTGATTAAATCTGTTTTTTCAGAATTATTGCTATTTTTATTCAAAAGTTGTCCTTTAAATAACATATTATTTAAAACATTGAGAATATACGGGCTATGGGTCGTAAAAAAGAAACGCCATTTTACTCCGTTTTCATTTAAGAGATTAAACACTTCTCCTAAAAGTTCAAGTATCATTTTTTGTTCATTGGGAAACAAATGCGCTTCCGGCTCTTCTATAAATAGAATATTCGTTTTTCCATAGTATCCAATTTCTATCCCATCGTGAATTAAACTCATGAAGCTAAGTAAATAAAATATTTCTCGTTGTCCGCTCGAAGCCTTGTCTAATGGAACAAGCTTATCACTTGTTTGGACAAGATACGGTTCCCCATTCTTGAAATATATATTTTTGATATGTAAGATTTCACAAATTTCCTCAATAATAGTTCGTAAATATTTATATTTGGGATCATTTGTATAAGGTAAATACATATTCAATAATCTATCTAATCGTTGCGCAAGGGTGCCTTTGAGGGATAAAAGTTCATTAGTATATAAATCGCTTGTGAGAATCGTATTTGGTTCGGTTAAAAGTGTTCTAAGATCGGAAAAATATAATTGCCCGAATGGAAAAAAATCGCCAATATCGTTTGATATATCATTTCTAATAGCAATTCTGGCATCAAGTGAAGCGTCTATATTCTGCTGTTTTAGACTTTCCGTTAGTTTATAACGCCAATTTTCAAATTGTTCTTCAACATATTTACTTGAAAATTTTATTTTTCCACTTTTGATGGCGATTGCAAAATCGAAAATCTTTGATATATTTTCTTCTTGCGTAAGCGTGTAAGCAATTTGACTGTTATCTTTTTCATCAATAAAAAATACATTGCGAAACTTGTTTTCAAGAGCTGCATAAAAACCATTTATATCGGAAATTCTAAATGAAGATACATTAAAGATAGTCGTATTAAAAATTTCATATATGAAATACAGCAATTTCATACAGACGCTTTTACCGGAACCCATTTCTCCCGTGATGATATTGTAGGCTTTCGGCTCCCACTCTAAATGAGAAATTGAGAGAAAATTTCTAATTTCCAGTTTTTCTTTCATACCAAAGCAACCCTTGATTGATAATCATAGACAGATAAATTATCTTTGTAAAGAAACCGACTTGTATACTAATAATCGACATCGTGGGCGTGATGGTTAGTTAAAGTTTTTTAGAGGGAGATGTGTGCCGCGTGTAGAATGCTGCGGTAAAAATCACTGAAGGTTATTCGACTTAAAAAAGTTAAACCCTGCGGTGTGATGGAAAATGTTTTGACAACTGCTCCATTGGAAGACAAAAAGAAGGTTATCCTATCCGTAAAAAGACAGTAACGTGCTGCCGGAAGCGAATAATATGAAATTTCATACAAAAAACATTCTCCCATATTTATGAAGTCTTTTATCGCTGCAGCCAATTTTGAAAATTGAGTTGAAAGCAGCATTTTTGTAGTCATATATCTGCCGCCGAAATAGAACTTTGCAGCCGCCGTAATTTATCGTTCGGGATATTTTTGAAGCGGAGATTTTTTACTGCATGATAACCTTTTCGGAGCGCGCCGCCGAAACATTCTTCAAGGAACGAGTAGCGAGTACACAATCGTTCCGGCAAAGTCGATAGTCAATTCCGTATCATGCTTATTCTTTTCTAAAAACGGAATAAGGAACGTGTCGCGAAATTCCTCGCCTGATTCAGTGCTGAATGCGGCAAAACGGGAGCCTTGATATTTATAGTTTTCTCCGCAGTCTTTTATTATTGCTAATGCTGCCATATCCTATAATCCTTCAAATAGCATAACAATCGGATGACTCCTTCCCCTATTCGGTGAGCGTAAAGTTGAGTTTTTGCAGCAACTCTCCTAATTTCGATATGAACACATCGACATTTCCCCCTTTGTACGCCTCGTATACGCCGCCGTCTTTACGGGAACCGATGGTGTCGAAAACCTGCATCAATTCCTTTTGCGTGTCTACGCCGTATTGTGCAAAGAGTTTTGCCGCCGCCGCGTCTTTTTTGTCATCGCCTATTCCCTCATACGCGAACGAGCGGAAAAAATCTTCCTGCTTGCTGAACGATCCGTTATTAAAAGAGGCTTGCAGTTTGCCGTTTTCTTGCGCGTATGAAACAAGTCCTGCAATTTTCTCTTCTTCCGTATCGTTTGCGTCGACGGCAATAAGACTTTTCCTCTGTGCGTAGACGCCTTCAAGCGCCTTCAAACTTTTCCAGAACTCTGACTGCGATATTGCTGCAACATTCGTATCGAGTTTGTTCAAAATGTCCTGTTTTTTCGTTTCTTCGGACTGGTACGTTTTATCTTTTTGCATTTTTTCGATTGCATTGGCAAAATCTTCTTTCGAGAATTCGCCGGCGTTCATTTTCTGCGCCATGTCGTAGACTTGAGTCGCTCCGGTGTAATTTAAGCTGAATACGTCTTTATAGCGTTCAACCTGCGCTTGAAAATTATTGCCTTCAATGCTTTGAATGTCTTTTGCGATCTGTCCGAACAAGGCGGGATTGTTCCCTCGTTCGAGCATGAGCATGGTGTCAATGTAGGTGCCGGACGCATCCCTGCCGATAGCCGCCGATTGCTGCTCTTTATTCATGCCCTCAAGTACGGTATGCGCCGCCTGCGCAGTCATAACTTGGCTGACTGTCTGCAAGTTTGTTGCGCTTGCAATGCTTGAGTTCATCTGCCGGAGCCGTTCCGCTCCTTGCTGCCCCTGCCACAGCGGATCGTTATCCGAAAGGCGGGCAAACATCGTAAGCGTTTCCGCCGCTTCTTTTGTCGACTGGACGTAGCCGTTTGCAATGCCGTCTTCAATAACGCTTTGCAGCGCGGCAAGAAATTCTTGATTTTGCGCCTTTGTCATTCCCGACGCTTGACGCGCTTGGCTGACCGTTCCCAGTACGTCGGAATTATCCCCGTAACGGCGCGCCATGCCTAAATAATTTTGTACCGCTCCTATGTCTGTTCCTGTTGCATTGGCGAATAAGGCTGCTTCCCGCGCCTGCCGCATAGCTTCATCCGTGCTTTTCGCTCCGAATTTCGACATCTGCGTTGCGCGGTCGATAAAGTCGTACGCCGCTAATCCCGTCCCGTCTGCGTATGCCGCGCCGGATGAAAGAATGCGGTTTGTGCGCATAGCGTTTTGCTGCCACGTGCCGCCGTTGACGTAAAGTTTGTTTAAGGCGTTCGTGTGCGAAATACTGCGCTCGTAGGCGTCGCTTTCGGCAAAGTCGGCTTTTTTATCTCCTGCAATGAGTTTTCCGATTGTCCCAATCAATTCGCCGGCGCCGCCTGCAATAATCAACGGGGCGTTTCCCGTCGTTAATCCCGCTCCTAACAGCGAATTGCCGATTCCCTGCACAACGCCGGAGGCGCTGTCAAGCGCGTTGACGCCTGCCCCTAAATAGTCGCCGTTTGCGATTCCTGTGCGGTAATTAAACCCGATTCCCGCCGCCTGTTCTGCATACTGCAAGCCTCTGGTAAAAAATTTAGCAAAACCGTATTTGTCGGTTTTCTCGTCTTTTTCTTCTTTTTTCTCTTGCTTTTGTTCAGTCTGCAGGCGGCGGCGGTCTTCTTCTGCGTTATTCAAGGCTAAAGAGAGATTTGCGGCCGCAACGCTGTCGCCTTTTTCAGCCGCTTCTTCCAGTTGACCGGTCAACTCCGCGATTGTTTTTGTGAGGATTTCAAGGCGCATATCGAGGCGTTTGGCGTTGTTCGCCGTTTCCGCCGAGCCGTGATACATTCCAGCCGCGTTGTTTCCGACTGTCTGCGGCGCCGCATTTTGAGCGGCCGCAACGCTTTGCGCCGCTTGCGAGTAGGCGGACGGGTTCGGCATAACCGCCTGCATTTGCTGCGCTTGGCTTGCGTTTTGTATGTCCTGATAGATTTTTGCCGCTTCCCGCCAGTTGCCTGCGTCCGCCGCCTTGTGCAGTTTTGCGTTCAGCGTCTCAAGCGAGGCGCTTGCCGCGTTCGCTCCGCTTATGAGACCGGACGCGTCCATACCTACTGTGATTCTTGTATCCGGCATGATTTACCCCGCTTATTTAATTTTTAATTCGGAATGAGGAATTTCGCATTCCTCATTCTTCGCAGAAATGACATTGCGCCTTTCACGCTCAATTCTTGCCGCCGACTGTTTACAATTTTCTGAATAATACGCGCCATGCGATTAGCAGGCGGATTTTCAGCGGAGAGTCATTCATTGAGTTGACCAACGCATTGTATAAAATCTGTGAATGCTTCCTGAGTTGCCGTCTGACAAAACGCGCCGTTCTCCCATTCATTGCACCCTCACTTTTCGTTTAATCGTCAAGTTGCTTTTCAAGATAATCCGCAACGTCGCGGCAAAGATCTGTCGTTACTACCGCACCTGTTGAAACACGCTCGTTTTCATGCTCTTTTGCGCATTTACGCAGCGCGTAAATAGTTTCTTTGATGTTGTCTTTAGTAATTTCCATTTCATTCTCCTCTTATAAAAGTTCCTTGTCTGAATAGCCCAACTCTTTAAGCGCAGCGCGGTCTACTTCTTTTTCCTTCTGGGAATGCTGCTTGATGTAGCCGCTCAAAACACTTTCTTCCGTGTACGTGTTCGCAAACCGGAAGAAAAAATCCAAATAGTCTGAATCAACTTCGCTCAACGGCAGCGGCAACGCCCGAAAATACGCCGTCGTCCACAGAAGAAGAAACGTCCTCTCCGTCAGAAGACTCT
The DNA here is from genome assembly GCA_052169915.1 of Treponema sp. GTDB lineage: Bacteria > Spirochaetota > Spirochaetia > Treponematales > Treponemataceae > Treponema_D. Next base: position 23,503 of record JBQNBN010000041.1, read on the forward strand.
CCAACGGCGTTTGCTTCATGGCGTCTAAAGTCCGCCTGTACCTTTTCGCGAAACGTCCATGCCTTCACGTACACTTCGTCAACGAAGTCCGCATCCGGCATATCCCCCCACGTAAACGTATTTTTCTTCTTAAGCCGATTAAACCAGTCTTCCCCGCTTTCGACTACAACGTCCAAAAACGCGATTTTGCGCATTCGGAAATTGGCGTTATCGTCAAAACACGCGGCGGCAATTCCGGCCCTCATTGCGGACACGCGGCGGTCTATGTAGAGCATATCCGCCTCTTTGGGAAACTTGACGGTAAACGTTCCGCGCGACGTTTTAATTTCCTCCGACAGCGTTTTCCCGCTCAAAAGCGTAAAAAAAATGTCATCCTGCTTTTCTTCCGGCAGAACATCCTCATGTTTGATTTCATCGCTGATTTTCATGCGATTCCTCCTGTGTATGATTTATAATTCGTTATGCGTAATTCCTGATTAAACAACAAATTGACTTTGCCGCTTACACTCTTAAATACTTTCTAAGAGTCTCTCCCTTATACGATTTTAAGTATGAACAGCTGAGAATACTGCCGTTTTCAAACTCCAAAAGAATGGAGCCTGAAAAAATCGGGTCTTGAGCCATTTGAAGGCACGCGTCAGGATTGATTTTGTATTCGGGATAGATGATTTCAGCGCGGTTCGTTTCACTGATTGCGACAAGTCCGCCGTTTTCAAAACCTAACTTGCAGACTCCGCTGAACTTTTGCTTTTTCTTTTCGTCGACGTACTCAACAACACGATTAAAACGTATGCTCATATCCCAGCCGTTTTAACGCCGCCATCGGTCAGTATGAAAAGCGTTTTAAAGAGTAAAGTAATTTTTTTTGAGTTTTTCTTCCGGCTCGGATAGTAGAAGAATCATGATAGAAAAGCAAGGGGATTTTTGAATGGAAATGGTTAGTTTATAGCGGGGAATGGGATTGTGCGTAATAATGAAACAGCCGGAGAAAAAACGTGAATTTTCCTACAAAAAGAAAATCCCTAAAAATTGCGCCATGTGCAAGTGAATTGCATATAGCGTAATTTTTTATGCCTTTACAGTCGTTTCACCTTATGCCGTTGCGCTTCATAAAGCTGTTGAGCGTCGCCCATGTAACGGATAATTCACGCGCTA
>JBQNBN010000042.1:0-24442 GCA_052169915.1 Treponema sp.
AGTCTTCAGAAACATCAGGTTCTGGAGACTGTTGCATTGGTGCGCGAAACGCGCACACGTTAATAAGCGATGTTTGCGCTTGCGCAAACTCGCAGTGTTTTTCAGCCGCGCTATTTTAGCGGCTGAAAATAAACCGCCCATAGTTCACGTTAAGCTGTTCACACGCCTTCTTGACTCCGATCTCGTCCGACAGCTTCAATGCCTCGGTTTTGAAATTTTGATCATACCTTTTCATTGCCATTCTCCTCTCTTTTTCGGCAATTTTGGCACTGCACTTTTATTGTATCACTCCATTCCGCATCCTGTATTCCAAATTATGAATTATGTTTTCTCTCTGCTTTACCTGCGCTTTTATTTTTAGATATAATCGTTTAACTGACTTTCCGTACCCTCATGCAGTTTTATGTGAAGGGATTTTCGGAAAGATATTCTTATAGTTAGGAGTTCTAATATGAAAAAAATGAGAACAGGAGCTTTAGCCGCTGTTCTACTTCTTACCGCAGGTTTTGCGTTTGCTGCAAACAATTCTTCTACCGATGTCCGTATCGACTATAAACTGGATATCGCAAAAAGAAATCACAAAACCAATCATTTCTACTGGACTCTCGGAAACGGAGAAACCGTCAAAGACGGATATGACGCAGTCTCCGGCGCGAGTATGAAAGGTTCCACCACAGGTTTTAACGTTGTCCGTTACAGCGAACCTATCGAAGAGCAGAAGGCTGCAATTCCCGCCGGTTTACGCATTCTCTTTTTATTTGCAGTCAACGATTGGAGCATGGCGCAGGACTACAATCTGACCGTTACAAAAGAGAACGGCGTTATTACAGCGCGTTATGTAACTCCGAACGGCGCATATGAAGTGAAGACCGATAAAAACGGCAAGTTTGATCCGGTAACAGGCGTTAAAAAAGTTACTGACATTTTTGACCGGACGGGCGAAGGCATGATGATAAAGTCCGAGTACCTGAAACCGAACGGCAATCCTGCAAAATCGGCGGATTTGGCATGGGATAAAATAGAGCATATGCTTGAGGCGGACACGTTCAGTCCTGAGGCGGCATATCACTATGAAGGAATGTTAAACTTCACGCTGAAAAATAACATTCTTTCCGTCGCAGGCACGATGAGTCGCAGTATATAATTACGCGGACTGCAAACAGCATGCTTGAAAGCTCTGATTGTTTTTGCAGTCCGCCCGAGTATGTCGAGCGGTTGTTACAGGATTTGAAAGACATAGTTATGTCCCGCTCTCACGAGTTTTGCTAACACAAAACTCGCGTGATACAGAGCTATAGCACCATCTTTGCCATGAGAAATAGTTCTCAAATGACGAATATTGTGCAACTCTGTTTCCGCCCCCAAATTCAGTTTCACGGCGGCGGGCAAAACTACGCATTATGAATTGCATTACTAACTTGGCTTGCATTGATTTTAGGAGCGGCAAATGACCGAACTTTTTTTACGGGATAAAACGATAAGACTTGAGCGCGGCGCGTTCGTGATGGGAATTGTGAATGCGACGCCGGATTCGTTTTGGGACGGGAGCCGCGGCGGGATTGAACTTGCAACGCGGCTTATCGAAGAGGGCGCGGATATTATCGACATCGGCGGCGAGTCGACGCGGCCGGGAAGCGCGTACGTGGACGAGGCTGAAGAATTAATGCGCGTCGTCCCGCTTGTAAAGGCGATTCGCGCGTTTTCGGACGTGCCGATTTCAGTCGATACGCGGAAGCGCGCGGTTATGGAGGCGGCGTTCGATGAAGGCGCGGACATCTTGAACGACGTTTCCGCGCTTGAAGACGATAAAACGCTTGCGCGCTTTGCCGCCGAAAAAAAGATTCCCGTCGTTTTGATGCATAAGCGCGGGCTGCCCCAGACCATGCAGCGCAACACCGGCTACACGGACGTTTTTGCCGAAGTGGATGCGTATTTACGTGCGCGCGCGGAGTTTGCGCAAAATGCCGGCATTGAAAAACGAAAGATTATCGTGGATCCGGGTATCGGTTTTGGAAAGGACGCGCGCGGAAACGCGGAGTTGATACGCCGGTGCGGAGAGTTGTGCGGCGGAGAATACGCGGTTTTGATGGCGTTGTCGCGCAAAAGCTGCATTGGGCACATGATCGGACGCGATACGGACGAGCGTCTTATCGGCACTGTCGCTGCGGGGCTGATTTCCGTCATGCAGGGCGCGCGCATTTTACGCGTTCACGATGTAAAAGAAGCGGTTGATAGCTTAAAAGTCTTGCGTTATATTTACGCCGACGCTGATGAAAAGCAGGCGTAACGTTCGAGTGCGGATAGGCGGAATTGGAGCGGGGTACGGTTTTGATTGCGGAATAAAGCGGCAGCCTCCCGACATTTTTTGAAAATCGCCTTAAAATTCTTCTATATATAAGTAAGCCGAAACTTGAACATTCGCTCATGGAAAACGCATCGGCGGGAAGGAAAACGATTTGAAAGCGTCGGAAAATCTGCTTGCACTTTACAATATACTGCGCCCCGTTATTGACGTGGGCGTTCTTGCTTTTATCCTTTACAAAGCCTATAAAATTTTAGTCAAAACCAACGGAATTCAGATTATCAAAGCCGCCGTCATCGTCCTTTTGGCAGGCGTGCTTGCAAGTTTTTTGAATCTTGAAACGCTGCTTTGGCTCTTGCAGCGCGCAACTCCCGTGCTCATCGTCGGATTTGCGATTGTTTTCCAGCCGGAAATACGGAAACTTTTTTTGCGGCTCGGGCAAAATCAGTGGTTTGCCGTCGGAAGCCGCTCCAAGCACACCTATGTCGACTCCGTGCTCATCGCGGCGGATATGCTTTCAAAGCAAAAGCGCGGAATGCTTGCCGTGTTCCTGCGCCACACAAAACTCGACGACGTTATGCAGACCGGCACGCGCTTAAACGCGGATTTAACGTCGAGCCTTTTGGTAACGATATTCGGAATGGATACGCCCCTTCACGACGGAGCCTGCTTTATTCAGGGCGGCAAATTGCTTTCCGCCGGCTGCTTTTTGCCTTTAAGCGAACAATACGACATCAAAAAGACTTTCGGGACGCGCCACCGCGCAGCTCTCGGACTTTCCGAAGCGTCGGACGCCGTCGTTCTTGTCGTGTCGGAAGAGACGGGGGCAATCAGTCTTGCGTACGAATCCAAACTGCATTACGACCTTTCGATGAGAGAATTGACGAAGGTGCTTGAAAATCTGCTTGAAATTACGCCGGATGCGAACAACGTGGAGGACACCATTGATGAGCATAAAAAAATTGATTGAAAAATTAAGCGAAAATATGCTTGCAAAAATCATCTGCGCCGTTCTCGCGCTGGGGATTTACGTCTTTCATCGGATTTCCGTGCTTGATAAACGCAGCCTTACCGTTCCGTTGACCGCCGTTTCAAACGGCGCTATGACGAACGTAACGGAACTTCCGCGTTTTGTGAAAGTGTACGTGCGCACAAAGACGGAAAATGCCGCCGCCGTTTCCGCAGCGAAGATAAAAGCCTCCGTCAATCTCGACTATTATTCGGGGCCCGGGCAATATTCGGTTCCCGTCGACATTGCACTCTCTCCTGACATCATGCTCGTCGATCCGCTTGAAATTATCGTTAAGCCTGAGAGCGTTCCCGTCCGCCTTGATGAAAAAATCGTCGCCTATATTCCGGTAGAGCCTGCGCTTGCGGGAGAGCCTTCGCACGGATATGAAATAAAAAACGTTTTCGTCTCTCCGTCTGCGGTAAAAGTGATGGGAGCCTCTTCCGTCGTCAAGGGACTAAAGCAGGTATTTACGAGCAAGGTGAATGTAAAAGGAGCGTCAATCGACTTCAGCGCCGCTGTAAAACTCGATAACATCGTTCCGATTGTTCAAGTTTTTCCCGAGTCGGACTTTGCCGTTACCGTCGACATTGAGCCGATTCCTATGGAAAAAACGTTTTCTAATGTCAAAATCGACGTTCTGCATTTGAAAGACGGACTGAAAATCGAAAAAGAATTGCCGAACGTTTCGTTTACTGCGGCGGGCGTTATGCCGGTGCTGGAAAAATACGAACTTTTGCCGGATGCCGTTGCAGTCGACTGTGCGGGAATTGAAGAAGCGGGCGCGTACGAACTGCCGGTGATTTTTTTTCTGCCGAACGGAATAAAAGTCGAAAAAAAATCGGTGGAAACACTTTCCGTTGAAGTGAGCAAGGCGGAGGGCAATCCTGAAGCGGACGGCGCGGAGGCTGAGGCGGGCGGCGTTGAGCCGGAGGGCGGGGACGCGTGATTTTCGGAGTCGGTGCGGATATTGCCGAAGTGCGCCGCTTTGAAAAATGGGCGCAAAGTCCTGAATTGATGGAGCGTTTTTTTCATGCCGCCGAATTGCCCCGTTCGGGAACGCTTGAAGCGAAAAGCCGCCGTCTTGCCGCGCGTTTTGCGGCGAAAGAAGCGTTTTCCAAAGCGCTCGGCACGGGAATCCGCGATTTTTCTTTAAAAGAAGTTTGGATAGAAAACGACGGGGCCGGAAAACCTGAACTGCGTTTTTCAGGGAGCGCGGAAAAACTGCTTCGGCGGCTCTGCGGCGACTGCGCGGTGTTCGTGTCGCTGTCGCATGAAAAAGAATACGCGCTTGCCTTCGTTGTGATTGAACGCGTCGAGAATGAGGCGAGGGCGGCGCAGGCGGTTGTTACTGAGTGAGAAAGATATAATGGAGCGCCGCCTGCTGCAAGTTTTCCGGTGGAAAACTTGCGGGAAAGAAGACCTCTGGAGAGTTTTTTTGAGGACGGAGAAGACGCTGCCGGCGTGAGGCGGTCTTTAGCGGCGGGCGGTTTGTAGGAGAGGAGTTCGTGCTGCACGTTTGTTTGCGGGGAAATATGCATTTACTGCGGCGGGCATTATGCCGGCGTTGGAAAAATACGAACTTTTGCCGGACGCCGTTATAGTCGACTGTGCGGAAATTGCGGCGGAGAGCGTTATGAACTGCCGGTGATTTTTTCGCTGCCGACATGGAATGAAAGTCGAAGAAAATCGGTGGAAACGGTTTTTTGTTGAGGTGAGCAAGGCGGGCGGCACTCAGGAGGCTGAGGCAGGCGGCAGGGCTTTGTCAGAATTCGAAAATCCGGTTACTGACTTTGACCTCGTCTTAAAATATAAAACTTGCGGCGTAGGGACCCGCCCCTATTCGTGCGGAATGATTTTGGAGGAAATATGGTTATTGCGATTGACGGTCCTGCCGGAACGGGAAAAAGTACTATTGCGTCTTTGATTGCGCGGCGGCTCGGCGTTACGTTTTTGAACAGCGGCAGTTTTTACCGCGCGCTTACGATGGCATCTCTTGATTCCGGCATCGATTTGCGCAATGAAACTGCCGTGCTGGAATTCTGCCGGAAACAAAAACTCGAATATAAGAATTCCCGCATGATTTTAAACGGCGCCGACGTGGAAGACGTGCTACACGACGACAGGGTGAGCGCGCACGTCGCCGAACTTTCCGCGGTTGTTCCCGTGCGGCATTTAGTCAACGAGCGTCTGCGCGAAATTACAAAGAGTTTGAGCATCGTCTGCGAGGGGCGCGACATGACGACGGTCGTTTTTCCAAATGCGGAATGCAAGTTTTATCTTGACGCCTCGATTGACGTGCAGGCAAAGCGGCGTTTTGCGCAGGGGGTAAGCGATCTTTCGCTTGAAGAGATAAAAGAAGCGATTAAAAAGCGCGATGAAATCGATAAGCGAAAGGCGGAAGGCGCATTGCGGATTGCGCTGGACGCGCTTTATATAGATACTTCTAACTTGACGATAGATAATGTTTGTGCAATAATATTGAAACAAATCAATAATAAAGGGTTCGCAATGGAAGAAACGGAAGTGCAAAAGGAGAGTGTCCAGAACACCAAGGACAAATTCCAGTCACAATTAGAAGAGTCTTTGAACAACCTTAACAGTCCTGAAGAAGGTCAAATTGTTGAAGGTACTGTCATTCAAGTAACCGATGAATTGGTGTTTTTAGATGTGGGATGTAAGTCTGAGGGAAGAGTTCCCGTATCCGAGTTTTCAGACGCTCTTCCGAAGGTTGGAGATAAAGTACAGGTATTTTTATTGAAATTATTCGGACGGAACGGTCCGGAAATTTCTAAGACGAAAGCCGATGCCAAACGAATGTGGAAGGATGTCTCGCAGGCATTTAAAGATAAAACGCCGATAAAAGGTACAATTTCAAAAATTGTAAAAGGCGGTTTTGAAGTTGCTTTAAGCGGCGATATTCATGCCTTTTTACCGATCAGTCAGTCGGACAGTCAAAAAGTCGAAAAGCCTGAGTCTTTAATCGGACAAGAATCGTTTTTTTACGTGGACAGACTGTATACAGACAACAGACAAAATGTTGTTGTAAATCGCAGAAAATATCTTGAAGAGCAAATCGACCGGCTCCGCGAGGAGTTTTTCAACACAATCAATATCGGTGACACGGTAAAGGCGACGGTAAAGTCGTTTACAAGTTTCGGCGCCTTTATCGATTTGGGCGGATTTGACGGTCTTTTACATATAAACGATATGAGCTGGGGACACGTTGCCCGCCCGAAAGACTTTGTGAAGAAAGGTCAGGAAATTGAATTAAAAGTCGTGCGGCTTGATCCTGCCGAAAAACGCATTAATCTTTCGCTCAAGCATTTTACCGAAGATCCGTGGATTCACTTTGAAGAAAAATATCATGTAAATGACGTCGTAAAAGGAAAAGTGACGAAACTTACCGACTTCGGCGCGTTCATCGAACTTGAAGAAGGAATTGAGGGACTTGTTCACATCAGCGAATTTTCGTGGACAAAGAAAATCAATAAAGCGTCCGACATGGTAAAAATCGGCGATGAAATCGATTGCATGATTTTGGGTTACGATATTCAGGCGGGGCGCGTTTCTCTCGGCATTAAGCAGGTTACGGACAATCCGTGGGATACGATTGACCAGCGCTATCCGGTCGGCACGAAAGTTACCGGCAAAGTCGTTAAAATTACGAATAACGGAGCGTTCATTTCTCTTGAAGAAGGCATGGACGCGTTCCTGCACTCCGACGATATCTCGTGGACGAAAAAGGTAAAGCATACGGGAAGCGAACTTTCCGTTGATCAGGAAATTGAAGCCGTCGTGATTGACTGTGATGTCGACTCGCGCCGTATCAGAGTGGGAATTAAGCAGTTGACGGAGAATCCGTGGAAGCAGTTTGCCGACGAATATAAGCCCGGCTCAACGCTTGAAGGCGAGATTACGTCGATTACGGACTTCGGCGTGTTCGTAAAGGCTCCGAACGGCATTGAAGGATTGGTGAACAAAGCGAACCTTTCCGACAGCCGTGAAATTCCGTTTGAAGAAGCGGTGAAGAAGTATAATGTCGGCGATAAAATCAATGTATATGTCGTTGACGTAAATCCCGATAAGGAAAAACTTGCGTTCTCCGTGCGGGAATTTAAACGGAAACAGCAGCGCGATGAAATTTCTCAGTATATGTCCAAGTCCGACAATGACGGCGACGGCGCGTATACGCTGGGCGATTTTATTAAAGATAAAAGTAACTAGCTGTTGAAAGATTTTTGATGGCAAAGATTTCTTTAGATATCTTAAAGACGTTTATCGAAATCAACGGCGATATCAATTCGGATCATTCGGATAAAGACGCATTGCTCTTTCGTATATTGAAATGGGTAATGCGTCTTGTTAAATGCGAAAAAGCCGCTTTCGTTTCGTTGGATAGGGCGTCCGGCAAATTTATTTTGAGTGCGGCTACACTTGACGGCGAATTTTCCGCTCCGTTAAAAACGTTGCCGGAAAAATGTTTTGCCGCCGACGTGCTTAAACGGAAGCAGCCGCTTGTTGCCGACGACGTTATGAACGATTCGTACTACTTCCGTTTGGCGGAAGGAATTGCGGAATTCAACCTTTCAGGAATTCTTGCGGTTCCGGTTTTTTGCGGCGAACGCTTTGTTGCAGTCCTTGAGGCAATTGATAAGCCGATGGGGCTGCGGTTTGACGACGGCGACATTCGAGCGATGGAACTTATCGCCGGTATTGCGGGTACCGCCGTTGAAGCGGCGGAAAATCTGCGCTTCCAAAAGAATGAAATTGCAAACCTCAGACATAATTTAAAAGATTCCGCGCGCGCCCCTGCAAAACTGCATAATTTTATTGCAGTCAGTCCTGTTATTCAGGATTTGATGGAAATTGTAAAAAAAGCCGCGCTCACCAATTCTTCCGTCCTCATAACGGGAGAAAGCGGTGTGGGCAAGGAACTTTTCGCCGAGCAGATATACTTAAACAGTACGCGGAGGGATAAACCTTTTGTGCGCGTCAACTGCGCGGCTCTTTCTGAAACGCTGATGGAAAGCGAACTGTTCGGGCACGTAAAAGGCGCGTATACCGGCGCGGATGCAGCGCGGGACGGACGGTTTAAAATGGCGGACGGGGGAACGATATTCCTCGATGAAGTGGGAGAAATTCCGCTGGCATTGCAGCCGAAACTTCTCCGCGTTATTCAAGATAAGCAGTTTGAAATGGTCGGTTCTGCCGAAACGATAAGCGTTGACGTGCGCATTATTGCGGCGACGAACCGCAATCTTGATGAGATGGTGCGGCGCGGGCAATTCCGCGAGGACTTGTACTTCCGTTTGAACGTCCTGCCGATTAGGGTGCCGCCGCTGCGCGCGCGTAAAGAAGATATCGTGCCGATTGCGTCGGCGTTTTTGCAAAAATATTCGGCGGAAACGGGGCGGGCGTATTCGGGGTTTTCGGAGCGCGCTGTCAAAGCGATGGAGGATTACCGCTGGCCGGGCAATATCCGCGAACTTGAAAATGCGGTTGCGCGCGCCTGCATTATCGGAAATCCGCCGGTGGTTCAAAGCGCGGATCTGCGGCTGACGCTTGAAGAGGGGGGCGTTTCTTTCCGCGAGCAGGAGGCTTCCGAACTTGCCTCCGTCGTTGCTTCCGGTCAAGAAAGTGCGGACAGAACGCTGAAAACGGCGCTCAACGTCTTTAAGCGCGCGTATTTAATCAAGATTCTTGAAGAATGTTCATGGAATCAAACGCGCGCGGGAAAAATATTGGATATTCAGCGCACGTACGTTTCACGCTTGATGAACGAGTTGAACATACGCGATGAAAGAAAATAAATGGTGTTTACGAGGTAAATATTATGGAAAATAAGTTTGAAAAATCGACTGCGGCGGAAAAAGTTTCCGCTTATATTGACGCGTGGCGTCCCGGCCTTATCGTGCTGCTCGTTGCGGCAATCGTGGGGGTGAGCGCATATGCGGCAGGCGTTGCGCTTGTTACGCGGGCGGATAAAAACGGACTTGCGGCAGTCGATACGATTTCCTACAACCTTACGGAAGGTTCCGCCTCTCTTTCCGACGCGGAACTTGCTGCGCGGAGAAACGACGCTCTTGTCGCTCTTGAGCCCTACGTTACCAAGCGGAGAATTACCGGCGTCCGCGCGAACATGCTTGCCGCAGAAATTGCGTATTCGCAGGAGGACTTTTCAAAGGCGGCTTCCTACTGGCTTACGGCGGCGGCAAAGGGCAGAGATTCGTATACTGCGCCGCTTGCGTATTTTAATGCGGCGGTTTGCTTTGAAAATTCCGGCGATTTAGACAACGCGGTAAAAAATTATAAAACGGCGGCGGAAACGGAAGATTTTTTGATATTTTCTCATGCGTCGTTTTGCTGCGGGCGCACCTTGGAAAATCAAGGGAATGCCGACGAAGCGATTGAAGTCTACAATAAACTGTACGGAAAAACGCCCGACGATTCGTGGGCAAAACTGGCGAAGTCCCGTATTATTGCGCTTGAGGCTTCAAAAGAGATAAAACCGCAATAGCGGTTGACGGGCGGCGTATCGTAATGCCGCCCTTTTGGTTTTACGAATATGTATATGACGGCGTTGGCGGACTGTAAAAATCGTGCGGGCGGAAAGACAATGGTTTTTGCGCCCGTTATTGCATTTACATTCTGCCTTGTGCTTTTAGGCGGCTGCGGTCTGGATGAATTCTTCGTTTTGGATTCGCCTGTAACCGTTTATCACTATTCGGACAGCAACAGCCAGTACGATAACCGCTACGTCGAGTTTTCAACAAACGAAGGAAGTTCGCAAATGCAGTCATACCTTTCGGCATCCTCGTCGTTTAAGTTTTTGGGCACCGCCGTTTATTATAAAATCTACAACGACTTATCAACGATGTCGTCGGCAGTCAGTTCTTTAGGAAGTTTAAGTTCGTCGAAAAACGAATCTGCGGCGGCGTCTTCTCTGATTGACTCGCACGGGTACAAGCAGTTGGGATTGAAAGACGAAACGAAAACTCCGCTGATTGAAGGGACGGGAAATAATAGAAGAGTTTATATTCGCCTGTCGAATTACAAAGAGACCAGTTCAAGCGATTTTATCGCGGAAGTAACTATAAATCGGAAAACTGCTTCCGAAAGCAGACTCGGCCTTCCGCGCCGCGAGGGCAACCGCTACACATTCGACTTTGGACGCACCGCGAAAGGAAGCGAAAACGCCCATCCGCAGGAAAACGACAGCGACGTAAAATATACAAGTTCCGGCTCTCCGTCGAAATGGTACGTGGACTTGTACGCGGTCGCCGTCGGACAAGATACGTCTTTTACCGTCTCATACAGCAATATCCTGCATTTGGGCTCCATTCCCATCGACGCGAACGACGAAGACAACTAACGCGGCGCGGCTTCAAGACAGCCGAATGCGAAGCGGAACGCGGCTTGTCCAGTCGGCATACGCTGTTCAAATGCTCAAAAAACAACTATACTTTGTCTCAATAAACGGAGTTATATGTTACGGCACAACTATTTCGGCACGGCGCGCTTTTATATGCGCGCCCTTTCTATCGCGCTGCCGGTTATGGCGCAGCTTTTAATCCAAAACTTTGTTTCCCTCATCGACAATTTTATGGTTTCCGGGCTCGGCGACGTCAAAATGGCCGGCGTCAATACGGCGGGAATGCTCATTTTTGTGTTCATTATTTTGGTGAATACGATTTGCTCGGCGGGCGGAATTTTTATGTCGCAGTTCAACGGGGCAAAAGACAGCGAGGGAATGCAGCAAAGTCTGCGTTTTAAGATTTTGCTTGCCGGCGCGGCGGGCATTGTTTTTACCGCCGTAGGACTTGCAGCCCCGCGCGGAATGTTCGGCATGATGCTGACGGTCAACACGGATGCGGAAGTTATCATCGACCAAGCGGTACGGTATTCCCGCGCCGTCGCTTTTTCCGGGCTTTTTATGGTGTTTTCGCAGTCGCTTGCTTCGTCCTTACGGGAAATTGAAATTGTGCGGCCTCCGCTTGTCATTTCGATTATTGCGACGCTTATCAACACGTTTTTCAACTGGGTTTTTATTTACGGAAATCTCGGCGCGCCGCGTCTTGAAGTTGAAGGAGCCGGCATTGCGACCGTTATCGCGCGCGCGGCGGAGTTCGTTTTGTTCGTCGGCTACGCGATCGTAAAAAAGCCGCCGTTTTTGTTCAATATTTTCAAACTGTTCCGTATAAAACTCCGTTTGTTCGGCACGATTATCAACAAGTCGACGATGATTTTGTATTCGGAACTGACATGGGCGCTTTCGGAAACCGTTTCGAACGCGCTGTACAACCGGAGAGGCGGCGCGGAAGTCGTTTCGGGAATGTCGGCGGGATTTGCCATCGCAAACCTGTTTTTCATCTGCTTTTCCGGCATCGTAACCGCGACGTCCGTCATTTTGGGACAGGAATTGGGCGCGGGCAGACTTGACGAAGCGAAAAAATACAAAAACTGGATTTTATCCGGCTCGACGGCGTTCGGCGTCATATTTATGTTCATCGGATTTTTTACCGTCTTCTTAATTCCGTTCGTATTCAAAAACCTGAGCCTCAATTCGCAGGCGATTGCGCGCGGTCTTATCATCACCGCGGCAGCCTACCTCCCGCTCTGGGCGTACTTGAACGGTCAATACGCAATTTCGCGCACCGGCGGCGACACAACGATGGGCGTTTTGTGCGATACCGTCGCAAATATTCTCTTTGTCGGCGGAATGTTCCTCTTGGTGGGACTGACTTCGCTCGGTCCCGTCGCCATGTACGCAATCGTCAAACTTTCGGACTTTGCCAAAGCGGGAATCGCGTATTTCTGGCTCAAAAAAGAACGCTGGCTTGTCAATTTGACGACGGGGGAAAAATAGCAAGCGGTTGTTACAGATGTGCGAGACGGATGGAGCGGAGCGCCGCTTGCGGCAAGTTTTCCTTACGGAAAACTTGTAGATAATAAAATGTATAGTTGCGAGAAATTGCATAATTGACAGGCGGCAGCGGATAGTTTTTATTGTGTTTGAATGACTTAACTGTTTGCCATCCGCCGAAGTTTTCCTACGGAAAACTTGCGGAAAATGGGGTTCACAGTCGCACACAATTTTGCCGCAGCAAAACGCGCCGTTCTCCTCCGCTCTGTTTTACTGCGAGTTTTGCCTCAGGCAAAACTCGTGCGACCGGAACACCCTCAATCTGTCACACATCCTTCTCCGCTGCCCATTCATTCCTCATTAGAATCCCCCCTTCTTGCAAACATCCCGCATTCTCAGGTAATATAACGCGATGTTCATATTTGCGGCGATTATACAGTTCGGCGGGAGTCTTGGATTTTTGCTTTACGGAATGAAGTTGATGAGTTCCGGCGTGCAAAAAAGCGCGGGGGCGCGGCTGCAGCATGCGCTCTCACTCATGACCGGCAACCGCTTTGTGGGGCTTTTGACGGGACTGTTGATTACGATGATAATCCAGTCGTCCGGCGCGACGACCGTCATGGTCATATCGTTTGTCAACGCGGGACTTTTGACGCTGGCGCAGTCGGTGGGCGTTATTTTCGGCGCGAATATCGGAACGACGGTAACCGCGTGGATTGTTTCGCTGTTCGGCTTTAATTTCGACATTTCAAAGTTTGCCGTTCCGCTGTTCGGGGCGGGTTTTTTCCTTTCCTTATTAAAGAATTCCTACTTTAAGAATACGGGCGAAGCGGTTATGGGCTTCGGACTGCTTTTCCTCGGGCTTGCGGGCTTAAAAGAAACGTTTTCCTTCCGCGCAGAACAACTTGCCTTTATGAACACCGTGCAAAGTTGGGGCGCGCTTTCCATATTCATCAGTTTTGTTATCGGGATTGTGATGACGGCGCTTATCCATTCGTCAAGCGCGTTTACCGCCGTCGTGATAACGCTTGCGTTCAACCGCGTGGTAACGTGGGAAAGCGCGGCTGCCATGACGCTTGGAAGCGGCATCGGCTCTACGATTGACGCGGTTTTAGCCTCGTTCGGCACCTCCGCCGATTCCCGCCGCGCCGCAATGCTCCACGTGCTGTTCAATATCTTTGGAACGGTCTCCGCGCTTGTGCTTTTCAAGCCTCTGCTTTCCTTCATCGCCTTCATCACGCCCGGCGCAAACATTTCGATTCGCATTGCCATGCTGAATACCGTGTTCAAAATCATCACGACGTTCATTTTACTCCCGCTGTCTTCGTATCTGATTCGACTTTTGGAATTTTTGATTAAAAACGTTGAACGCGGCGCGCATAAATATTATCGACTTGAGTTTGTCGAAGGAGGAAAAGAGACTGCCGCGGCGCACATCGTGCGCGTTGAAAAAGAAATTGCCGACATGACCGACGTCGTTACCGATATGTTCGACCGGCTGCAGGCGGGATTTTCCAAGCGCACGGAAGATTTTATTGCGGAGCATTCGGAGGCGCTTTGCGATGCGGAAAATTATTGCGACCAAATGCACGAACAGTTAGTGCGCTACATCATAAATTGCGAGCACCTGCCGATTACGGAAAGTCAGAGGGCGAACCTTTCTGTGATGATTCAGATTACGGACGACTTGGAAGCGATGTCCGACGAATGTTTTTCCTCCGGCATGCTCATTCACCGCAGCATCGAAAAAAAGATGAAGTTTCCGCAGGAGGACTTTGAACGCCTCATTCCGTACGTGGAACTTGCCCGCCAGTTTTTGCAGTTTATCCGAATCAATATTAACCGCCACCTCACGGAAGACAAACTTCAACTTGCGCGAAGCCTTGAAGACCAAATCGACACGTTTAGAAAAAACTTGAAAAAGATTGCGCGGAAGCGACTGGAAAACGGAGCCGACGTCAAGTCCGAACTGCTGTACCTCGACCTCGTCCGTCAAATCGAAAAAATCGGCGACCACGCGTTCAGCATTTCCGAAATGCTTGCGCAAACTATGTAGGCGCGCGGGCAGAAAAAAAGAAGTCTAAAAGATTTAACGTAGTTTCTGCCCTCCCCAGTTTGCCATTGGCAAACTGGCGGAAAAAATGTTTTTGTAGGGGGCTGTGTAGCAACGGTGCGGCACTTTGTTTTTATTCTTCTGACTTTTGGAAACGCTCGTGTACCTCTAACGTTCCTTCCGTGAAATACAATACCAGTCAAACTTCAATATGGAAAGTCCGTAAACAATAAACTTCCTCTTGCTCCTGCAGGAAGTCCGTTATGCATACTAACCACTCCTAATTTACAAATTATCCGGCTTTTTCAAAATGGTATCTGTGGTAGAATAGAGTATCGCGCGGAACCTAACGCAGATAAAACGGAACGTATTATGCTGAGCATTCATAAAAGAATCGAAAAACTTTTGAAATTCCTCACGGCGGGGCTGTATGAAAAAGATAAAACGGCGCGGCTTGCGCTGCTTTCGGTGATTGCGGGGGAACATATATTTTTGCTCGGTCCGCCGGGGACGGCAAAGAGTATGATTTGCAGGCGGCTTTCGCGCGTTTTTTGCGGCGGCGGAAGAAAAATGAAGTATTTTGAGTACCTGCTCAACGAATTCAGTACGCCGGATGAACTGTTCGGGCCGGTGTCGCTTCAGGAACTTGAAAAAGGCGAGTACCGGCGGGCGACGGAGGGATTTTTGCCGGATGCGGACATCGCCTTTCTTGACGAAATCTGGAAAGCGGGGCCTGCCGTACTCAATTCGCTTTTGTCCATTATAAACGAGCGCACGTTCCACAACGGAAAGCGCGTTGACCTTGCGCCGCTTAAAGGGCTGATTGCCGCGTCGAACGAACTGCCGGAGGAAAACGCGGGGCTTCTGGCGTTGTGGGATCGCTTTACCGTCCGCCTCAAGACAAAGCCTATCGAAGACGATGAAAACTTTTTTAAAATGATAACGGCATCAGGTGACGAAAGCGGCGTCGAACTTGACGCGGCGGCGGAAAAATATCTCATCACGCATGAGGAATTGGCGGCGTGGCAGACTGCAATCGACCGGATCGCGGTGCCATTCAGCGTGCTTGCGGTTATAAAAGCCGTGAGGGCGGAACTTACAAAGCGGAATGCGGATGAGCCGCCGGCAGGCGGTGAAAAATATTACGTTTCCGACCGCCGCTGGAAGAAAATCGTGCGCCTTATCAAAACGTCGGCGTTTTTGAACGGCAGAAAGACGGCGGATATTGCGGACGCAGCCCTTATCGCCGACTGCATTTGGAGCACGGAGGCGCAGCGCAAGCAGACGGCTCTTATCGTCCGCGCGTGCATTCAAGAGGCGGGACTTGAAGCGGCTGCCTCCCTCCGCGAAATACGGGCGGAAATCACACGTTTCAACCAAAAGGTGAGCGACGTTTGGTATGAAAAGCGGGTTATCGCGGGGCAGCGCGCCGAGCCCATCGTCGTCAGGCGGCAGGGGACGGCGGAAAAATATTACAAAGTCCGCGATAAAAACGGGCGGCTCTGGTATTTTGACGCCCTCATTTTCACACGCAATTACAACGGCTACTGGTACCGCTTTTTCGATGAAAAATGGAAGACCGAACAAGAGACGAATGAAGTCGTTTTGTCTGACGACGGGAAGACGATTTTTTCGAATGCGGGCGAGTTTGCCGTCGAGTGGACGCCGGAAATAAAGGAAAAAACGGTTTTGGAAAGGAAGTCGGCATTGTTTTCCAGTCCTCTTGAATGGCAGACGGCAAAAGACGACTTTGATACAAACGATTTTGAACCCTTGGCGGCGCACATTCAAAGCGAAAAGGAAAAACTTGCCGCGTACAAAAAACGTTCCGTGCCGGTCTTCAAAGCAAATCTTTTTGCGCCGCGCGACACGGCGGAACTTATCGCGCAAAAAATCGACATTATAATAGAAGAATTTGACGACGCAAAAGTTGAATTGAACAGGGCGCGCTACCGATATGCAAAACGGTAACGGAAAAACGCGCGGCGCCGCCCTCTCAAACGCGCTGCATTCAAGCGCGGCGGAGGATGGGCGGCTTTCGTTTGCCGGAAGCGCGGGCGCGGAGTTGATTGCCGATATTTTCTGCCCTGAGGATGAGCGGCAGTCGGAATTATTTGATTTTTTTGAGCGCAGCGGAGAGGTAAAAACGTGCGTTTTGACGGACCTGTCCGGCTGGCTTTCCGGCTTACGCGAGGAGTTCCGCGCAAAAAATCCCTTTGCCGCGGAAGAAGCGTTCATTCAAAAATTGCAGTCGGCGCGCAATGCGAAACTTTCTTTGGACGCGCTTGAGCGTATTCAAGACGAATATGAGATTCTTCCGTCCGTAAACGACGATATGCGCGGAGATGTCGCGCCTTCCGCCGTCGAGTTTGATTTTTACCGCAGCGAACTAAAAGTTCCGCAGGGGAGTGAGGCTGCAGATGATGACGCGGCAAAAACTGCTCTTGCAGAAGGCAAGGCCTTGTTCCGTCATTTGAAACGCGGCATTCAAACAGAATACGCCGCGCGCAAAACGCAATGGGAACTTGAGCGCGCAGAACAAAGCCGCGGGGACTTTATGCGCGGTTTGTACAAAAAAATTGCGGCTTTTCAAAAACTCCAGCCGCTCGTCTCTCCGTTTGTCGATAATGCCGAACGCCTCTGGAGTTTGGCGGCGTCTCCGTTTTGCGAAACCGGTTTTGACGTGCTGCAAGAGTACGCGAAGTTCCTCGAGAAAGACGAATTTATCGCGCAGCTTGCGGACGTTTTGGGGCGGAGCGGACGCGCGCCTTTGCAGTCGGAATGCGAAAAGGCTGTGCGCGCCGCCGCAACAACTGAATACGAAATGCGTCCTTCTTTCGGAGGCAGGCGCGCAGGCTTGCGCTTTTCAGGCGAGATAGCCTCTGCGCTGCCGTCGGAACTTGCACTTTATAATCATGAAGCGGCGCGGAAATATTTTGCGCTCAAGTTCGGGCAAAAACAACTTTTGTCTTACGCATACGAGCGCGCCGCGCCCAAAAAACGCGCGCTTTCCGTTCGGCGCGAGGAACAAAAAGCCGTTTTGGAGCCGCGCGGTCCCGTTCTCATCTGTATCGACACGAGTTCTTCCATGCAGGGCGAACCGGAGCGGATTGCAAAAACGGCAGCCTTTGCGCTGGCAAAAACCGCCGTTTCCGAAAAGCGCGGCTGCTATTTCATTTCTTTTTCGACGGGAATCGAAATGCTTGACGTGAGCCGTTTTGAAGGAGGCGAAGCGGTTTCGCGCCTCGCCCGGTTTTTGAACGCAAGTTTTAACGGCGGCACGGACGCCTCTCCGGCTCTGGCGCACGCAGTCGAGCAGTTGCAGACGCGCCGCTGGGAAAATGCCGACGTTTTGATGATTTCCGACTTCATTATGGCAAGTCTTCCGCCCGTCCTCGAAGATAAAATCAAAACCGAGCAAAAAAAGGGGACGGGCTTTTACGCTCTTTCCGTCGGAGATGAATGCAGCTGCAATTCCCGAATGCTCAAACTCTTTGACGCGCATTGGAATTACAATCCCCGCCGGCGCGCGCCGCAAGAAGAACTTATCAAATCGCTTACGGAATTAAAAGTGCGGAAAGCCGCCTGCCGAAATGCGAAAAATTGAATGCGCTCCGCGGTATGTCAGCCTCCTCGTCCGCACGATTTTGCATTTACACCCGCTTGCCGTGAACGACGCGGCAAAATATTTTGAAAGTCGTCTTGACCAGTCGATTTTGCGTGCAGTCATAAGTCATATAAAAAAAATTCCCCAAAAACGCAGGAAAGAAGAAAAGAAAAGAAGAGAGGAAGAAAAGAAGAGAAAAATATTTCCCCGCAAGTTTGCGCAAGCAAACTTGTGCTGCCGGTACCCCGTTCCATCCTTCAAACTCCGTAACAACCGGCAGCAAGCAAACAATCTAAACTTTTTCGTGCAAAATCCGATGTTATGAATAGAAAAAGGCGCATTGACGCTTTCGGGGCGAGTTTTACGGGGTGCTTTATGGGGAAAGGTATAATAGCGGCGATTTTAGCCGTATTCGGATGCGTTTCCGTTCATGCGGGAAGTCTTGCGTTCCAGATCGTGCAGCACGGCGGCGGTTTCAGCGAAGTCGCAGAATCTTCTTTAATCATCGAAGACGAAGTTATGAATACGCTCTTTGACGCGGGATTCATCGTTTCCAATATTCCGGCGGCTTTGTCGTCGTCACAGAAAGACGACGAACGTCTTTTTCTCGACGGGAAAGACGAAGCGCAGGCGAATTCCTTTGATACGTTCGTATCGATTCATCTGTTTTTCAAAAATCAAGCGGTTCTTGACGGAAAAAAAGCGAAACTCTCCAATATGTCGGAAATCTCGTGGAAAATTGCCGGCGTAAAAAGCGGCGTACCGACTGCAGAAGGCAGTAAAGCGATTGAAAAATCGAAATCCGGGGATTCGGAAGCGGCGGTAAGAGATTTTGCGCGGAATTTTGCGTTGAATATTCGAAAAATGCTAAAAGCGTAAGGACGGAAATATGAAAAAAAAACTGGCTTTTTTAGCCGCAGCGTTTTTTTGCGGCGCGTTATTTACATCGTTTAGTCCGTCGCTGGACGGCAAAGCGGTTGTCGCCGACGAGGGCGCGCTGCCCAAAGGCATTTTCGCCAAGACAGTCGGGTATCTTCCCGGCGATACCATCAGCGTTACCAATCTTTTCAATAAAAGCACCGTCGAAATCCTTGTTATCGGCGCCATTGACCCCTCGGAAGGCGTTGCAATTCTCCTGTCGCCGGAAGCGGCAAAACTTTTGGGACTGGAAAAAGGCTCCAACAGCGTCGTAAAAATCACCAAGCGGTCGGGGCAGCTCGATGAAGCGGTCGCGGGGACTGCCGTAATCGGCGGGGAGGGCGCTGCGGAAGCCGAACAGGACGAGGCGGCGGAAGAAAATGCCGAAGCGGAAGCGGAGGAAGCGGAAAAAGAAGCCGAGCAGGCGGTTGCAAAGGCTGAAACGGCTGAAAAAGAGATTGCGGAGCCGCTGCCGACTGAAACGGCAGAATCTCCTGCCGCCGCAGAGCCCGAGCAAAAACCGCTTGAGCGCGCGGAAAGCGAACCGGTTGAAGCGGAAGCGCTGCCGGAGCCGGTTGAGCGGAAAGTCGATGAGTCCGCTCCTCAAAAAACGGACTTACGCGCGGAGCCTGAAAAAGTGTATGCGGATTCTCTTGCGGAAGACGGCGCATCCGCCCAATCGCAGGAGAAGTCAGCGGACAGCGGCGCGGCTCCTTACGAGGTTATCGCAGACGAGCGGCTTCCTGATACCGGCGGCGCTTATCCTGAGCCTGCAGTCGAAAAAATTTCATCTCCGTATTCCAACTTGGAGCGCGTAGATGAGAGACTTCCGCCCGACCATCTGCCCGATGATGAAAAACGCGCTCCTTCAAAACGGAACGAACGAAAACCGTACGCCGGAGCGGCGCGGGAAAAGCCGCCTGTTGAGAGTGAGAAAACTCCTGTGCAGTCGATTGCAGATAATAAATTCGACGATGAAAATGCTGAAAAGGTGCGCGAGGACAAACTTTCCGAACTCAAAGACCAAGAGCCTGAGGGGCGGGCGGTTGCCGAAGACGCGGATAAAAATACGGAAGCGGTTGAAGATGACTCTCTCGCCGCTCCGCTTGAAGAGGAGTTTGCCGAAAGCGGCTCGCCTGAACGCTTTGAGCCTGAGTCTCCGCCCGATGAAATTGCGCCGGAGCCGTTTAAGGAAGACGGAGAACTTTCCGAGTTTGAAACGTCCGCCGAAGAGCCTGCCTCTCCGGAGCCGGAGAAAACGGACGATAAAAAGCCTGCTACTGCGAAAAAGTCTTCCGGCGCGGGCGACGAGGTTACGCTTGTGCCGACGGGCATGAATCCTCCGCCGAAGCGTTCCGGAACCGAAACAAAAGCGAATGCAAAAACTCCGCGTCCGGCAGAAAAAACTCCCGCTCCAGAGGCGGAGAGCGTTGACGATCCTGCGATTACGGGGCTTGACGCCGCCGATGAAATGAAGTCTGAGACGATTACGCCTCAAGACAGCGGCAGCAAGCCGGAACCGGTTACGGTTTCCGGCGGCAGCGAACTTGAAAAAAATACGGTTCCCTCGCTCAAAGAGTTGGAGAGCGGAAAGTATTACGTTCAAATCGGCGTGTTCAAGGACGACGGAAATATCAAACCGATATTCGACAAATACCGGAAGGAATACCCGATAACGATCGTGCCGCTTGCAAGCGGCACTGCAAAGCAGGTTTTAATCGGGCCGCTCGGCGTCGATGAATACGGGACTGTGTTAAACAGATTTAAGTCCTACGGCTTTAAGGACGCTTTTTTGCGGAAGATTAGATGATTTGCTGCAGGCGGCCGCAGGCGGCAAAGAACGTAGTTTGAATGATAGAGCGGAGTTGCCGCCTGCACGAGATTATCCACACCCCACGGGTGTGGATAATCTCGCGGGTAACTGAGTATATGGGCGGTGTTCCTAATACTATTCTCCGTAAGTTTTGCCGCAGGCAAAAGCCAACTTCATAGCGGCAACTAAAATTCTTCATTATGCATTTCCAATTCCTTATTACCTAGTTCCCTTCGCTTTTCCAGTCGTCCTTTTGCGCAAATTTCCAAAATATCGACAGTCGTTTTGTTATTTTGTAGAATGCTCTCCAATAGGAGTGCAAGATGAGCGATGCGGATGCGCTGAAGGTGAAGTTTTTTGTGCCGTCGATTTCCGAAGATGAGGAAAATGCGGTGCTTGAGGTGCTGCGTTCCGGCTGGCTGACGACGGGAAAGTCCGCGGCGGCGTTTGAAGCGAATTTCAGCGCGTTTATGAACGGCGGCGATGATGAAAATGCGGCGGCGGCGCGGAAACGCGCGGGGCTGAGTACGGATTTTGTGCAAAGCCTTGCGGTCAATTCGAATACGAGCGGCGTTTTGCTTGCGATGGAAGCCTGCGGCGTTACGGCAGGCAGCGCGGTTATCACGACGCCGTACACCTTTGTTTCAACGGCGAGCTGCGCGCGGCACTTGGGCGCGGACGTGCTTTTTGCCGACACGGAAAAAGATTCCTACAGCATTGACGCGGCTAAAGTCGAAACGCTTTTGAAAAACGATACGGCGCGCCGCATAAAGGCGGTGCTTCCCGTCCACATTGCGGGAAACGTCTGCGATATGGAAAAACTTTGTGCGCTCGGAAAAAAATACAACGTTAAGATTATCGAAGACGCGGCGCATTCGTTTCCGAGCCGGACGGATTTAGGCTATGCCGGCGCGATTGGAGACGTCGGCGTTTTTTCGTTTTACGTAACAAAGGCGATTACGACGGGCGAGGGCGGTATGGTTTGCACGCGCGATAAGGCGCTTGCCTCGCGTATGACGACGATGCGCCTGCACGGCATGGACCGCACCACGTGGGATCGCTACACGTCCCCGCGCGCGTCGTGGGAATACGACATCGTTGAGGCGGGCTATAAATTCAATCTGCCGGACGTGCTTGCCGCTCTCGGCGTGTGCCAACTCAAAAAAGCGAACGACTTTTTGCACAAGCGCGTAAAAATCGTCAAAATGTATAATGAGGCTTTTTCTCATCTCGACTTTATTACGCTCCCTCCCGACGGCAAAGGCAACGCGTGGCACCTGTATCTTATGCGGCTCAAACTCGACTCTCTTACAATCGACCGCGATGAATTTGCCAAGCGGCTCCAGCAAAAGGGAATCGGCGTTTCAGTCCATTTTATTCCTCTTTTTTATTTCACGTATTGGAAGAATCTTTACAAGGATTTCACAAAAGAAAACTTTCCGAATGCGGATGCGCTGTACAAGGCGACGATTTCTCTTCCGCTTTGGCCGGACATGACGGAAAATGACGCGAACCTCGTTATCAACGCGGTAAAAGAAATAGGAAGCGAATGTCATGTCTGAAGCCGGAAAGCCTGTAAAAGCGCGGACGGCGCGGAAAAAATCCTCAGGCGGTAAGGACGGCGAATCTTCCCGCGCGGATATGTTTTATTCCGACGGAGAAGCGGAGGGAATGCTCTACGGCGCAATCGTGAGAAGTCCGTATGCGCACGGTAAAATTGCAAGTCTTGTCATCGACCTGCCCGACGGCTACCGGCTTTTTACGGCGCGCGATATTCCGGGCAAAAACGAAATACGCACGCTCAACACGACGACAAAGATTTTTTGCGCCGACGAAGTGCATTATATCGGCGAACCCATCGGCATTATTGCGGGGCCGGACTTACGGACGGCGCGGAGCCTTGCTCGGGACGTGAAAATTACGTTCGATGCGGGCACGATAAAAGAAGCGGCAAAAAAATTGAACGCCGAATACCGCCGTCCTGCAGTCAAGTTTCCTGAAAAAATCCCGCCGTTAAAAGTCGAAGGACTGTTGAAATGCTCTCTTGCGGAAGGCGGCGCGCAAATGCGGAAGACGGACGGCGCGGAGAATTTTTTTGCTGCCGCGGACGCCCCCTTGCATGAGCCTTTCGGCGCGGGCGGCGGCAAAAGGCAGGCGGAGCCGCGCGTCATTGCCGAGCGCATTGTGCGTACCGGCATATTTCACGCAGCGGAAGACGGGACGTGCGCGCTTTCCGACGCGGAAAAATTCTATTCGTCCTGCGATTTTGACATTGCGACGACGGCGTCTCTTTTTGAACCTCCCGTTGAATGGGCGGAGCCGAGCGGCGCGTTTTGCCTTCCGAAAGGGCAAAAAATCACCGTGATGACGGCGACCGAATGGCCTGAACATCTGCGCGCTGCGCTTATCGGCGCGCTCGGCATTGACGGCGGGCGCATTATCGTCAAAAAAACGAAGGAGCAGCCGTCGGGCGCAAACGGATTATGGCGGTGCACGGCGCTTGCAGTCCAGACGGCGATCGCAGCCTACCTTTGCGGAAAGCCGGTAAAACTTATTTTGACGCGCGATGAGCAGGCGGATTTTATGGAAGCAGGACTGCCCGCGTCGCTGACCTACCGGAGCGCGGTTACGGCGGACGGAACGATACGCGCGATGAAAGTTCACATCGATGCGGATGCGGGTGCGGTAAATCCCTTTGCGCCGGAGATTGCCGACAGGCTTGCCGTTGCGGCAGCAGGATTGTACAACGTCGAAAATCTTTTTATCTCCGCGCGTCTCCACGCGACGGACACGCCCCCTTCTTCAATCGACCATGAGCGTGCGGACGCGGCGGTTTTTTTTGCGCTTGAAAATCATATGCAGGCGATTGCCGAACGGACGGGGCTTTTACCCGATGAAATCCGGCGGATAAATATGCCGACTGCCGACTGCGTTCAAAAGTCCCCGTTTGCTTTTAAAATTCCCAAAGCGGACACGGCGATTCAAGCATCTCTTACACAAAGCGGCTTTAAGCGGAAGTATGCCTCTTTCCGAATGCCCAAAATTCCTGAAAAATCAAAAGCGGCGGCGCAGACGTACGACGCGTTTGAAAATCTTCCGCTCCGCGGCATCGGTCTTTCATGCGCGTACGGCGGCTCGTGTTTTTTAGGCTCGATGTTCAACGCGTGCGCTCAAAAACTTGAAGTTACGCTGACCGGCGAGGGAACGCTCGTCATTAAAGCGGCGGAACCGTCTGAGACAGTCGCTCTTATATGGAAGAAAATTGCCTCGGAATTGTTGGAACTGCCTTCGGAGTCGGTAAAAATTGAGCCGGAGGGGGAAGGGCGGACTGAAGTCGGCATTCCTGAAAACTTTTGTAATAATATTTCGATTATGACGATGCTTTTGAGGCGCTGCTGTTCGGAAATCCAAAAGAAGCGCTTTCACAGTCCCCTTCCGATAACGTCCAAAAAAGCCGTAACGCCCGCGATGAAAAAGCAGTGGAATGCGGCAGCGTTTGCAGGTTCTCCGTTTTATGGGGCGGCGTTCGGGGCGGCTGCGGTGGAACTTGAATTGAATGCGGACACGTTCAAGGAGTGCGTCAAGGGAATTTGGCTTGTCATCGACTGCGGGGAGATTTTTTCCGTCAAAGCGGCGGAAAACGCGGTGCGCCTTTCGGTGCGGCAGGAACTTGAAAGCCTTATGGAAGATTCAAGCGTCGGCTGTTCTTCGATTTTTGTATCGTTTATCCAATCGAACCGGCCGCCGTGCCAAATAAACCGCATTGTGCACAGTCTTATTCCCGCGGCGTTCGCGTGCGCGGCGTCTCAAGCGTTAGGTGAGCCGCTGACAAAACTTCCGTGCACCAAAGAAATGTTTTTTGAACTTTTGCAGA
>JBQNBN010000043.1:0-24102 GCA_052169915.1 Treponema sp.
TATGGGGAATTAGAAACTACGCATTCCCAATTCCTCATTGCGTAAGCTCCCTCCCATCTCCTAACCAGAAACAAACACTCCTTTTATCAATTCTCCGATATTCTCCGCCTTGCGCACGTTTTCGCAGGTCTCCGGCGCAAAGACGCGGGTAAAACCTAAACTTTCGGCGGCTTTGGCGCGGTTTTTGATTTTGGGAACGGTGCGGAGTTCGCCGGCAAGGCTTAACTCGCCGATTATCGCCGTCCCCGCCGGAAGGGCAATATCCGTGCGCGCAGAATAAATCGCAGCCGCAAGCGCGCCGTCAATCGCACTTTCCGTAAGCCGGATTCCGCCTGCAACATTCACGTAAATGTCCTGTTCGGCAAATTTTATTCCGACGCGCTTTTCAAGAATCGCCGCAATCCTGCTGACGCGCGCGCCGTCGATTTTATCGCTGTACACGCGCGAAACGGCGGACTTCGCCGGAGCCGTCAACGCTTGTATTTCGACCATAAAGACGCGGTTTCCCTCGAACACAGCCGTACACGCCACGCCCGCAGGCTGCACGCCGCTCCGCTGAGACAAAAACATCGTCGCCGGAGATTGCGCGCTTTCCAGTCCCTTCTCCGTCATGAGGAATATGCCGAGTTCGTCCACCGAGCCGAAGCGGTTTTTCTGCGCGTGCAAAAAACGAACGTCGTCCGCGTTACGTTCAAACGCAATCACGGTGTCAACCATGTGCTCAAGCGTCTTCGGCCCCGCAATATTCCCGTCTTTCGTAACGTGCGCCGTCATTACGAGCACGCTGTCGCGCTCCTTCACCCACGAAATCAATTCATTCGCCGAATATTTGAGTTGGTTCACCGTTCCCGGAATAAGCCCCGCCTCCGCGGAATACACCGTCTGAATCGAGTCGATAATGACAAAAAGCGGATTTAAGGCGTCGAGCGCGTCCCAAATGTCCTCAAGCCGCATGGTACAAAGGACTTCAATCGCGCCGTACGAAAGTTTAAGCCGCTCCGCCCGCTCCTTTATCTGCGCCGCCGACTCCTCGCCTGAGACGTAGAGAATGCGTTTTGCCGACTGTCCGCCGCTTTTTTTTGCGATTGAAGCCGCCGCTTGAATGAGCAATGTCGATTTTCCGATGCCCGGCTCCCCGCCGATGAGGATTGCCGAATGCCGCGACGCCCCGCCGCCGAGCACGCGGTCAAATTCCGCAATGCCCGTGATAAGCCGCGCCGTTTCCTCCGCGCGGACGCTTGCAAGCGGCACCGGTTTCGCTTTTTCCGCCGTTATGCTGCCGCGCCCCGCAGGCGTTACGGCGTTCCGGTCGATTATACATTCCTCCAGCGAATTCCACTCGCCGCACTCAGGGCACCGTCCAAGCCAGCGCGGCTGCGTATGAGAGCAGTTTGCACACTTATACACGATAGAACCGTTTTTCTTCGCCACGTTCATTTCCTCTCAAAGTCGATAAAACCTGTCGACTGGAAAAGCGCTGCGTAGTATGTGCGCGCCGTTTCCAGTCAACACTCGTTGCATTTTATATTTTTCACCGTCGATTTTCCAGAATCGTTCTTTATTCGTATTTATAGATTTTACAAATAAATAAAAGCAAAAAAAAGAATAAAAAACTTTCAAAAAAATGTTGACTTTTTTACGGAGTGTGATATATTGAAGTCAGCTTGTAAATAAGCTGATAAACTCTCTCCGATGTCCAGCATAGCTGGACGGCGGGAGGCACCGGATAGCGTTGCATTTCGGTGCCTCCCGTTTTTTATTCCCTCATACTGAAAATATTTTCACCGTTTCCCGCGTGCAAATGCGCACCGCTCTCCGGCAGAAGAAATTGCATTCCATTGTTTACATCATTCTTCCAACGTGAGGATTGTTCCGGCAGGGATTGAATGCGTTACCCACGTATTCCCGCCGATTGTGCTGCCGCGTCCGATGACGGTTTCGCCGCCGAGTATCGTCGCGCCGGCATAAATTGTAACGTTATCTTCTATAGTAGGGTGGCGTTTTTTATTCATCAGTTCTTTTTTGACGCTCAACGCGCCGAGCGTAACGCCTTGATAGATTTTTACATTGTTGCCGATTATCGTCGATTCCCCGATAACGACGCCCGTTCCGTGGTCGATGAAAAACGACTCGCCGATGTCCGCGCCCGGATTGATGTCGATTCCCGTCCGCCCGTGCACGTGCTCGGACATAATTCGCGGAATAATCGGAATGTCGCTTTGGTAGAGGACGTTTGCGATTCGATACACGAGAATGGCCTCAAGTCCCGGATACGAAAGAATAACGTCTTCGCCGCTTTCCGCCGCCGGATCGCCCTTATATGCCGCGTCCGCGTCCAGCATGATTTTCCGCCGCACTTCCGGCAGGCTTTCTATCAAAGCGATTGCAGTTTTTTCCGCTCGCTTAAAGCACCGCTCGCTTTCTCTCTCCACGCAACAGTCATTTCTACGAGTGTACGTGTATACAAGCGCTTTTTGAATTTCTTTTGTCAGCACCGCAATGATATGATTGACGCGCATTCCCGTTACGTATCTGATATTGCGGGGCGTTATTTCCTCCGCCACGCGGAAACCCGGAAAAACAAGGCTCTGCAAATCCTTCAAGACGGATATGACGTTCGCCCTGTTCGGGAAATTTTCGGACTCGCTTCTGTTAATGCCGCCGTAGCGGTCGTATGAATCCAAAATCCCGTCAATCAGCATATCGATATTCATAAAATCCCCGTTCGGCGTTTTGCTGTCCCAAGCCGCCGCCGATTTTTCTATGTATACCACAATTAGGGAGAATTTGTAATCGTTAGGCGGCAAAGAACGAAGTTTGAATGATGAAGCGGAGTTACCGCCTGCCCAAGTTTGCTGAAAGCAAACTTGAGATAAACGGAATGCGGTAGTAATTCGCAATGAGGAATGCGTAAGAAATTACTCATTAAAAAAAAGTTTGCAAGATCGCTTTTCATGGGGTAAAATATTGAAAAATCTAAACAATAAAAGGAATTGACAGAAATGGCAGAAATCACTAATTTACCCCCCCCGAACTGGGAGCAGTAACGAACAGCGCAAACTGACAAACGGAATTGGCTTTAAGCTCACCGTTATCATCTCCGCTGTGTTGTTGACAGTTTTTGCAGGAAAGTCCGCGTACGATGCCGTCGTCGATTATTCGAGCGAGATTGACGAAAATACGGCAAGTACGATTGCGCAAAGTCAACTTTTGGCGGCAGACGTTGAGCGCATTTTTGCGGAGGTTTATCAAACCTGCCGAGACTTGGAAAGTCTGGTGCAGTACGAACTGCATTTACCCGCCGCTGAACGAAGCCGCGACCGCATTCTTACTGCGCTTGACGCTTTGATAAAGCAAAACGAATCGGTAACGGGACTTGCGGCGCTTTTTGAACCGAATGCTTTTGACGGCAGAGACCGCGCATTTGCGAACACCAGCATTTACAAAGAAGACGGTCGCTTTATTCCCTATGCGTCAAAAAAAGGAAACGACGTTCAAGTCCGTTCCGTCAGTTTTGTCGGCGATACCCAAGGCTGGTACGATACTCCCCTCAGGACTGGAAAAGCGGTGATGGTTCCGCCGTTTAAGTTGTACAAGGACAAAAACGACGTTGTAACAACGCTCGCAATTCCAATTATCTACAATAATAAAGCAATCGGCGTTGTCGATGCCGACGTTGACGTTACATTTTTGCAAAAGAAAGTTGAGAGCATTCCCGGGACGACTGCGCACAATTTCAAACTGTTATGCAGCGGGAACGGCACCATTGTTGCGCACGGAACGTCGGATTCCTACATTCTCAAAAATATTTTTGAAGTCAATCCCGACGTAAAGCCGGGCTTTGAGGCGAATGCGCATAAAGAAGTGTTTGCAATGGACGCTGCGTCCAAAACGACGGGGCTGCGATCGGAGATTATTCTGGCGCCGGTCGACATTTCCGGCGTCGCAGAAAATTGGACGTTCATCTCGACGACTGCAATGAGCATTTTCACCGCTGACGCGCAAAAGGCGCTGCGGAGCACGATTGTCCAGTACGCGGTGATTTTACTCGGCGTGGTGGCGTTGCTGTACGTGCTCGTGCGGCGTTTTGTGACCAAGCCGCTCCAGTTTACGAGCGACGCGCTAAAAAACATTGCGCAGGGAGAAAGCGACTTGACCGTGCGGCTCCCCGTCCACGGCAAAGACGAAATTGCCGAACTTTCCGAATACTTCAACCAAACGATTGAAAAAATCGGGTCGGCAATTAAGACCGTCGATGAAAACTCGAATGTTATGCAGTCCATCGGCGATGAGTTGTCATCGAACATGACGGAGACCGCGAGCGCGTTGAACCAGATTTCCGCGAACATCGAGGGCGTCAAAGAACAGGCGATGACTCAAGCCGCGAGCGTTACCGAGACCGCCGGCACCGTCGAGGAAATCATACGCACTATCGAAACCTTGAACGGCAGCATTGAAAACCAGTCGGCAAGCGTTGTGCAATCCTCCGCGTCCGTCGAACAAATGGTCGCGAATATCACGTCAATCACGCAGTCGCTGGAAAAAAGCGACGAAATGGTAAAGCAGCTCGCCGCTGCCACGTCCGAGGGCAAAACGACGCTGCAAACGTCCAATGCCGTTACGCAAAAAATCGCCGAAGCATCCGGCGGCTTGCTCGAGGCCTCGAGCGTTATTCAAAATATCGCCTCGCAGACGAACCTCCTTGCGATGAATGCCGCCATAGAAGCCGCGCACGCAGGCGAAGCAGGAAAGGGATTTGCCGTCGTCGCCGATGAAATCCGAAAATTGGCGGAAGAAGCCGGAGCGCAGGGCAAGGCGATTACCGATACGTTGAAGAAATTGAGCGACGAGATTGCAGGTTTGTCCGGCGCATCCCAGACGGTGGAAGAAAAGTTCAACGCGATTTTCCGGCTGTCGGAAAACGTCCGCGGGATGAGCGCCCAGTTGACCGCCGCCATGCGCGAGCAGGAAAACGGCAGCCGCGAAGTGCTGGCGGCAATCAAAACCATCAGCGCCGTCACCGCTGAAGTCAAAAACGGCTCGGAAGAAATGCTTATGGGCGGCAAGGGCGTTGCCGGCGAGATGCAGAAACTTGATCAACTGACGGCGGTGATAAAAGACTCGATGAACGAAATGAGCGCGGGCGTGCAACAGATAAACAACGCGGTGCAGGAAGTGAATGAACTGGCGCAGAAAAATAAGGATAGTATTGAAGGGCTCGCGGAGGAGGTGGGAAAATTCAAAGTTTAGGTAGTAATTTGTAATTGGCAATTTCGCCGTCGGGAAGATGTATTTTCCGGCGGCGATTCTATGGGACGAAAAGAGAGTTGTATTTTCCAATAGCGATTTATTTAACACGTGATATACAGAAAAGACGTGCAGATGAACTACGCAACAAGTTTGCCAATGGCAAACTTGGGCAGACTGCAAAATCAATAATAACTTTCACGCTCAGTAAATGCAGTCTGCGAATGAACGCCGCGATTGAGGCAGCGCACGCAGGCGAAGCGGGTAAAGGTTTTGCCGTCGTCGCCGATGAAATCCGTAAACTCCAGAAGGAATCGGCATCGCAGGGCAAGGCGATTACCGACACGCTGAAGAAGTTGAGCGACGACATCAAAGGCTTGTCCGACTCGTCAAAAATCGTTGAAGAAAAGTTCAACGCGATTTTCCGGCTGTCGGAAAACGTCCGCGGAATGAGCGCGCAACTGACCGCCGCTATTCGCGAGCAGGAAAACGGCAGCCGCGAAGTGCTGGCGGCGATAAAAACCATCAGCGTCGTCACCGCCGAAGTCAAAAACGGCTCCGAAGAAATGCTTATGGGCGGGAAAGGCGTCGCCGGCGAGATGCAAAAACTTGACCAACTGACGGCGGTCATTAAAGACTCGATGAATGAAATGAGCGCGGGCGTGCAACAGATTAACAACGCGGTGCAAGAGGTGAATGAACTCGCGCAGAAAAATAAGGATAGTATAGAGGGGCTGGCGGAAGAGGTGGGGAAGTTCAAAGTATAGTTGATAATTTGTAATGGGGAATTATCGCCGTCGGGAAGTCATGGTTTTCCGGCGGCGTTTTTTATGGGGCAGTGAGGGAGGTTGTACTTTCCGATGGCAAATTATTTAACACGGGGGAGAGCGAGAAGACGCGCAGACGAACTCCGCAACAAGTTTGCCAACGGCAAACTTTGGCAGACTGCAAAATCAATAATAACTTTCACGCTCAGTAAATGTAGTCTGCAAGAGATGAGCGCAGGCGTCCAGCAGATAAACAACGCGGTGCAGGAGGTGAATGAACTCGCGCAGAAAAATAAGGATAGTATAGAAGAGCTGGCGGAGGAGGTAAGCAAGTTTAAGGTCTCATAGGGAATTGGGAATGCGTGTTTTTGTTCTGCACTAGAAGATTGCGTTTTGAGGTAACAACTTTACAAGCAAACCTTCATCAAACAAACGCAATTTTGTACTGCAAGCGGAAATCCCATTATATCTTTCAAACATCGTTTTCTACCGCCCACAAGAGAATGAGGAATAGCGGGCGGCGGAGAAATGCGTTTGAAGGATTTTACGGTGTGCCGCCCTCCCAAGTTTTCTGAAGAAAACTTGATGAAAATGGTATTTGGTCGTACCATGAAAGTCGAGTTCTGAGGCGACGGCAGCAATAGTTAGCACGTCCTATCATTGAACGTGCTTTTTGCATAGAAGCCTTATCCCTCAATACTCCATTTCTCGCGAGTTTTGCGCTAGCAAAACTCGTGCTGGCAGCAATTCCACAGTATCTTTCAAACTTAGTCTTCACTGCCCGCAGCACCCGCGAATTGAAAATCCCCTAAATTTCGTGCTATAGTCCCGCTATGATAGAAAAAAGCGGGAAGCGGTTGTACATTATCGGGGCGGGGTTCGCGGGGCAGACGATTGCCGCGGATATCAAGCGGAAGCACATTTTTGGGACGGTGGCGGCGTTTTTGGACGACGACAAGGCGCTTATCGGGACGAAGGTCGACGGAATTCCGGTGCTGGGGACGATTGACAATCTTGCCTCGATTTTCCGTCCAACGGAAGACGATGAAGCGATTATCGCCATTCCCAGCGCGCCGGTCGAGCGCATTCGGGAAATCTACGAGTCGCTGAAAAAAAGCGGCTTTTTGCGCATAAAAATCCTGCCGGGTATATCGCAGGTAGTCAACGGGACGGCGCGCCTCGTGCAGATTCGGGAGATAGACCCGCTCGACATTCTGGGACGGACTCCGGTCACCATTCCTCTCAAAGAAAGTCTTTCCTACCTTCGCGGAAAACGCGTTTTGATAACCGGCGCCGGCGGCTCCATCGGCTCTGAACTTTCTCGGCAGCTTCTATCCGGCGGCGCGGAGCGTCTCTATCTTTTTGGACACGGCGAGAATTCGATATATCAGATTGACCGGGAATTGCGGCTTTTGCAGTCGGAGGGAGTGGGCGAAAAAGCGAGCGTCGTTCCGATTATCGGGGACATGGCGGACAGGACGTACGTCGACTACATAATCGGCCGGACGAGGTGCGACGTGATTTTCCACTGCGCCGCATACAAACACGTGCCCATGATGGAAGAAAATCCGGTTGCGGCGGTTGCAAACAACGTGTTCGGCACGAAAAACCTGCTGGATGCGGCAGCGCGGCACGGCGTAAAACGATTCGTGCTCATCTCGACGGACAAGGCGGTGGAGCCGGTCAGCGTTTACGGCGTGAGCAAACTTTTGTCGGAAAAACTCGTCCTCGACGCGGCGCGCACAGCGTCAGATTCGGAAAACTTTATGTTCGTGAGGTTCGGCAACGTTTTAGGTTCGCGCGGCTCAATTCTTCCGCTTTTTATGGAACAGATAAAAAACGGCGGCCCCGTTACCGTTACGTCGCCTGACATGGAACGGTATTTTATGACCATTCCGGAAGCGTGTTCGCTGGTGCTGCAAACCGGCGGCGTCGGGAAAAACGGCGAGTCGTATTTGCTTGACATGGGCGAACGCATAAAAATCATTGAACTTGCCGAACAGATTATCAGATTCAGCGGACTGGAACCGCACAAGGACATCGGAATTAAGATTGTCGGCAAGCGCAAGGGCGAACGCGAGACGGAACCGCTGTGGCTTCCCGAAGAAGAGCCAAAGAAGACCGAATACGCTAAAATCCTGCGCCTCAAAAATCTTGAATTTGCGCACGACTACATAACGTCGCTTCTTGCAAAACTTGAGCCGATTTGCGTCTGCGCTCTCAATTCCGCTCCGGACTCGGCGGTGTTCCGCAGCAAGGAGTTGCTGCTCGAGATTTTATGCGGCGAGTTCCCGTCGCTGAAAAGGTTTTACGACGAAAAGAAATAATTAATGAGGGAATGCGCATTAAGTCCGCCGCCCCAAACTCCGTTTTCCCCCAGTTTTTCCGACAAGGGAAAAACTGGGGGTCGGCGGTACCCCGTTTTATCCTCCAAATCACGTAACCGCCGCCGACCGTTACCACAGTCCCATAAAACGCTGCATCACCAAACTGACGGCGGTGATTGCAATCCAGCATGCGGCGCCGAGGAAGAGCGGTTTTCCGCCGGTCTTAACGAGTTTTACAATGTCGCTGTTCAGTCCGACAGCTGCCATCGCTGTAACAATCAAAAACTTGCTTGCCGTTTTCAGCGGGACGAACACCGCACCGCTCACACCGAATTTGAGCGCAATCGTCGTGATGAGAGAGGCGGCGATAAAATAAAGGATGAAAAACGGAAATATTTTCTTGAAGTCGACAGCCGTTCCCGCCGCTCCGCTTTTTTTTGCCGCGTGGGTTCTGAGGAGCGCGAGCGCGAACGTAATCGGAATGATGGCAAGCGTCCGCGTCAATTTGACGGTAACCGCTTTGTCGAGCGTCTGCGAGCCCAAATTCCACATGCCGTCCCACGTAGACGCGGCGGCGGTTACGGACGAGGTATCGTTTACGGCGGTTCCTGCAAAAATTCCGAATGCGTCGCCTGTCGTCGTGTCGAATCCTATGAGTTTTCCGAAAATCGGAAAGATGACTGCGGCAAGCACGTTAAAAAAGAAGATAACCGAAATTGCCTGCGCAACTTCTTCGTCGTTTGCGTCGATGACGGGAGCCGTTGCTGCGACTGCCGACCCGCCGCAAATCGATGAGCCGACTCCGACAAGAGTCGAGATGTTTGAAGGCATTTTCATTGCCCGCTGGAGAACGAACGCCGTTACGAGCGAAGCCGTAATCGTGCATACTATAATAGGAAGAGATTGTTGTCCGGTTTTCAAAACGACGGTGTAGTCCAGTCCGAATCCTAAAAGAATGACCGCCCACTGCAGCACTTTTTTTGAAACGAACTTAATGCCTGAGTCCGCCGCCCCTTTGTTTTTCAAAAAGACGGTAACGAGCATTCCGCTTAAAATTGCGATAACCGCCCCGCCGATGACGGGAACCAGTTTTCCTAAAAACCATGACGGCACTGCGATTGCCAAACAAAGCGCGGCGCCGAGCCAATTTTTTTTGATAAAATTCATGCTTTCCTCGATGCAAGTAGTTTGTTTGGGCGGAGTATACCGATTTGTAAATAGTATGGTAAAGAAGCGGCAGTGATCAGGGCTTTTTTAATTTCTCAAAAACTCTGAATGTTCGGCAAAGTCAACTTGTTCCGGAAACGGTTTTCCGCTACAGTTTTGGAGAGAGGAATTATAATCGCTGTTGTGCCGATTTTTGGTTAGGCGGAAGAATTAAAAGTCGAGTTTTTATAGGAGAATTCAGATGAGTTTTTTGGATAATTTTAGAAATCCGTCGGGATGTATCGGTAAATTGATTGTCGCGGGAATGAATTCGGGGCACACGCGCATGGCGGAATGGGGTTTTTCGCATTTGGAAGGAAAAATTGCAGGAAACGGACTTGATATCGGCTGCGGAGGTGGCGCGAACGTTAAGCGCTTGCTTGAGCGCGGCTGTCAAAAGGCGGTCGGCGTAGATTATTCGGCTGTGAGCGTTTTGCAATCGACAAAATTCAATAAAGAATTTGTGGAGCAGGGACGCTGCCGCATAGTGAACGCAAACGTTTCTTCCCTGCCCTTTGAAAATGATGAGTTCGATATTGCAACGGCGTTTGAAACCGTCTACTTTTGGCCTGAAATAGAAAACGCATTTCAAGAAGTGTTCCGAGTGCTCAAAAAAGGCGCGCTCTTTTTTATCTGCAACGAAGTGGACGGTCTTCATAAAGGCGATGAAAAATGGTCAAAAAGAATCGGAGGCATGAAGATTTATACCGGCGAACAGTTGAGCGCGCTGCTATCTTCAGCAGGTTTCAGCGATATACAAACCGACTCGCTTTTTGAGAAACGGTATTTATGCGTGAGCGCGCGGAAGTAAGACGGCGGGTGGGGAAAACTCGCCGCCCCATCGCCTCTCAAGTCCCCCTATATGAAAACTTGACAGCCTCCCGCTTAGAATGTAAAGTCACGCCATGTTTGACAGAATTAAATACAAGAAATTTGCGATCCTTCAATTGAAAGGACGGTGGACTGTTCCGGTTTTGGTTACGCTGCTTTACGAGGGCGTAATGATTCTTTTGAATCTTCCGCAGTATAAAAACGTATTTATCGCGCTCGGCAATCCCGAATCGTTTGCAGCTACGTACGACGCGCTCTCGGCAATACACACCCCTATAAGAGCGCGCGGAATTTCCACATTAACGAGCACGGCTCAAATGTTCGGCGTATTCGTTTTGGTCGCCGCGCAAATACATCTGTACATTAAAATGTCCCGCAGCGCGGATCCGGTTTATTTTTCGGATTTTATTGAAGGGCTTTCATTGTGGTGGCGCGGAATTCGGGCGGGACTGTTAGTCGGCGTAAAAACCATTTTGTGGATGCTGCTTTTTTTTATTCCCGGAATTATAAAAGCGTATGCATATTCGCAAACTTACTTCCTTATTGTTGAATATCCCAATCTTTCGATACGCAAAGCGATTCGAGTCAGCCAAGAAATTACAAAAGGGCATAAACTTGACATTTTCGTAGCGCAAATGAGTTTTATCGGTTGGTGGATTCTTGCCCTGCTCACTGCGGGCATCGGCTTTTTGTGGCTCGTGCCGTATTACTACATGACGATGACGAATGTCTTTCACGCGCTTTTGAAAGAAGCGGTAACAGTCGGCACGATAACGGCGGAAGACTTAGCCGGTTAGTCCGCTTTTGAGGTTTCTGATGAACAATAATAAGAAGAAAACGGGTTTGATTGTCCTTGTTGTGCTTGTCGCGGGGGCAGTTTTTTTCGGTATCCGAAATACGGTTTCGATGCTTTCTTCCGTTAATATGTCGGTAAAAATCGATAAGGAAACGCCGGCTACCATTTTGAAAACGGTAAAACGCAAAACCGGCGGCTATATCGCCGCTCTTTACATAAAAGGCGTAATTGAAGAAGCCAATGCGCTGTATAATCAGGAATGGCTCCTCGATACGATAAACGATTTGAAAAACGACGACGACAACAAGGGAATTGCGATTTTTATGGATTCTCCGGGCGGCGGCGTGTATGAGTCCGACGAAACCTACCTTGCTTTGCAGGATTACCGCACGACGGGCAGACCGATTTTCGTGTATCAAGGCACGCTTGCCGCGT
The DNA here is from genome assembly GCA_052169915.1 of Treponema sp. GTDB lineage: Bacteria > Spirochaetota > Spirochaetia > Treponematales > Treponemataceae > Treponema_D. The sequence continues at coordinate 11,610 of JBQNBN010000043.1, forward strand.
CGGGCGGATACTATATTTCCTGCGCGGGCAACAAGATATACGCAAACCGCAATACGCTCACCGGCTCAATCGGCATTATCATGGGCACTTCCACCGACGCGACGGAGTTGCTGCAGAAAATCGGCATAAAGTCTCAGACAATCACGTCCGGCAAAAACAAAAATATGTTCAATTATAACCAGCCCCTCACCGAGGAACAGAAAAATATTATGCAGTCGATTGCGGACGAGGCTTATGAGCAGTTTACTTCCATCGTTTCGACGAACAGAAACATTCCTATCGACGATGTGAAAAATCTTGCGGACGGACGAATTTACACGGCGAAGCAGGCGTTGAAACTCAATCTTGTAGACGCAATCGGAACGTGGGACGGAATGCTTGACGATATGGCGGACGAATATTTTGACGGCCGGCACTACGATGTGCGCGATTTTGAATACAGCCGGAAGCAGTCGCTCCGCGATTACATTATAAACGGCGCGTTCGGCGGCGGTACTTCCGTCGCAAAGAAAGTCGACCGCCTCTTATCCGAAGCAACGCTCCGCTATCCCGCCTTCCTCTACAGCGGCTTCTAATTCAGCATGCGCGGGACTGCTTTATTTTCTTGCAGTCCCCTGTTTTTTGTCTGCCGCGGTTTTTAGCCGCCGGTTACGACGGCGCATTTTTTCTGTATTTCCCCTGTACGAATAACCCATTCCCCTCTCGAGTTTTTCGTAAGAAAAACTCGCAGCAGGCGGAACTTCGTTATCTCTTTCAAGTAGCGTTCTCCGCCGCCTGCGTCATTCTCTGCCTTCTCCATTAGTGAGTTCTCCTTTCCGCCAATTTGCTTTTCATACTCTTTCTAGACCCGTTTTTATCGCGAGTTTTTCGTAAGAAAAACTCGTCGCGGACGGAAACTTCATTAAGTCTGTCATACTATTTTTTTCCGTCCGCCTCATACATGAAACTTCATTTATGCTAATTTGCCTTTAGGCAAATTAGGGAAGACGGCAACTCCGCTAAATCATTCAGACAATGTTCTCCGCCGTCGTCCTTGACTAAACAACCGCATACCGTAAAATACGCAGGCATGAGTAAATACATTTTGGTAACAAGCGGAGTGTGTTCAAGTCTTGGCAAGGGGGTGGCGTCGGCGGCGCTCGGCAGTCTCGTGGAAGGCAGCGGGCTCAAGGCGGCGATGATAAAATGCGACCCCTACATCAACATCGACGCGGGAAACATCAGTCCGTACCAGCACGGCGAAGTCTATGTTACCGAAGACGGCGCGGAAACCGACCTTGATTTAGGCAATTTTTCGCGTTTTACGAGCGTCAATATCACCAGCGACAACTGCATTACCATCGGAAAAGTGTACGAGCGCGTCATTCAAAACGAGCGGGCGGGGCGGTACAACGGGCGCGCGGTTCAAGTCATTCCGCATATCACGGACGAAATCAAACGGCGAATTCTCTACGTCGGTTCAAAAACGGGAGCCGACGTCATTATTGTCGAAATCGGCGGCACCGTCGGCGACATCGAGACTATTCCGTTCTTGGAAGCGGCGCGCCAACTCATTCACGAACTTGCGGCGGAAGATATTTGTTCCGTTCACTTGACGCTCATGCCGGTCATCACGGGCGGCGAATTAAAATCCAAACCGACTCAGCATTCAGTCAAGCAATTACAGGAAGCGGGAATTCAGCCCGACGTTCTTTTATGCCGGTGCGAAAAAAAAATCGATGCGTCCATGCGGAAAAAACTTGCGCTTTTTTGCAATGTCGCATCCGACGCAGTGTTTACGTCCGCAGACGTTGAAAAGTCGATATACGAACTTCCCGTTCTCTTTCACAAACAGGGAATCGACGCATATATATTGAAGAAACTTGCGCTGAAAGTCGAAAATACGTCCGTGCGCCAGTGGTCGTCATTCCTTTCCAAATTGAATAATCCGGCGTGTGCGGTTACGGTCGCGATGGTCGGAAAAAAAGATTATCTCGACGAATGCTTTAAATCCGTCAAAGAATCGTTGTTTCACGCGGCGGTAACGTCGTTCGGCGCGGAACTCGTCGTAAAAAAAATCGATGCGGAAACGATTGAGGAGTCGGAAAATCCCGAACGCTATTTTGAGGGCGTTGACGGCATTGTCATTCCCGGAAATTACGGGCAGCGCGGATTTTTGGGGCTGTTATACGCCGTCCGCCGCGCGCGTGAAAACGACATTCCCTATCTCGGCATTGACCTCGGCATGCAACTCATGGCGATTGAAACGGCGCGCACGCTTTTGGACTGGAAAGACGCCGACAGCACGGAGTTTATTCAAACGTCGGGGCACGCGCTTATCAGTCTTCCCGAAGAGCAGGGCGGCTTAAACGCAGGCGGACTTATGCAGTTGGGCGCGGGTACAATCAACATTGCCAAGGGAAGCAAACTGCATTCGGCATACAAAAAGATGAGCGTCGTGGAACGGCACCGCAACAAATACACGTTTGACCGCCGCTACGTCGCGGACATTGAAGAAAAAGGACTTCTCATGACGGCGGTTTCCGAAATGGATATGCGCGCCGAAGCCTTTGAGTGGACGGCGTGCCGGTGGGGCGTAGGCGTTCAGTTCCATCCGGAATTTACGTCGCGTCCTGCAAAGCCGCATCCGCTGTTTACGGCGTTCATCGGCGCGTGCTTGGGCAAATAAATCGATGAAAAAATCGTACCGATTCCTGTCGCTTTTGCCGCTTTTTGCGTGCGGCTGTTCTCTCAAGTACGGAACGCCCGCTTACGACGAGCAAAACGTCCCCGAATTCGCTTTTGACAACGCGAAATTCAATCGTTTTGAGGACGGGAAGATTTCAATGACGCTTGAAGCGGCGAGAATCGAACAATACAAAGACGGAAAAACGACTTGCGCCAAAGACGTCGACTTTAAACTGATTGACGAAGAAGGAAAAATCTCGACGGAAGGTTCGTGCGCCCTCGTTTACGCCGACAGCGACGAAGAAAAATACGTTCTCTACGACGGCATACGCTTGCACACCGTAAAAGACGACATCACGGTCAGCGCCGACACAATCAAATGGAACGGCAAGTCAGAGCAGTTGACGAGCGGCAGAAACGACACGGTAAGAATACAAAAAGGAAACACCGTGATGGCGGGAAGCGGATTTTCTGCAAGCGGCGTGAGCCGGAGTTTTGCGTTCACGGGCGTCGTTACCGGCGAAGCGTACACCGATGACGGCGGCGGAGCGTCGGAGGCTGAAAACGGAGTTGCGGCGGCGGATACCGAGTTGCCGCCGGAAAGCGCGGTTTTCGGTGAGGAAAACGCGCCATGAGCCGGAAACTCTTTTTGCCGCTTTTAAACGGCGTTTGGACAGTCGGCATTGCTTTTTTGTGTGCGCCGCCGCTTTACGCGGAAAAAATTTCGTTTTCGGCGGGCAGCATGAAAGGCGTAGTCGGCGATAAGTCCGACACGACGGAACTCAGCGGCGACGCCTATGTGCTTACCGAGTCAATGGAAATTTCCGCCGATTCGATAAAGATGAGCGGCAAGGATTTCCGTTTTATTGAAGCGTCGGGCGCGGTGAAGGGTAAAAATTCGGAAGCGGAATTGGAATTCGAGTGCGGGATGCTCAAATACGATCGGGAAACGAAAGTCGCGGAACTTTTTAATTCGGTGAGCCTTACGGACGTCAAAAACGACGTTACGGCGACCGCCCAGATGATTGAGTACAACCAGACGTCCGACGTGGCGGTCATGCAGATGGAAATTGAACTCAAACAAAAAGACAATATTTGCAACGGCGCATATGCAGTCTACCGCAAAAAAGACCAAATGCTTGAATTGAGCGGCAACGCGCAGATAAAACAGGGCGAGGATTCGTTTCGCGCGCAGGAAATAACGCTGAACTTGGACTCGCAGGAAATAACGCTCGACGGGCGCGTAAAAGGCTCCATCGTAGACGAACGGAAGACGGAAAATCAGGACGGCGAAGGCGAGCAAGTCGAAGGCGACGCGACTGAAAACGCCGGCGGTGAAGACGAAAGTGCGGCGGCTTCCAATGGGCAAAGCGGGACTGCAGACGCCGCGGCCGGAGAAACGAAGATTGAAACTCCGGCGGCGAAAGATAACGCTGCCAGAAAACCGGAGACCGAAACAACTGCGGATGCGGATAAGCAAACCGGCGGAAAAGAACTTTCACCCGCCGCCGCGGAAAAAGCCGCGGCTTCCGATGCGGCAGCGTCTAAAAGCCGGAAAACGGCTCCAAAGTCGAAACGAGGAAAAAAATAATATGCCGGACGAAAACGATATTTTGCACGGTGCAAATGCTGAGCCCGCGGCGGACAGCGGATTGCCGGAGACGGAAACAAACGCCGGCGGACAAAACGCGACTGCGGACGGCAGCGCTGCCTCGGCGAAAAGTAGTGCGGAGCCTGCGGCGGCTGAAAACGAAAACGCCGGAGACGAAGCGGCGGAACGTCCTTCCGGTCAAGAAAAAACGCAAAACATTTACACGCTGCGCGTTTCAAGTCTCTATAAAAGTTTCGGGCACAAAAAAGTCGTTCAGGGAATCGATTTTGTCATGCAGAGCGGCGAAGTGCTCGGGCTTCTCGGCCCTAACGGCGCGGGCAAAACGACGACTTTTTACATGATTGTCGGCTTTTACCGTCCGACAGTCGGCGAGATTTTTCTTGACGAAAACTGCATTACCGCCCTTCCGATGTATAAACGCGCGCGGCTCGGCATTTCATACCTTCCGCAGGAGCCGTCCGTGTTCAAAAAACTGACGGTTGAAGAAAATATCTGGTCTATTCTTGAAACGCGCAAGGATTTAACGCGGGCTGAAAAACTTGCGCGCCTTGAAGAATTGATAGAAGAGTTTGCAATCGCGCGAATACGCAAGCAGCCGGCATTTACGCTTTCCGGCGGCGAGCGTCGGCGGACGGAAATTGCGCGTTCGCTTGCGATTGAGCCGAAATTCCTGCTTTTGGATGAACCGTTTGCCGGTATCGATCCGATTGCAGTCGCGGATATTAAGGCGATGATCGGCTTGCTTTCAAAGCGCGGGATCGGCATTCTCATCACCGACCACAACGTGCGCGACACGCTTGAAATTACGACGCGCGCCATAATCGTCAGTTCTGGGCAGATTATGATTCAAGGCTCGCGCGAAGAGATTTTAGCCTCTCCGCTTGCCCGCGAAGTGTATCTCGGAAAAGATTTTTCTATGTAAGGGGGAAGGACTGCTCTCGATTATTTGGAGCGGCGTTTGGGCATTCAATATTCTTTTCCGCGCGGACTCTGCAGTTTATCTTTTCGCTTTACTTTTTTTGTTTGCGTTAAAACAAAACTTTCCTCGATGAGCCGCATAATTTCTTCATCCGGCAGCGTATCGTCAAGAACGACGGAAATCCAATGCACGTGATTCATGTGGTACGCCGGATAAATGCCCTCCCTTTTCCGCAGCGCGTCCCCGTTTTCAGACTTTATTTTCAGGTTGATAATATCCGCTGCGCCGTCATCCGCATTTTTCAAAAGCAAGCGGCGTTTGACATTCATGATTAAAGCAAACCATTTACCATTATCCGCATGACGGAAAACGCCGGACGTTTGATACGCGTCCTGCTCCCATGGAAAATCCGGCTTGACTGCATAACGGTTTAAAATACGCTCGGTAATACGATTTGCCTGCTCAGAGGCAAAAAGAATGTCGACGCAGCAAAAATCCGCTGTTGCAGTCAACAGTTTTTCATACGCAAGCCGCACCGACTGTACAAAACCGCTGCAATTCTCCGCGTGCAGCCGGATATATTCTTCGTTGTTCATGGTATCGATAACGGTGCTGGATAATTCGCCCGCATCCGTTATCCGCAGAATGGCATGGAAAGCGGAATCCATAAAATCCGTTTCATATTGATAGCCGCTTTCAGTTTTCCGGAATCCGTATGGCAAAAGACGTTCGGGAATAAACCGTTTGCGCTCAAAAATTTTTTCTTCGATGGTGAGGGCAGACTGACTGTAAAGGCGGCTCTCTGATTCTTTGTTCATTTTTATCCTATGCGGATTGGATTACGCCGTCAAATCAATCCAAAAACGCTGTTCGAGAACGCCCTCGTCCCAAACTTCGTTTTCAAACACGCCGCCGTTTTTGATTATCGACTTTGCCGAACCGATGTTGGTCTTGTCGCAGGTCATCAGCGCCCGCTCTATTCCCAATTTTTTGCATTCCTTCAACGCCAGCGCAATCATTGCCGTCGCATAGCCCTTCCGCCGTTCGCTCGGGCGGATGCCGTCGCCGATGTGTCCGCCTGTGTGCAGGAGGGGATCCGTCAAATAATGACGAATATCGACCGCGCCGACAAAAATATTTCTGTCCGTGTCCAAGCAAAACAATACGGTATTCGGTACGCGGCCGTCCGCAGTCTCCGTTTTCGTCTCCAACCGCTCAAGATACGAGTCGAAATTGTGAAAGTCGTTTCGGAAAAGCGCATGCGGCGAATGATTGGAGTGACGCTCGGCAATGTCTTTTGTCCATTCTTCCATCATGTCGAAGAATTGCGCTTTGTATCGGCGCGATAATTTTACAAGTTCGATGTTCATTCGTATCGATTCTCCTAAAACGACTGTGCGCGGCGCGTATCCGGCGGCTTTTATTTGTCGCGCGTCCTTTCCATGACGCCTGCTCTGAGCGTGCGGAGACGACTGCATAAACGCCCCGCTTCCGCCGCATCCGGCGCGGGAGCGGCAAGCAAAGATTCCGCCGCGGCTATTGCGGAGACAAAATCTTTTCGCTCCTGCCGTTCGGGCGCAAAATAATCTTCCGAGCCGTGATAATACGCGTCTTTCATTTTGGACAGCATGACTTCAACCCGCAATGCCTTTACGCCGGACGCTTCCGCGCGCGGAATGTCGTTGTCGGGTTTAAGCGGATTGTCGGGAGAGGACGCCGCTCCGAGTTTCTGTAAATCCGTTCCGTCATAGCGAATGGAATAAACCGCGAAGGAGAAAGGCTTTGCGTCGTCGTAGTCGACAAAATACATTTTGTCTCTGCCGAATGCAATGTTATGCGGATTCGCATTCGTGCGGTATCGTTTAGTGTACAGTTTTTGTAAGTCCGTTCCGTCAAAACGGCTGCGGCAAATGCTTCGATACAGATACGAAAAATAGTACCAATAGCCTTCGCGGTAAAAAGGATCGCTTTTATACAATCCGTTGCGGAAAACGTATGACGAGCTTTGATAGCGGGTATCGTTTGCGTCGGGGCGAAGCGATTGGTACAGCGAATAGACGAGCGGATGATTAAGCGCGCCGTAAAAGCGGTCGTTGGAAGTCAAAAAATATGTTCCGTCGCTGTGTGAACGCCCGTACAAGTCGGCATGTTCATAATCATCCCACGTTGCGTCAACGTTGTACCAATGCCCGTCAATCCGAACGCTGTTCCACATATGCGCAATGTCGTCGACCTTGGGAACGGCTCTGTCTTTTCCCGCAAGGCAGCGCGATTCGATTCCGACGCCCTGCAAAAGCCTGCGGTAGCATTGACTGTAATCCTCGCACACGCCTATGCCGTCCAAAAGCGCGCCGAGCGGCGAACGCTGATAGGGAGAGTCGTTATTAACTGCGTAGACGACGTTTTTATCGAGTTCGCGGTACAGGGCGTATGCGGCTTCCGCCTCCGACATACTTTCTTGAACGGCGGCGTAGTACCGCTCGAAAGTCTCCGTAATTTTTGGAAAATCAGCTTCCGCGCGCGCGGCGTCAACAAGATAGGCGAGTTTGTATTCGGCAACTTCGTCTTCCGCCTCCGGCTTATACGCATACGCGGGGGCGTCGTCCGCCGGCATATGGAAAAGAAAAACGTTTTGCGCCTCAAGATACGTCAAAAAATCGCGGTAAAGGCGTTTGTATTCAGGCTCGCCGTCCGGCACGGAAGCGCAGCTGATATGCAAATCGCCGACGTCAACTTCTTTTTCAAAACGCATCGCGGCATTCGCCATTCGTTTGAAGAATTCCTGTTTCTTTTCATTTTCGACTTGCGGCTTATTCTCAGAATGATTACCGGATGAAGGCGGATTATGTGCATCTGGTGGGAGGGCAGGCGGATTGGACGAATCCGGTTTTTGTTCGCTTCCTTTTGCTGCAGGCGGTTTTCCTGCTGCGGGAGACTGCGGTTTTTGTCCGTCGGTTTTTGATTGATTTTCAAGCGGCAGGGAGCAAGAAAAAACGCCGTACGCTAACGTAAGCGCTGCGCCTATCGTTACAGCTGCAATGATTTTTTTCATATTTTCCTCGTTATCTTCTATATATAGTGCTGTACTGCGTGATGAATAAATTGCTGTTGCAAACATATACAGGAATAATTCCGCCTCGTCAATGGAGAGCGTTTTTCGTAGTTTTGCGGTACGCGGCTTTCGTAAAATATCGACTGGACAAGAGCGCATTTTTTTCGCTGATTTTCTTTTGATTTTGTGTAATCATACGGAAAAGGATTTGATTTCCATGCAAAAAACGGAATTAAAAAAACGCGCCGCACACAACCGCACGCTCGTGCTGCTGCCGGAAGAGCGGGACGCGCTTAAAGCAAGGCTTGTAACGGAGGCTGACGCGGCGCGCGGCGCGGATATTGTCAACAAAACGCTCAACGGGGACGCGCTCCGCATACTTCCGCATATCCCCGACGGTTTTGCGGACTTAATCATTGTCGATCCGCCGTACAATTTGACGAAAAACTTTCACGGACTTGCGTTCAATGCGCGGACTGCCCGGCGTTATGCCGACTATGTGGCGTCGTGGTTTCCAATCGTTTGCAAAAAACTTAAAGCGGACGGTTCGCTGTATATGTGCGGCGACTGGAAATGCACGTCGCTGCTCCAGCAGGCGATTGAAAAAGAGTTGACAATCCTCAACAGAATTACGTGGCAGCGGGAAAAAGGACGCGGCGCACAGTCGAATTGGAAAAACGGAATGGAAGATATTTGGTTTGCGGTAAAAAATCCCGACGACTATTATTTTGACGCCCGAGCCGTGATGATAAAGCGGAAAGTTTTGGCTCCGTATAAGAGCGGCGGCAAACCGAAGGACTGGAGCGAAAGCGCGGAGGGTAATTTCCGGTTGACCGGCGCTTCGAACTTTTGGGACGACATTTCAATTCCCTTTTGGTCTATGCCGGAAAACACCGACCACCCGACGCAGAAACCTGAAAAATTATACGCAAAGTTGATTCTCGCCTCGTCAAAAGAGGGCGCAATAGTGTTCGACCCGTTTGCAGGAAGCGGAACCGCAAGCGTCGCCGCGAAAAAACTGGGACGCCGTTACTGCGGCATAGAAATAAACGAAGAATATTGTTTGTGGGCGGAAAAGCGGCTTGAGCGCGCCGACGCGGACAAAACGATTCAAGGCTATGCGGACGGCGTTTTCTGGGAACGGAATACTTTGAGCGCGCAAAAGACGGCGGCGCGTAAGGCGGATGGGAATTGAGGCTGCGGCAAGCCGTGTCTGCGGGGAGAAGGTCGGGCGGCGGAGAACGGAGTTTGAACGACACTATGGAGTTTCCGCCCTCTCTCATTTTGCGAAAAGCAAAATGAGGACGAAACGATACAAGGCTATGTGGACGCTTTCCGCCAGCTGGAAAATGGCGTTGAACTTTTCTGCGGCAGGTTGAGACGAGCCGGATAAGGCTACGTCTCTTTCACAGGGCTTTTCAACGTGTCGGGAAGCATCTTGTACTGAGCGCCGGCTTCTTCGGCACGTTTTCAAAACTCGGCGACGAATGTAAAACCCCGTTTTCGTTTCGCCTGCGTGCGCGGCTTCTATGGGCGGCACGTTCGTTGCCTTTGCATTCGTTTGCGGGCGGCGGTTGCAGGCAACTTTGCGGCGGTCAACTGCGCGCTTATTCTGCGGACGCTTTCCGACGGCTGGAAAATGGCGTTGAACTTTTCTGCGGTAAGTTGAGACGTGCCGGATAAGGCTGCGTCTTCTTCGCTGGGATTTTTGACGTGTCTGTAAGCGTGCTGCCCTGCGCGTCGGCTTCTTCGGCACGTTTTCAAAACTCGGCGACGAACGCTAAACGCCGTTCCCGTTTCGCTTGCGTGCGCGGCTTTTATGGTCGGCGCGTTCGTCGACATTGCATTCATTTGCAGGCGGCGTTTGCAAGCAGCTTTGCGGCGGTCAACTGCGCGCTCATTAGGCGGACGCTTTCCGGCGGCCGGAAAATGGCGTTGAGCTTTTCTTCGGCACGTTTTCAGAATTCGGCGACGAATGTTAAATGCCGTTTTCGTTTCGCCTGCGTGCGCGGCTTCTATGGGCGGCACGTTCGTTGCCTTCGCATTCGTTTGCGGGCGGCGGTTACAAGCAGCTTTGCGGCGGTCAACTGCGCGCTTATTCTACGGACGCTTTCCGGCGGCCGGAAAATGGCGTTGAACTTTTCTGCGGTAGGTTGAGACGTGCCGGACAAGGCTGCGGCTCCTTCGCTGGGATTTTCAACGTGTCGGGAAGCATCTTGCCCTGAGAGTCAGTTTCTTCGGCACGTTTTTAAAACTCGGCGACGAATGCCAAACCCCGTTCCCGTTTGCCTGCGTACGCGGCTTCTATGGTCGGCGCGTTCGTCGCCTTTGCATTCGTTTGCGGGCGGCGGTTACAAGCAGCTTTGCGGCGGTCAGCTGCGCGCTCATTCGGAGGACGCTTTCCGACCGCTGAGAAATAGCGTTGAACTTTTCTGCGGTAAGTTGAGACGTGCCGGATAAGTCTGCGTCTCCTTCGCTGGGATTTGACATGTCTGGAAGCGTGTTGCCCTGCGCACCGGCTTCTTCGGCACGTTTTTGAAACTCGGCGATGAACGCTAAACTACGTTCCCGTTTCGTTTGCGTGCGCGGCTTTTATGACGATGCGTTTTTGGGCAGTCGATTTTAAGGCAGTCGGTGAGAAATCCATGTCTAAAAAACTTCCGCTTAGCCAGTCGGCAATGGCATGCGGAGTGTTTTGTAGTCCGCTTGTCCAGTCGGCATATTATAGAAGATTTGTTTTCAGAAAATAGCGAGGCTGAAAACCTGCCTCGTGATGTGCCTCTGAAATTGATGTTATTCCAATCGTTGCATTTTAAGGAACTATTTTCTCCGAATGTGCTATACTGCGTTCATGAAATTGTGGATTAAGTTTCTGATCGGCGCGCTTATCGGCATTGTTTGCGCGTTTATTTTGCCGCTGGGCAACGCGGGCGTCGAAAGGGTTATAAAGTTTATTGCGGAAATTGCGGTGCGGTTCGGGCGGTATATGACGGCGCCGGTTATTTTTTTTACGGCGATAACCGCGTTTAATAAGCTGCGGGAAACGCGTTTTTTGATGAAGACGAGCCTTTGGACATTCGGGATTATCGGCGTTTCGTCGCTGCTTTTGACTGCGACGGGACTGCTTTCCGCCCTGCTCGTAAAACTGCCGCGCATTCCCATCACGATAGAAAACTCAAGCGAAGAAATTTCTTTGAACGCAGCGTTATTATTCCGCTCGCTGCTGCCTTATTCGGCATTCGAATCGCTGAACGACGGCGTTTTTCTTTTGGCGGCGTTTTTATTTGCTGCGCTCATTGGGGCGGCATCCGCGTCGGACGCTGTTTTATTCCGTCCTGTAACGCGGCTTGCAAACGCCCTTTCAAAATTGATGTACAGCATCGGCATTTTGTTTACGGAGGCGCTTGCGCTTGGAATGACGGCGGTTTCCGCGTATTGGGCTGTGTCGTACCGCAAAATCATCACAGGCAGCGTGTACGTTCCGCTTTTTATCATGCTGCTGGTCGATTTTATAATCATCGCGGGAATCGTGTATCCGATGATTGTCCGCTATTTCTGCAACGATCCGCACCCTTATCGAATTCTTTACGCGTCGGTCGCTTCCGTCATTACAGCGTTTTTCAGCGGGGACTCAAACCTTGCCTTTCTCGTGAATATCAGACACTGCAAAGAAAGTCTCGGCGTGCGGCGGCGCATTAACGGCGTTGCAAACCCGCTTTTTACGGTTTTTGCGCGAGGCGGAGCTGCGCTTGTTACGGCGACGGGTTTTATCGCGATATGGCGTTCGTATTCGCCGCTGAACATTCCTCCGGCAAATATTATCTGGATTTTAGCTGTCTCATTCGGAATTTCGCTCTTGCTCGGCGGATTTGCCTCAGGCGGCGCTTTCGTTTCAATTACCGTTTTGTGCGTTCTTTACGGAAGGGGATTTGAAAACGGCTTTCTCCTCTTAAAACCCGCCGCCCCCATTTTATGCTCGTTCGCCGCCGCGTACGATGCCGTTACCGCAATCTTCGGAAGCTACATCATCGCCGTCAAAACCAAACTCATCGAACACCACGGAATAAAAAACTTTATTTGATGGGGAGAGAGAGACGCGGATGGGGAATTTTATGGGCGCGAGGAAAAGAGAAATTTTTCCGAATAGCTGCTACGGAGTTTTGCGGATGGTGTGTGGGTGGGGACGTTGTTTAGAAGATTTAACATTGTTTCCTAGCCGCACGAGTGTCGCTAACTGTTGGGG
>JBQNBN010000044.1:0-23756 GCA_052169915.1 Treponema sp.
TTGTCTTGAATTATTCCAGTTGTAGCAAACATACATTACCTCCGATTCCAATATGACATGTTTTTATGTTCATTTATAGTTTTTATTTTTTAATCAGATTTTTTTACAAAAATTACTTTTTTTCTTTAAGTGAAATTTCTTAACTGAAAATTCTTTTTATTTCCAACCTAATATAGAGGCAAAGACATCATCATAAGGTAGCCATCTCCGCCACTATAAATCTTATGCAAACAAAGCGTGTCCGTATAAGATTTATAGAGAGACGCTTGTTTTTACAGTAAACATAAAGTTAAAAGAAATTCAAAATTATTCTATATTATGCCCGCATAAAGTTCTCTAAAACCCCCCCCCCCCCCCCCCCCGTACACACTGTTCTATTTCCTTGTTAGCATCCCTGTTCATTCGTATATTTAAAATCATGCGACATTTTTGTGCGGCGTTGGGGGCGGTATGAAAAAGTACGATATAAGCGGAATGAGCTGTGCGGCGTGCAGCGCGCGGGTTGAAAGCGCGGTAAAAAAATTGGACGGGGTAACGGGCTGTTCGGTCAACCTTTTGACCAATTCGATGGGCGTTGAAGGCGACGTAACTCCCGAAGCGGTAATGAAAGCGGTGGAGGGCGCGGGTTACGGAGCCAAAGAAAGCGGGGCTGCCGGCGGCAATGCACGCGCTCAAGCGGCGTCCGATTCGTCTTCCGAAGACAAAGAAATTGCGGTTTTGTCCAAGCGGCTTATAACGTCGCTCGGATTTCTTGCGGTTTTGATGTACGTTTCGATGGGACACATGATGTTCGGCTTCCCGCTGCCGCCGTTTTTGCACGGCAACCGCGTCGCTCAGGGGCTTTTGCAGCTTTTGCTTGCCGCATCCGTTATGATAATCAATCAAAAGTTTTTTACCGCAGGCTTTAAAAGCCTCGTTCAGCGCGCCCCCAATATGGATTCCCTCGTTGCGCTCGGCTCCGGCGCGTCGTTCATCTGGAGCGTCATCGTCTTATTTTTAATGACGGGGGACTTTCCAGCCCTTTCCGACATGAGCGGCTTTTATTTTGAATCGGCGGCGATGATTGTAACGCTCATCACAGTCGGCAAGTTGCTTGAAGCAAAGGCGAAGGGAAAAACGACGACTGCGCTCAAAAATCTTATCCGGCTTACGCCGAAGACCGCAACAATTGAACGGGACGGCTCGGAAGTCGTCATTTCTATAGAAGAATTGAATGCGGGCGACATTTTTGTCGTGCGTCCGGGAGAAAGCATTGCGGCGGACGGAATCGTTATTGAAGGAGCGACTGCAGTTGACGAGTCGTCCCTCACGGGAGAAAGTCTGCCCATCGATAAAAGCGAGGGAAGCGCGGTAAACGCCGCGACGATAAACTTGAGCGGTTTTATCAAATGCCGCGCCCTCCGCGTGGGAAAAGACACCTCGCTTGCAAAAATCATCGAATTGGTCAGCGACGCCGCCGCGACAAAGGCGCCCGTTGCAAAAATTGCGGATAGGGTAAGCGGCGTTTTCGTTCCCGTCGTGATTGTGATTGCCGCTGCTGCGGCTTTTGTGTGGCTTTTTGCCGGCGAGAGCGTTTCGTTTGCGCTTGCGCGCGGCATTTCCGTGCTGGTTATCAGCTGCCCGTGCGCGCTCGGGCTTGCAACTCCCGTCGCGATTATGGTTGCAGGCGGCGTCGGCGCGAAAAACGGCATTTTGTTTAAAACGTCGGAGGCGATTGAAACCGCCGGCCGCGTAAATATCGTTGCGCTCGATAAAACGGGCACAATCACGAGCGGAAATCCTGCCGTAACCGATATAATTACTGCTGCCGGCATTTCGGAGACGGAACTTTTGCAGTCGGCATATGCGCTTGAAGTCAAAAGCGAGCACCCGCTTGCAAAAGCGGTCGTAAAAAAGGCTCAAAGCGAAGGACTGACTGCTCAGGCGGTACAGGACTTTAAAGCGCACGCAGGATTAGGCGTTACGGCGACGCTGGACGGAACGGAAATCTTCGGCGGAAGTCTCCGTTTTATTGAAGAAAAAGCGGTCGTAACGGATGAAATGCGGAATGCGGCGGAAACCTTGTCCGCCGAAGGCAAAACGCCGCTTGCGTTTGTGCGCGGCAAGTCCGTAATCGGCATTATCGCCGTCGCCGACACGATAAAAGACGACAGCGCGGAGGCAGTCGAAAGGCTTAAAAAGATGGGAATAAAAGTCGTTATGCTGACCGGCGATAATAAACGCGCCGCTTCCGCCGTCGGAAAAGAAGTCGGTGCGGATGAGGTCATTGCGGAATTGCTGCCGGACGGAAAGGCTGACGCAGTTGGACGGCTCAAACGCTTTGGAAAAGTTGCGATGGTCGGGGACGGCATAAACGACGCTCCGGCATTGACTGCCGCCGATGCGGGGATTGCAATCGGCGCGGGAACGGATATTGCCGTTGACGCCGGCGGCATTATTTTGATGAACAGCCGCTTGAGCGATGTTCCCGCCGCGATAAGTTTGAGCCGCGCCGCGCTCCGCAATATCCATGAAAACCTGTTTTGGGCGTTCTTTTACAACGTAATCGGCATTCCGCTTGCGGCAGGCGCATACACTCGCCTGTTCGGCTGGTCGATGAGTCCGATGTTCGGCGCGGCGGCGATGAGCCTTTCAAGTTTTTGCGTGGTTATGAACGCGCTCCGCTTGAACCTGCTCGATATAAAAAACGGACGGCGCGACATACGGCGGAAAGCCGCTCAATTCACTATTGCAGAAAGTCAGCCGGAAAGTCGAAATGAAAAGAAAATCGAAGAGAGTTTTGAAAAAAATCTTACAGGAAAGGAAGGTAATCCTATGACGAAAATGCTTAAAATCGAAGGCATGATGTGTTCCCACTGCGAGGCGGCTGTCAAAAAGGCGCTTGAAAGCGTCGACGGCGTTGCGAGCGCAGTTCCCAGCAGCAAGGCGGGCACCGCGTACGTTACGATGAACAAAGACGTTCCCGACGACGCGCTGAAATCCGCCGTAGAAGCCGCGGACTATACGGTTACGGGGATTGAGCAGGGGGAAGGCTGATTGGAGATGCGGAATGAAGTACGCTCTTTAAGCTTATTTGTACGCAAGTTTGCTTTAGCAAACTTGTGCGGGCTAAAACTCATCTCTATCGTTAGACTTTATTCTCCGCCGCCCGCAGCCTTATCCGTATGAGTAAAAATCTACAATCGATCTGCCGTAAACGCGGCGGTCGGCGAGCGTGAGAAGTCCTATCCGGTCGGGCATGGGGCGTTCCGAGGGGCGATGCACCAAAACCGAACCGCCGTCGGAAAGGAGCTTTCGCGCGCCGACTTCGTTTACCAGCTGTTCGTGAAACTTATATGGAAACGGCGGGTCAAAAAAGATGAAATCGAACCGGCGATTGCAGCGTTTTATAAAATATTCTACCGGCATAAAGTGGCAGCGGATTTGAATTCCGAGCTCTTTTTCCGTAACGGCAACGTTTTCAAGTATCGTGCCGGCTTTGATTCGGTCTTTTTCACATAATTCAACATGAGCGGCGCCCCGCGACGCAGCTTCTATCGCGATTGTGCCGGAGCCGCTGAATAAGTCCAGCCACGACTTTCCTTCAAGATTGCTGAGCACGGCGAATACCGACTCCCGCATTCTGTCCATCGCGGGGCGTATTATTCCGTCGGGGCATTTTATGATTCGTCCTTTTAATTTTCCGCCGGTGATTCTCATATTACATTCCGATTTTCTGCGCTATCGGGCGTTCAACGACCAATACACGTCGTCGCGGTCAAGCAGGGAGTTTTGCGAGGCGTAATCGAACGCCGTTTTGCCGTTTGCGCCGCGTATTGCGGGAAGCGCGCCGTTATCAAGGAGAATTTGAATGACGTCCGTCGATGCGCCGAACTCCGCCGCGTACATAAGGGGCGTTTTGCCTTCGTAAAACCTGTTTAAGGGAACGCCGCGTTCAATGAATGCGTTGGTTTTTGCCGCCTGCGCCGCGTTATTGACTTGCGGCGAGCTTAAACTCAGCACGAAGGCTTTGAAAATCTCGTTTGTTCCGGCCGGATAGGCGGCAAGCAGCGTTTTGAGCACGTCGGGATTGGCGTTGTAACATGCCGCCAGCTGCAGCGCGCTCAGCCCGAATTTATTGACGGTTTGAATTTCCGCGCCGTTTTTTAAAAGAAGATTTACGGCGTCAAGACTGTTTTGATAGCGCACCGCGTACATCAGCGCCGTCCAGCCGTCTCTGTCCCGCATATTTACATCCGCGCCGGACTTTATCAGCAAGCGGATTTCCCAATCGTTGCCGGACTGTACGGCTTTCATGAGCGCCGTTCTGCCGTTTTTGTCTTGCTTATCGGGATTTTGAATGAGCGTAAGCTCTTCTTCAGGCTCCGCTTCTTCCGGAGCGGCTGGCGTTTCCGCCGGAAGATAATCGAAAAGATAGGTCTTTTTGTACGCGCTCACCGTGTTTTCATCGGACGGCGGAACAGTCGGCTTAGGCGGCTCCGCTTCTTCTTCGTCGGGAATTGCTGGCGCGTCGTCTTCCGCGTCATCAGGTTCGGCGGGGGGCGTAAAAAAGTCGGCATTTACTCCCGCTTTCTCCAAATCTTTTTCAGTGAGATACGGACTGATAATGTCGAATGCCGCCCTGTCGGGATTTTTTAACGCATAATCCAGCGCGGACATTCCCGTTTTGTCCTTTTTTAAAAGTTGTTTGCGCACGGATTTTTCCGAACCGGAACGCTCGGCAATGAGAATTATAACGCTCCGGTCGGAAGAAAAAGCGCATGCGTACGTGAGCGCAGTCTGCCCGTATTTGTTTTTGCGCGAAAGTTTTACGCCGGAGTCGATGAGCAGGCGGACGACGGATTCCGGTCTGCCGTACTGCACCGCCGCCATAAGAAGACTGTCTTTTGCGTCCCCGATAACGGCTTTTTTCATCTTTTTGTCCGCTTGCAATGCGTCCGCAATCGCATCGGCGTCGCCGTTTTTAATCAATTCGCCATATGCGTTCAAGTCTGACGCCGCAAAGCACGCGGAAAGAGAGACTGCATACAGCAGCGCCGCCGCCGTTTTTTTTACCTTATGGAATGAAAACATACGCTCTTATAATCGGCAGGAACGGGCGAATAAATGAAGGACGACGGACATGAAGAAGTCCGAATGACGGAATAAAGCTGCGGCGGACGGTAAACGCGTCCAAAAGATTGAATATATTTTCAGTCCTCTGCGGGCGAAAAACTCCTGTCGGAACCGAGGAGAACCGGTTACGGGAGACGTTTGCTCCCTAAATAATAGTCCCGTTCGATATCTTCGTTATCGAACAGGTTTAAAATTGCGCTTTACCGGTTAGAGGTGTATAGTAGTACCGGCGCCTGCGGGCGCAAAATTGAATGGCAAGGAGAAGACTATGACAACTTCAATTAAAGCGGTTGATTTTACGTTCGACCAAAAACAATCGGATTTAATAAACGCAAAGATAAAGCGGATTTCTTACGCGGAAGATTTAATTGTGGATTTGCTGGTGAGCGTTCGGCACAGCAAAGAGTTCAAAGCGGAAGCGACTGTGAACTTCCGCTGGGGAGCGCAGGCGCATGTTTCAGGAGAAGGACGCGATTTTGCGGAAGCCTTGAACATCATGATGGACGTGCTCGACAACAAGATTAGAAAAGAAAAAGATAAAGTGCAGGAAAAAAAATAATTCCCGCACAGGATGGACGGTAAATCGCCGTTTGCAATTATTCCGCCGGAGCTGTTTTCCGGCGGATTTTTTTTGCGCGGAAGGGGGAATGTCCCGTCGCTCTGAGCTGCAGCAAGAGATAAAAGCCGACTGCAACAATCTTGACTGAGAACGACATGCTTCGCCGCTCACAGATTGTTGTTCGTATCCGCCGATTATGTGCGCTGCTCCCGAAGTCGAACGCGGCAGAGATGTCGCTCCGCGCGGTAAAAGTTTTCTCCGGCAACGGCAAGCGAGTTTAAGTCCCGCGGTCTGTGTTTGCGTTCGTAACGCGCGCGTCGTCTTTCTCTGCAGCAAAGGGGATTAAAGCCGACTGCAATAATCATGACTGGAGAACAACATGCTTCGCCGCTCACTGGTTGTTGTTCGCATCCGCCGACTATGCGCGCCGTCCCAGAAGTCGAAAGCGGCGGGCACGCCGCTCCGTGCGACAAAAGTCTCTTCCTGCGGCAGCGGCAAACGCGTTCAAGTTCCGCGGTCTGCGCTGTCATCCGTAACGCGCGCGTCGTCTTGAGTTGCTTAAAGTTGACTGCAATAATCACGGCTTGAGAACGATATGCTTCGCCGCTCTCAGACTGTTGTTCACGTCCGCCGACTACGCACGCCGTTCCGGAAGTTGAACGCGGTAGAGATGTCGCATCTCACGGTAAAAGTTTTCTGCGACAGTGGCAAGCTCGTTTAAGTCCCTCGAACTGCGCTTACGTCCGCAACGCGCGCGTCGTCCTTCGCTGCAGTAAAGGAGATTAAAGCCGACTGCAACTAGCTCAACGGATAACGACCTACTTCGCCGCTCATAGGTTGTTATTGACGTCCGCCGACTATGCGCGCCGCTCCCGAAGTCGAACGCGGCAGGGATGTAGTTCCGCGAGGTAAAAGTTTTCTCCGGCTGCGGCAAGCGCGTTTAAGTTCTGCGGTCTGCGCTTGCGTCCGTAACGCGCGCGTCGTCTTTCGCTGCAGTACAGGAGATTAAAGCCGACTGCGACTAGCTCGACTGTGAACGCCATACTTCGCTGCTCTCAGATTGTTGTTCGTGTCCGCCGACTACGCACGCCGCTCCCGAAGTCGAACGCGGCAGGTATGTAGTTCCGCGCGGCAAAAGTTTTCTCCGGCTGCGGCAAGCGAGTTTAAGTCCCTCGAACTGCGCTTACGTCCGCAACGCGCGCGTCGTCCTTCGCTGCAGTACAGGAGATTAAAGCCGACTGCGACTAGCTCGACGGAGAACACCATACTTCGCCGCTCTCAGGTTGTTGTTCACGTCTGCCGACTATGCGCACCGCTCCCGAAGTCGAACGCGGCAGGGATGTCGCTCCGCGCGGCAAAAGTCTTTTCCGACAGCGTCAAGCTCGTTTAAGTCCTGCGGTCTGCATTTGCGTCCGTAACGCGCGCGTCGTCTTTCGCTGCAGCAAAGGAGATAAAAGCCGACTGCAATAATCTCGACTTGAGAACACCATACTTCGCCGCTCATAGGTTGTTATTGACATCCTCCGACTATGAGCGCCGTTTCCGAAGTCGAACGCGGCGGGTATGCCGCTTCGCGCGGTAAAAGTTTTCTCCGGCAGCGGCAAGCGCATTTAAGTCCCGCGGTCTACGCTTGCGTCCGTAACGCGCGCGTCGTCTTTCTCTGCAGCAAAGGGGATTAAAGCCGACTGCGACAATCTCGACTGGGAATACCATACTTCGCCGCTCTCTGGTTGCCGATTACGTCCGCCGATTATGTGCGCTGCTCCCGAAGTCGAACGCGGCAGAGATGTCGCTCCGCGCGGCAAAAGTTTTCTCCGGCAGCGGCAAGCGAGTTTAAGTCCCTCGGTCTGCGTTTGCGTCCGTTCCATGCGCGTCGTCTTTCGCTGCAGCAAAGGAGATTAAAGCCGACTGCAATAATTTTGACTTGAGAACAACATACTTCGCCGCTCACTGGTTGTTGCCCGCGCCCGCCGACTATACGCTCCGCTCCCGAAGTCGAACGCGGCAAGGATGTCGCTCCACGCGGTAAAAGTCTCTTCCTGCGACAGCGACAAGCGCGTTTAAGCCCCGCGGTCTGCGTTGCGTCCGTAACGCGCACGGCGTCTTTCGCTGTAGCAGAGGAGATTAAAGCCGACTGCAACAATCTTGACTGAGAACGACATACTTCGCCGCTCTCAGGTTGTTGTTTAGGTCCGCCGACTATGCGCTCCGCTCCCGAAGTCGAACGCGGCGGGTATGCCGCTCCGCGCGGTAAAAGTTTCTTGCAGCAGCGGCAAACACGTTTAAGTTCCGCCGTTTGCGCTGTCCTCTACAATGGTTGCGTCGTCTTTCGCATTGCGTTTAATAAGGTTCAAAAAATCCTGAGCCGGTACGGGCGGACTGTATAAATAGCCTTGAAATAATTTGCAGCCGCTTGCCAAAAGATAGCTCACCTGATCTTCCGTCTCCACGCCTTCGGCAAGCGCGTGCATATTCAAATCGTTTATCATTGCAATCGTATGCTTGAGGGAGGCCGCCGCCTTATCGTTCGCCTGAGCCGCTTTTACAATCGACTTATCGAGTTTTACCGTCGCATACGGATATTCCATGATGTTCGCTT
Organism: Treponema sp.; assembly: GCA_052169915.1. GTDB lineage: Bacteria > Spirochaetota > Spirochaetia > Treponematales > Treponemataceae > Treponema_D. The sequence goes on from JBQNBN010000044.1 coordinate 8,274, forward strand.
GGTTGCTGTAGCCCGTGCCGTAGTCGTCGAGCGCAAAGCGGATGCCGTTTTCATTTAAACGCTGCATAAGGATTTTAAGCTGATCGCCGCTGATGATAGCCGTCGATTCCGTTATTTCAAAGTCGATGATGTCGTGAGGAACGCTATGCTCGTCGATTATGCGCAAAAGCTTATCGAATATATTTTCCTGCATGCATTGAATGACGCTCAAATTCACGTGAACTTTTTTAATGCCGTACCGGTCGGGACGGTGCGTTTGAATAAAGCGGCAGACTTCCTCCAGCACAATTTCGCCGATTGCAAGAATGTCTCCGTTTTTTTCCGCAAGAGGAATGAACTCGTCCGGCGAAATACGCCCGACTGCAGGATCGTTTAAGCGAACCAAGGCTTCGGCGCATACGAACCGCCCTCTTTCCGCGTCGAAAATCGGCTGGTAAAAAACTTCGAACGAACGGCGTTCAACGGCGTCGGAAACCGCTTGTTCAACGTCCATCTTTCTATGCATTCGTTCAAGAATTGTTTTGTCCGCCGTAACGACGCTGTTTTTTTGCCGAGAATACGCTTCGTTTATCGAATAATTCATCGTGTCGAGAATGTCCGACAGCGAACCGCCCTGCGCCGGAGGAGCAATGCAGCACATATACGCTCTGAGTTTTACTTCAATATTATTGATTTTAAACGGGCGGTTAAAGCGTTCGATGACGGCGTTGTTCGCTTCAGTCAAGCTCGAATTCCCCGGCATGATGACTGCAAAACGCGCCGTTCTCAGCCGAAAAATGCTTCCCGACTTGTACAGTCCGCGTAAAAAATCCGGAATCGTCGCTAAGAGCGCGGTGCCGTTTTCTATTCCGAATTTTTCGTTGATGTAATTCAAACCTTCAATCTGGAGACAGACGAGGGAAAAAAGTTCGTTGTCGGCGACAAAGTTGTTTATGACTTTTATAAACCATTTACGGTTGTACGCGTCCGTTTCGGAGTCGATATATTCCAGCGGATTTTGTATGGTGAGGTAGATGAACAGCATTGCGAACGCTACGGCGATTTCCTGCAGCAGATACTGCGGGTATAAAAGCTGCACGGCGCCCAGCGCGGAGACTTCCGCTGTGCAAAACAGCACTGCAATCTTTTGAATCTTCGGGGCGGCGGGAGAATTGCGCAAAATGATGACGGCGCTCACAATCAGATAAAACGCTGTGCTTGCGTATGTTGCAATCTGCCCTTTTGCGCGTAAGTAATTTCCCGCTTCGTCAATGAAAAACGCAAAATGCGTAACGGGACTGGTAAGAGCCGGTAAAACGCTCAAGATATACGGAAGCATGGATATGAAAATTCGTTTTTTTGACAGTCCTCCCGCTTCATATACCAGCGAATAGGTAAAAAGGAAACAAAGCGCCGGTAGAAGTCCCTGCACGGCAAAATGAAGCAGGTGGACGGCGTAATGCGCCGCGATGCAGCGCGCGCCGAAATAGCTGACCGCGGCGGCGCTCAATATGTCCGTTGCCGCGGATACAAGCGAAACCGTAAGGAGCAGCCGATACAGTCGTTTTGTTCTTGTCGCAATTTGCCGGTATGAGTTGTAGAGCATAAAAATCATCAAAATGATAAAGAATGCGGCTAAGTCAAAATCGATATTCCATTTCATAGTCGTTCCTTGTGTTTTCAAACCTTACGAGCCGACGCCGATGAGGAAATTTTGACTTGAGCGAGCGGCGCATTGATTTTGAATAAACGGCGTACTGTGAAGAACTTTATACAGTCCAACGATAAACCGACAGGAATGTTTTGAAACGGCGTTCAAGCGGTTTATGCAAGATAAGGTTTGAACTTTATACAAATTTATAAATAGCTCTCCAAAAGTTAATATGCGCGCGACTTTATCATAAATCGAAACTTATGCAAAGTTGGAGTATGCTTTTTTCTTGTTTACTCCGAAGATAAAATCATGAATAGAATTCTCGCTTTGTCCGCCTCTCTTGCCGCTTGCGCAATCATTTTATCCTGCGGGACCTTTCCGACAGGAAAAAGTCAGGATATTTCACGGTCGATAACGGGCGAGCCGGTTATGAACGCGCAAAAACTTGCCGCGTATTTTTTAACTCAGAACGCGGAGGCGGATAAAGCCCAAGTTAGAAGACTTTCCGCCTATTACGTAGAAGAAGCGCGCGCGGAAGGCATTAATTCCGACGTGGCGTTTGCGCAAATGTGCCTTGAAACGGGATTTTTACGATTCGGAAATCTTGTAACTCCGGATATGCATAATTACTGCGGACTGGGGGCTATAAATGCCGAACAGCGCGGAGAAGTATTTGAAAACGAACGGCTCGGCGTGCGCGCGCATATCCAGCACCTCCACGCCTATTCTACAAGCGAAGAGACAACGCTGAACCGCCCCCTCATTGACCGCCGTTACCGCTGGGTAAATCCGCGCGGCAAAGCTCCGACCGTCTTTGAACTTGCAGGCACGTGGGCGGCGGACAAAAACTACGGCTACAAGCTGGACTCCATACTCTATCGAATGGAAAAATTTTAAGACAGATTGCAGTGAGCCGCGTTCGACCCGACCATACCGAAGGCGGCTCGATAATAGAAAAAGCAGCGTTGAAGCGTGCCGAATCCTTGCGGCGGTTGACATCGACGTGCAGGGCATATCATGAGGGGATACTAGCTTCGCAAGTCCGTTTTCAAAGGAGATAGGCGCGGTACAAAGACATCACGCAAGTCGTAAAGCGTGAGTTTGGAAAGATGGGCGGGACTAGATGGGTTCAGAATGCCGTGCCTGCGCGAATAAACCATAATTTTATCGGCGCACATTTTTAATCTTTCTGTGCAGTTTAATCAGCAGGTACAGCGGCGGAAAAAATGAAGCCGCATAGAATATTTTTTGCTTGCGTGTGGGAGACTTTAATTCTTTGAATAAGATTCGGACGGCGTTTAGGTTGAATAGACTAGGGCGGCTTACGGCAACGTCTATCTGCGTTCCAAGATAATTTCCCAAAAACATATCGTGCAGGTCTTCAAGCGGAAAATTGTATTTTTCCGCGAAAAAGCGATGCACATCGCACAACGAATCGATAAACCGCTTTTGCTTTGCAATATCGGATGAATGACAGGCGGAATCGCCAAGCAGGCGGTAAACGGCAAGCGGTTCAGAAACGTATTTGACCGTCGAGTTTTTCGTAAACCACAGCCAAAGCGGACAGTCTTCCATGAGCCAGTTTTTTTCCTGCGGTTTAACGTCTGCAATATAATCTAAAAACAGTTTTCTTCGGCAACAGGGAGTCGGTCCCGGCACCAGTCCGCCTTTGGTGATAAAGTTTTTAAAATCGGTGTAGCGGTTTTCGCCTTCTGCAATAAGTTTTCCGTCGATTAAATCGTATACATTCGTAAAACACATTCCGCAGTCATGATTTTCTTCCATAAGTGAGATTTGTTTTTCAACTTTGCCGGGCAGCCAGTAGTCGTCTCCCGCGCATTCCAGAAGATATTTCCCTTGAGCCTTCGACGCCGTATTGTAATAATTTCCGACTATGCCGAGATTTTTTTCGTTCAGACTGAGTTTGATGATGTCGGGATAGCGTGATTGATATTCTTTGAGAACGTCCTGAGTTCCGTCTGTCGAACAGTCGTCTCCGACAATGATTTCATAGCGGTAGGAATGTTTTTGCGAAAGAATGCTCTCGAGTGTCTCTGCGATAAATTCCTTTTGATTATATGTTATGACCAGCGCGGAAAACATCAATTCGTCCATAATCGTCCTCAATTCAAAATTGTCCGCCTGTGCAGTAGACGGTTTATTGTTGATATTATAAAGAAAAAATTGTAGATTGCACACAATGAGTGTCCGCTTTGTGCGGAAAATCGAATACTATGAATGATAAATCAAAATTATCCGAACCGAAAATAATAGAACTGCCTAAATTTCTTGATGCGCGCGGAAATCTTTCCTTTTTTGAAAACCGTACGCATATTCCGTTCGATATAAAACGCACCTATTGGATTTACGACGTTCCCGGCGGAGAAGAGCGCGGCGGACACGCTTTTAAGCAGACGGAAGAATTTATCGTTGCGTTGAGCGGAAGTTTTGACGTTGTGCTTGACGACGGCACGGCTTCAAAAGTTTACACGCTGAACCGCTCTTATCTGGGCTTATATGTTCCTAAGATGTACTGGAGAATGATGAACAATTTTTCTTCCAATTCGCTTGCGCTTGTTGCGGCTTCTACGGAATTTTCTGCTGAAGATTACATTTACGACCGCGAAGAATTTGCGACAAAAGTAAAATCTGTACGGAAGGCAGGGGCGCGATGACCGGCGAAAAATCCACCGTTTACGGCTGTTCCGTAATAGAATTGAAGAAAAATCACCGCGAAAAAGGAAATCTCACCGTTGTGCAGAACAATATCGAAGTGCCGTTTGCGGTAAAACGCTGCTACTATCTTTACGATGTTCCCGGTGGAGAAGAACGCGGCGGACACGCACACAAAGAATTGCAGCAGCTCATTGTCGCCGCTTCTGGCAGTTTTGACGTGATTTTGGACGACGGGAACATAAAACGTACAATTTCACTGAACAGACCATATTACGGACTGTTGGTCGTTCCCGGCATTTGGCGCGAACTCAACAACTTTTCAAGCGGCTCCGTCTGCCTCGTCCTTGCCTCCGAAGTCTACAAGCAAGAAGACTACATCCGCAGTTATGACGAATTTTGGGAATGGAAAGGAAAATGATACGAGTGATGTCGGATTGCAAAGCCGTCCTACAACCGATAATAAAACAAATCGTTGCAGACTCTGACGGAAAAATCGGGGGATTATGATAGAATCAAAAGATATTATTATCTATGAAACCTCCGGCTGCGAAGTGAGAGTGGAAATCCTTTTAAAAGATAAAAATCTTTGGCTTACACAGGCACAGATTTCAGAATTATTTGAGGTGAAAAAAGCGGCAGTCTCAAAACATCTGAAAAATATATTTTTGGACGGTGAATTGGAAGTGACTTCAGTTGTTTCCGTTTTGGAAACAACTGCTTCCGACGGGAAGTGCTATAAAACCAATTTTTACAACCTTGATGCAATAATTGCCGTCGGGTATAGGGTTAATTCACGAAAAGCAACACAGTTTAGGATATGGGCAACAAATATGCTCCATAACTATATTGTTGACGGCTACGCAGTGAATGAAAATCAAATAAAGCAAGAACGTAGTAAACTGGCAGCTTTGCAGACTCTAACTAATTCTCTCGCCGAAAATATAAAGACGGATAAGTTGAGTACACTCAATGACATAAAGAAAGCGGCTCTTTTTTTACAGGATTTCGCAAACGGTTTAACCCTTCTCGATGATTTCGATCGCGGTACGCTTGATACCAAAGGCGAAACGCTGCGTCCTGCTGTGAAACTATCGGAAAAGGATTTCTCTCGGATTATCGAAGAAATGAAGACACAATTTAAAAGCAGTATTTTTGCCATACCAAAAGACTGTGGTTTTTCAGGCACTGTTGCTAATATTTATCAGACATTCGGAGGCAAGGAGCTTTATCCGTCTCTCGAAGAAAAAGCGGCAATGCTTTTATATTCTTTAATTAAAGATCATTGTTTTGCCGATGGCAACAAACGAATTGCTGCCGCTTGTTTTTTATATTTTATGGAACAAAATGATATGCTCTACATAAACGGCAAAAAACGTATCGACGATGACACTCTGTTTGCTTTAACGGTATTCATTGCCGAGAGTAAAGTCAGCGACATGGAAATGTTTCGGCAGATCATCATCAGCATATTGAATAGAAATCTGGGATGCAAATAATAATGTCAGCTATGACGAATTTTTAGAATGGAAAGGAAAAAATATATAATATAAATATGGGAAATATTTTACTTTCAATAATAGTACCGATCTATAACGTTGAAAAATATTTAGATCAATGTATCCAAAGCATATTGCGGCAAACTTTTGAAAACTTTGAATTGATATTAGTGGATGACGGTTCTCCTGATTCCTGTCCGGCAATTTGCGATATGTACGCAAAACAAGATAGCCGTGTACGTGTCATTCATAAGCCGAACGGCGGACTTGTAAGCGCACGGAAAAGCGGATTGTCTACAGCCACAGGATTATACATAGCCTATGTTGATGGAGATGACTGGATTTCTCCCGATATGTATGAAGTCATGCTGAATACTGCAATTATAAATGATGCAGACATTGTTGTTACGGGCTATTGTGAAGAATACGAAAGCCGTTCTGTTGTACACCCCAATCCGGCCCCTGCGGGAGTGTATAAAGATACGGCATTAAAAAAACTGACGGAAACCATGTTATATACCGGTATATTTTATGAGCAAGACGTAATACCTGCTTTATGGAATAAAATGTTCAAGAGAGCTCTCCTGTTAAAAAACCAATATAAAGTAAGCGATATTATTAGAATGGGAGAGGATGCAGCCTGTACATACCCCTGTTTGCTGGATGCAAAATGCGTAGTCATTGACAAAGATTTCTATCCGTATCATTACAGAATTATTGAAAATTCCATGACGCATACGTTTGATCCTCTTTATTTTGAACGATTAAAATCTTTATTTGCCGTTTTGGAAGAAAAGTTTTGTGAGGCGGCAGATACAAAAGCGATGGAGCAGTTAAATTATTATAAACTTTTTATAATCCGTTATGGTATCGAAAGTTTGCTTGATAGAAAAACACGAATGTCTTTTTTAAAGAAAATGCGGATTATCAATAAGGCATTTAAAGATTTCAATTTAAAAGTTTTAATCCAAAATATTGACTGGGCCGGTTTTAGCAAAATCGATAAGCAGCAATTTACTATGTTATATCGGCACAGAACATTTGTACTGAAATTTTATTACAAACGTTTTTTACAGCGTATCAGGAATTATCTAAAAAAGCGAGATATAGTAATATGTCCAAATACACAATCTTAATGCTGCCGTCATGGTATCCGACAAAAGAAAAACCGATGAACGGGACTTTTTTCCGCGAGCAAGCCATTGCTATGCAAAAAGAATTCAATTTTATCGTTTTGCTCAATCGCGAGTGCAGCATTATATGGTTTGCTTACTTTTTGCGAAAAATATTCGGGCTTGTAAAACCTATGCTGTTCTTTGTAGAAAAAGATTCAGGAATGGACGTATACGAATATAAGTCCTATAAACCTCGTTTTTTATTCCTGCATGCAATCCTTAATAAAGTAAAAAAATCGCTTCGAAAAAATATGCGTCAGTGTGTAGGAAAAATCGAACCGACTTATTTAAAAAATTTGAGGATTAAAAATATATCTTATTTGAAAAAGCACGAAAAACTTGTGCATTTTGATGCGGTATATGGTCTAACCGCTCAAGATATGGCACCGTTAACTGCTGCTTTTGCAAAAGTTTATGAAGTCCCGTATATTGTCGCGGAGCATGGCCCCTTTCCATTTCCGGGAACGCTCTTGACGGATTCGATTGTCGAAGCAATTGAGGGAGCCGATAAGTTTTTTGCGATAAGCAATGATAAAATTCGGCAAGTTATGATGCAGGATATTCATATAAAACCATATTATGTCGGAAATCTTGTAGACGAAACAAAGTTTACGCTGATGCCGGTCTCTCATGAGGTCAAGACTTTTCTAATCGTCGCTGCTTACAGTTTTTATAAAAACTATGATTTATTTATTCAGGCGATGGAAGAATTAAAACGTATCTCCGATAAGAATTTTAAAATCGTGATTTGCGGTTATAATGCAAATAAGGGATATTCAAAAAATGCCGAAGAACTGGAAAATCGTGTACGCAATTCCTGTATTGCACCTCATACGGAAATGATTGAAGCGGTTGACCGCGCTGAAATTCCTCAGATTTATAATAGAGCCGACATATTTGTGATGACCAGCATTCAAGAAGGAATGCCGGTTTCTGCGCTTGAAGCGTCTGTGTGCGGGCTGCCTGTTTTTAGCACCCGCTGCGGCGGCGTAGAAGATTATATCGATGAATCGATGGGGCGTATTTTTCCGATTACGGATTACCGCGCACTTGCAAATGCGTGTAATGATTATTTAAATGGTAAAATGAAATTCGATAATCAAAAAATCCGTGCAAAAGCAATTTCCCGCTTTGGGAATAAGGCTTTTACCGAAAATATGTCAAAGGCTTTTTATGATATAATAAAAGGCACTCAGTAAGTACAAAAGATTTTTAAGGAGTTTAAAGAATTTGTTATGATTCATCCGCTTTCCGACTGCAAATCAACGAACATAGGAAAAAACACAAATATCTGGCAGTTTTGCGTCATTTTTCCAGATGCCGTCATCGGCGACAATTGCAATATCTGCGCTCACGTGTTTGTAGAAAATGATGTCATCATCGGAAACAATGTTACGATAAAATCGGGAGTCCAACTTTGGGACGGTCTTACGATTGAAGACAATGTTTTTATAGGCCCGAATGCGACTTTCACCAACGACCTTATGCCCCGCTCAAAAAACAAAGATTGGAAAATGATAAAGACCGTCATAAAACAAGGCGCTTCCATAGGAGCGAACGCAACAATTCTTGCAGGAATCACAATCGGAGAAAATGCGATGATTGGAGCCGGAAGCGTAGTCACAAAAGACGTTCCTGCAAACACGCTCTGGTTCGGAAATACTGCAGCGCAAAAGCGGAATATCACAAGCAACATGGGGGGGGGTACAAATATATAGTATTTAATCGGAACCGTCATCCATGTGCAGCGTAGGAGGCGGGACGATGATACGAATTAAAAGATATTCGGACAGTCAAAAAGACGAATGGGATTTGTTTTGCAATAATTCAAAAATGCCGCTGTTTATGTTCAACAGAGATTTTATGGATTATCACAAAGACAGATTTACCGACCGTTCTTTGCTTTTTTATGACGATGACGAACTTGCTGCAATTTTCCCCGCAAGCGAAAAAGAAACCGTACTTGTCTCTCACGGGGGACTTACATACGGCGGTTTTATACTGGGCGCGGGCGCAAAACAGCACACCGTAAACGATTGTTTTACCGCGCTCTTGAATTATGCGAAAACAAACGGTTTTACGAAAATCATTTATAAAAATATTCCGCATATTTATCATAAACAAGGCGCGGAAGAAGATTTATATTCCCTGTTTGTAAACGGCGCAAAAATCTTAAAAGTAGAGCCTTCAACTGTAATCAACCTAAAAAATCCGCTTAAAATGCCGAAAGGCAGAAAGGCTCAGATAAGCCGTGCACGGCGCGAGGGCGTAGAGATAAAAGAATCGACTGATTTTAAGTCTTTTATGTCGATTGAAGAAGAAGTCCTTGAAGTCCGGCACGGCGTAAAAGCCGTTCACACAGCAGATGAACTTGCATTATTGCATTCGTATTTTCCAGAGAACATCCGCCTTTTTGCCGCCTCTTATCAAGACAAAATGATTGCAGGTGCACTGATTTTTGAATACGAAAATACCGTCCACACGCAATACATGGCGGCAAATGATACAGCCCGGCAAATCGGTGCGTTGGATTTGGCAATCTCTTTTATAATTGATACATACAAAGAAACAAAAACATGGCTTGACTTCGGCATATCTTCCGAAAACGCAGGCAGCATCTTGAACGAAGGCTTGATTGCGCAAAAAGAAGGTTTCGGCGGCAGGACAAATACATACATGACATGGGAGATAGATTTGTGAAAAATGTTGCGGTAATCACGGATGATGAATGTGGTAAATTTGTGCAGCAGAGGAAGCGATAGTGCGTATTATCAGTTTTGAAGAAACGGCAAACCTCAACATAACACCTGAATCTTGCATACAATGGGCAGAAGAAGTTATAAAAAACAAAAATAAGTATATTTTGCCGCCAAAAATAGGAATCCCTTTCGGTAATTCTAATAATTCTTTTTTTAATACTATGCCGTGTCTAATCCCTGATGAAAATCGATTTGGGGTTAAAGTTGTTTCTCGCTTTCCGGAAAGAATGCCGGCACTAAAAGCCGATATTTTATTATATGATACATCCAGCGGAAACTTGCTTGCTGTGATGGACGGAACTTGGATAACAACAATGAGAACAGGTTCAGTGGCAGCTATTACTATAAATAAGCTTAAAGCCTCAAAAACTGATTCATATTCATTTATCGGTTTGGGAAATACTGCAAGGGCAACGCTTTTGTGTTTAAATGCACTTCTAAGTCGAGCAGATTTTAATGTAAATGTATTTGCTTATAAAAATCAGCATAATGATTTTATAAATAGATTTTCTGATTACAAGAATATCCATTTTTCCGTGTATAACGATACAGAAGAAATGATAAAACATTCCGATGTTATTATCTCTTGCGTAACGGTTGCAAATTCTGTTTTTGCAGCTGCTGATGTCTATAAAAAAGGTGTGCTTGTTGTCCCCGTACATACAAAGGGATTTCAAAATTGCGACTTGGAATTCGATAAAATATTCTGTGATGACATTAATCATGTTAAAGGCTTCAAGTATTTTAATGAGTATAAATATTTAAAAGAAATGTCGGAGATTTTAAATGATACAAACTTTGTGAGAGAAGAAAGCGATAGAATTTTGGCTTATAACATAGGAGTTGCAACTCAAGATATATTTTTTGCTTCAAAGATATTCGATATGGTTGAAAAACAAAACCGTGAATTAAAAGATAAGTTTTGGGTGTGAAAATATATTTTTAAGGATTATTTTATGGACTACAGCAGAATACCTTTTATTAATAAGATATACAGCAACATAAAAAATAAGTTTTCATTACTGGAATCTGAAATAACGGATTTATCAAAAGAAAATATTCAATTACGCCTGAAGATAAAAAAAACAGCGAATGAAAAAATTAATGTTCTTTTTATTTGCCATAGACCGAGTATTTGGGGTGCTTTAAAAACAGTGTATGAAGCAATGAAAGCCGATGATCGATTTTCTGTAACGATTGTTGTAATTCCAAATAAAAAACAACTGCCTAAATTGGGACTTAATCATACGCTTTATGAAAGCGAAGGTGCAGAATCATTCTGGAAAGGGGAAGATGTTATTCAAGGTTATAATTATGAATCTCAAACATGGTTGAATGTCAAACAGCTTAATCCTGATTATATTTTTCTGCAGCAGCCGTATAATATTACTAAACCTGATTTCCTAAATTCAAAAATAATTTCAAGATATGCTAAATTATGTTACGTTCCATATTTTACATTTTTACCCAATAAAATTAATAATATTGTGAATGATGAATGCAATCCCATTGATTTCTTGGATGATTTATCATTTTATTTTACACAAAGCAAAGCTCATTCCAAATATATTTCCAAACGATATGAATCAATTAATTCAAAATTTGTAAAAATAGTGCAAACAGGAGATCCATATTTTGATAATTTGGTAGAAATAAATAAGGATGAATCGAATTGGAATTTTCCTGATAAAAAAGAACATTTTAGGTTAATTTGGACTCCAAGATGGTGTACGGATGAAGGAAACTGTTCTTTCTTTGATTATAAAGATAAATTGATTGATTATTGCATTAACAACAAAGACATAGATTTCATATTCAGACCACATCCTAAAGCCTTTGCAAATTGGAATGCAACGGGAGAACTTCCGGAAACGCAAGCAACAAAATACAAAGAAATATACGATACGAATGAAAATATTAAAATCGATACTCGAAAAGACTATCTTGGTACATTTTATACATCAGATTGTATCATATCTGATATTTCAAGCATAATCCCCGAATATTTCTTGACAGGAAAACCAATAATTTACTGCGATAAAAAAGGGAGCATTAATACTTTTGTAAAAGATAAAGGATATGCAGCAGGATTTTATTGGGTTCAGAACTGGGAAGATTTAGAAAAAACTTTAGATATGTTGCGTTCCGGAAAAGATCCTTTGCGTGAGAAAAGACAAAAACTTATGAAAAGTGAATTTTATATTCCCGAAAGAGGAGCAGGATATTCAATAAAAGAAGCAATAAAGAATGATTTTCTAAATGCCTGAAGTCATGCTTTATGAAAAGCAAATTTCAAAAGCCGGAGCCGGAAATACAATCGCCGCATTGATAAAAAAGGATGCATTAGGAGATTTAGCATAAAAATGAGTAAAATCAGTTTTTTAGTAACGTACTATAATCAAGCGCAATATGTTACCCAAAGTTTGGAAAGTATTTTAGCAATAGATTTTACCGATGGCTGCTTATATGAAATACTCGTCGGCGATGACGGTTCAAGCGACGGAACACAGGCGGCAGTACAAAAATATATGGAAAAATATCCCGGTAAAATAAAATTATTTGAAATGCCGCGTGAACAAAATGTAAAATATAATTCTATTTTACGCGCGAGCGCAAATCGGCTTAATCTTTTGTCGAATGCTGCAGGCGATTATTACTGCATTCTTGACGGCGATGACTGGTACTGCGATAAAACATTTATTTCCGATGCGATTGAAGTAATGGAAAAAAATCGTAAAATTTCTGTGTGTGCGTTCAATTTTCAATATGCAGAGCCGAACGGAATAAAAATTAACGAATGCCTGCTTAAATGCGGACTGCTTTCGGCTAAAACATATTTACGAAATATTTATCTTCACGCGGGAGCCTGCGTTTTTAAAAATGTTTTTGATAAAAAGAAAATTGAGTTTATGCGTAAAACAGGCTATTTTGACGACCAAAACATTACGATTGCTAATCTAAATTGCGGAGAAATGTATTTTATTCCCAAAGTAATTTATTCTTACCGTCAGACGGGCGAAAGCGTTTGGACGGGAATTTCGGAATATGAGCGGAATGTTATAAATGCGCTCGATTATGATGTAAATTTACGGTATGCGCCCAAGTATTCAAAAGAAATAAAACAAAAGTCTTTCGGAGCATTGGATTATGTTTGGCAAAACCGAAATAATTTTTATTCAGATTTGGGCAACGACAAAGCGGATAAATATCTTTCGATGGCAAAAAGTCTGGAAAATTCAATGTTCGCCGCTATTATAAACTTCGATACGCTCGACGTTTCGGCACAAAAGAACATCGAAAACTTTTTCAAACCGCGCTTTTTAAGCCGGATGAAACGCGCAATAAAATATTTCCTGCATTTGGATAAATGATTGTAGTTACTGCAAAAGTTGACTCGTTTTCGGCACCCTTTTTTATGAGCGATTATCAGCAAGATTATTAAGTTTGACAATAAATCTGTTGACTTATATATTAAAGTCGCTTTGACGTTATTTACGAGGTATTCAAATGATTAATGTATTAAGCGCAATAATTCCCATAGGCCGCTTCGATAGAGGAGAAGTGGATAAAATATTTTCCGAAGTAAAGAAAAGCGGAACGCAAGTCGTAATCAAAAACGATGTTCCTGAATGAATTTTAATGAGTCCGCAAAATTATCAGAAAATAATGGAAGATTTGAAAAATGCTTTGCTGTTTGCAGAGGCGGAGCGGAGACTTTCGGAAAATATAAGTCCTATTTCTCATAGTGATATTATGAAAAAATATGGAGTTTCCGAATCCGAATTGAAAACAACTGATGTTGAATTGGAATAATCTGTGAACTGGAAAGTAAAATATCACCCTCGTGTGGATGAAGAATTAGGAAGACTAGATGGTTCTGTTCGGGGTGATAATGAAGTTTATAAACTTGCTGAAAAGAGAATATAAATCCACACACACCACAAGGAGAATAACGATGACCGTTCCGTTTTTAAGTTTGAAGGAAGTTACTGCAAAATATTCTGAAGAGATTCATGACGCTCTTTCCCGCGTTGCGGATTCCGGGTGGTATTTGCTCGGCGAGGAAAACGCAAAATTTGAAGAAGATTATGCAAAATACATCGGTACAAAATATTGTATCGGCGTGGCGAACGGGCTTGACGCTCTTATTTGGATTTTGCGCGCGTATATTGAAACAGGACGCTTAAAAGCGGGAGATGAAATTCTTGTTCCGGCAAATACTTATATTGCGACGATTTTAGCGATAACGGAAAACAATCTTGTGCCCGTTCTTGTTGAACCGGATGTGCAAACGTACCAGATTGACGGAAATCTTATTGAATCGAAGATTTCCGAGCGCACAAAAGGAATAATGATTGTGCATTTATACGGACGTTGCGCCTATACCGAACAAATTGCAGAGCTTTGCAAAAAGCATAATCTTTATTTATTCGAAGACAACGCACAGGCTCACGGCTGTTTATTCGGGAGAAAGAAAACCGGAAGTCTCGGCAACGCTGCCGCTCACAGTTTTTATCCGGGAAAGAATTTAGGCGCACTCGGCGATGCAGGCGCTGTTACAACCGACGATGAAGAGATTGCAAAAACAATCCGCGCACTTGCAAATTACGGTTCAAGCAAAAAATACGTATTCGATTACACGGGAAGAAACAGCCGTTTAGACGAGTTTCAAGCGGCGATACTCGATGCAAAATTAAAGCACCTTGAAGAAGATAATGCGCGACGTAAGCAGGTTGCAAAAATGTACATCAGCGGAATCAAAAATCCTGAAATAATTTTGCCTTCCGTGCCGGATTTTAATTCCAACGTTTTTCACATTTTCCCGATTCTTACGAAAAAGCGCGATGAGCTGCAAAAATATCTTGAGCAAAACGGTATCGACACGGTGATACATTATCCTATTCCGCCGCATAAACAAAAATGCTACGCGGCTTGGAATTTGCTCAATCTTCCGATTACAGAAATGCTGCATGAACGTGAATTAAGTCTTCCAATCGGTCCGACCATTACCGATGAGCAAGTGCAATATGTAATCGGCACGATAAATGTCTGGAAAACAGGACTTTAGTTCAACGGCAAGCGCGGCGCTCAAAAGCATTCGTCCCTAAATTCCGCTTTGGTCATCTGCTGAACTCTCGCGGGCATCTTGTTCATTTGCAGGCTGCGTTTACTGGGTGTAAAAGAAAATACGGGTTTTGCAGCCTGCCCGAGTTTGCCATTGGCAAACTCGTTGCGGGGTTTGGCGGGCAGCGTCTTTGTGCTTTCGTGTTAAATACAGCGCTGCCGGAAAACAGCACCGCTGCAACAACCGCCCGTCCATTCCCAATTACGCCTTTACCACCCGCCTGACGCTCCGCCGCCGAATCGTCCTCCGCCTCCCGAAAAACCGCTGCCGCTGCCGGAGCTCCAAAAGTCCGAATCAAAGGTACGGACGCGGCGATTTGTTCAACTGTTTCTGCCGGAGCCGCCGAACACGCCCCAAAGCAAGAGCCACGGCAATAAGCCGCCTCTTCTCCGGCGGGAAGAAAGACTTGAAAACACGAAAAGCCAGAATAAAACCGTAAGCAGCGCCGCCGCTATGCCGAACCCGTCCGAACCGCCGCCTTCTGCAGTCCGCGCACCCGCGCTCTCAAAGTGCACTTCACGCCCGAGTGCGGTTCTCAACGTCTCATCATCGTCAGCACGGGGTGGAAACACCGCGTCAAGCGTCTCGCCGCCGGAGAACAGCGAATCGGCATCCGGCA
>JBQNBN010000045.1:0-23640 GCA_052169915.1 Treponema sp.
ACTATTTTCCTTTCGACGCAGAGCGTCGGGGAATTAAACCCTCTTTAGATTAAAAACATTCGTAAAATACTCAAAAAAACTCAAGTTTTTTTCTAAAAATGCTGTTGCCCATTCAATGACAATACTAATTTTTGCAAAAACTGAGTTCCGTGTGCTGTTTTGTTCTATTATTGCCACTTTTATTTCTCCACTATTAATATATATTCGTTTGGATATACTTTTTTTATATTAGAATCCGTTATTTTTGCAAATCGACCTGTCTCGACATTCCGAATGGTTGGCATAAGTTTATAAGGGATACTCCTTTTTATGATATTTTTTTCGTTTGCCTTAAATCCAGCTTTTTTTAATAAATCCCAAAAAACTTCTGCTGATTGAATATGTACATTGCTCACGGTTGTATTTCCAATAACAATACACGCTTTACCATTAGTTTGTAATATTCAATACATTTCTTGTGCTACTGTTTCCATATCCTTAAAATAACTCGCAACATTTTTAGCTATTTTAGGAGATTTTTCTAACAATTCACTTACAATTTTTTCACCTAAAGGGTTTTCAAATTCTATACTTCCTTTATTTGAGTAAGAAGTTTCGATAAATTTCCGGCGAAACTGTTTTAAATCATCAAAATAGTCAAATATCCAGTCAACTAATGGATATCGGCATATTCATAAGAAGTCACATAAGGAGGAGATATTATAATTGTTCCTATAGAATTGTCTGCCCATTTTGTATTACGCGCATCGCCCAACTGGATATCACATAATACATCAAAGTGATTATTTTTAGCAAGTTCATTATAATACTCTTTATTTTTTTGCATCACCATTTGTATGTGTGATTTAAATATAACAAACGGATCTGAAGGCTTTTTATATTTGTCTATTTGAGGTTTTGTACTTGATTGAAGCAATTTGGAGCAATTCTTTAAAATATGTGATAAACTAACCAAGAAGAAATCTCTAATATCATGGTTATCTATCTTATAAATTAAACTATAGATAAAAATAATTTTATATTTCTCTTTTGTATCAAACCAGTAATCCAATCTATCATGTTTTTTTATATCGTATAAGTCAGCTTCAGCATACAGCGTAAATTGTTTAATTAAATCCATATAATATGCCTTTAATAGACTCGGTCTGATAGGTGTGGTCTTAACTTTTGCAATCAACTCTGCAACAGGATTAATATCAACACCATAAGATTCAAAACCATGTATCTTTGCTTCAACCAAAGTTGTTCCGCAACCTACGAATGGATCTGCTACAGGATAATCTGGTAAAGCATAATTTTCTATTATTTTTTTTACGACATTTGGTAAGAATTTTGCCAGATATCTATGATAGCCATGTGTCCATTGCTCAATCGAACGAACCTTGTCAAAAGCCCAATCTTTATTTACCGAAATATTATCAAAATTAAGATATTTCATACCGTCCAAAACTCCACGTCGGCATCGTGTATTTGTAGCGCTGTGTTGGTTTTCAGTTGATCATTGCCGTCAAAAAGTTTATCCAATGCGATCTCTTTATGAGGCTGTGCGGCTATCACCGCATCTACAATTTCCTGAGAAATACTTTCCTCCTCGAAAATTTCGTTCATTACAAGACGCAAGTTATAGACTTCGTTATCGTCGATAGAAATAAAAATGACACCATCCTCGCACAGCAAACTCTTTGCTAGATACAGACGAGGCAGCATCATACTAAGCCAATTACTATGAAAACGACCATTTTCTTTACGGTTTTTAAACCAACGTTCTTTTGCAATATGCAAGTGATTGTAGGCTGATGCATCATCAACGAAACCAACCACGGCAGCTTCTCTGGTATCTTCCAACAACTGACCGCTATTTTTTAACAACCAGTTACTATCAATTAACTCTCCTGTCCGCAGTAAATACTCCTCTTTCCTTTCGGAAAAATCATCGAGATAAATAAAAGAATCATTGCCGGTATTATACGGAGAATCGATATAAATCATTTTACCTTGCCGAAATAGCTGCGTTGTAAGATTTTTAGGACTTCCAGATTTTCGCCTTCGATAAAAATATTGCCGGTAGTATCAAAGTCTCGGCTTTCGCTCCGTTCGGGGCGCAATGTTTTTCTACTCGGTGTTTGCAACAGTCTGAACGCACCTCTTTTCCCAGCCCAATTCAATACATACCGCACATCGGAAAAATCAATATCCGCACCCAGCGTAGCACGAAATTTTTCCCAGTCTATTTTACCTTCGCAAAAAATCTCCGGCATAATACGCCGCAACGCTTCCAATCTTGTTTTGTGCTGAGTGAGGCTATCGGGATTTATGTTCGTGTCTGCTGCCATTTTTACCTAAAATACTCCATAAAAATTGTTACTATAATAACCTGTATTTAGCCTTAACTAAAAGCCAACTAAACGCTTCTCCATTACGCGTTACACATTCCTAGTTATCAGTACATCCCCCCCTAAAAATCATGGCGGAATTCGCGTTCGTGTGCTATAATAACAAAAATTAATTTTGTGAGGATTCTTATGGATTTTGTTGCGGAAATGAAGAAAAAAGCGAAGGCTTTTCAAAAGAGTTTGGTGCTGCCGGAGGGCGCGGAGGAGCGCACGGTACAGGCGGCAGCAAAAATCGTGGCGGAGGGGCTTGTTTCAAGTTTGACGCTTATCGGTAAAAAGGCGGAGATTGAAAAAACGGCTCAAGAAAAAGGCGTAAGCCTTGCGGGGATTATGATAGTCGATCCTGCCGAGTCGGAATGGCTCGACGACTTTGCAAAAGAATATTTTGAACTTCGCAAGGGCAAAATCGATAAAAAGACGGGACAGCCGGAAGTTACTGAGGACGGCGCAAAGGACTTTATGCTGAAAGACCCGTTGAGTTTCGGCGCGATGATGGTGCGGCTCGGAAAAGCGGACGCGATGGTCAGCGGCGCAATTTCTTCTACCGCCTCCTTACTCCGCGCGGGACTGAAAGTCATTGGGACTGCAAAAGGCTCTTCCACCGCATCCTCGTGCTTTGTCATCGACACGCATGACTCAAAATGGGGACACGAGGGAATGTTCATTTTCTCCGACTGCGCCGTTGTTCCCGAACCCGACAGCGATCAACTTTCCGACATTGCAGTCGCTGCCGCAGGCTCCTGCCGCGCGCTTTTAGGATGCGAGCCGGTCGTTTCCATGCTCTCATTCTCCACAAAGGGATCCGGCGGAAAACTTCCTCCGGTAAAATTGGTACAAGAAGCGGTGGAAAAAGCGCACCAAAAAGCCCTGTCCCTCATCTTGGACGGAGAATTGCAGGCGGATGCGACGCTTATCCCCGAAGTAACAAAACTCAAAGCGCCCGGAAGCCCCATCACCGGCAAAGTAAACACGCTCATCTTCCCGAACCTTGCCGCCGGAAACATCGGCTACAAATTGGTGCAGCGTCTTGCAGGCGCGGACGCCTACGGTCCCATTCTGCAGGGCTTTGCAAAACCCATCAGCGACTTAAGCCGCGGCTGCTCGGTTGACGACATCGTTATGACTTCGGCGATAACCTTGGTTCAAGCCGGAGAAAAAGCCTAAATCACAAAAAAATCTGCGTCCGCACGGGCGCGGATTTTCATTCAACTTTCTTCCATGAAACAACGACGATTATTTTCATTTTTATGGGCGCTGCCTCTCTTTCTGTTTACAACCTGCGCTTCGACGGGGAAGACTGCCTTGCCGTTCAAGACAGAGCCGGAAGTCGAAAAACCTCTTTCGCTGACGCTCCTTTTTGCAGGCGACATCATGGCGCACACGCCGAACTTCAGCATGACGGACTACGACAAAATCTGGGAAGAGGTAACGCCGCTTGTCTCTTCCTGCGACCTCTCGTTTGCGAACATCGAGTCTCCCGTCATGGACTCGCGCTCATTTTCCACCTATCCCGACTTTAATATGCAGTCGGCATATCCTAAAGCGGCAATCAAGGCGGGATTCAACGTTTTTTCGACAGCGAATAACCATTCAAACGACCAAGGACTTGAGGGAATTCAAGAAACGCGCGCGTGGGCGGACGCGATTGAAGCCCAGTCGCAGTCTTCTTCCCGCCCGCTTTATTTTTCAGGCATCCGCGCGCAAAAAGACGGAGACTTTTCTTATCGGACGATACGCGTAAAGGGCTGGACGGTGCTTTTTTGCGCCGTTACCGAACTTTTAAACAGAAACACGTTTACCGCATACTTAAACTACGTTCCTTCAAACGAGGAATCGCGGGCGCAGTTCAAAGCGTTTTTGCAAAATCTCCGCGCGCAAAACCCCTCTGACCTTTTCGTTTTGTCCGTTCACTCAGACGAAGCCGAATACATTGCCGACGTCAACGAAGGACGGCAAAAATATTACCGCGCGCTTTTGGACTGCGGCGTCGACATCGTGTGGGCAAATCATCCGCACGTCGTCCGCGACTGGCAAAGCGTCAAATCGGCTCAAACGGGGAGAGTGCACAAACTTATCATGTACGGAAACGGCAACACTATCAGCGCGCAGCGCTGGAAGCCGCAGTTTTCAAAACCGGAAACGCCGCGCGACGACACGGGCGACGGGCTTTTGCTTGAAGCGCGCTTTGAAAAACGCGGCGGCTCGTCCCCCGTCCTTGCGGAAACGAACGCGCATTTTATCACAACGTACATCACCGAAAACCGGGACTTTATCATCAAAAATCTTGACGACGATTTCATTTTTGAACTCGAGGCAAATAAAAATTCGCAGTGGGCTTCTTACTTAAAAGAACGAAAAAAAATTACGGAGCGGCATAAGGATAAACCGATATGGCAATAAATTACAAAAAACTTCCCGTTTACGAGCAAAAAGAGCGGATTCTTGAAACGCTCAAGTCGAATCAAGCGATTGTCGTGCAAAGTCCGACCGGAAGCGGCAAAACGACGCAGCTGCCGGTCATTTTATACGAAGCAGGCTACGCGGAAGCGGGCATGATTGCAGTAACGCAGCCGCGCCGCATCGCCGCCCTTTCAGTCAGCGAGTTTATCGCAAAGCAACTGCGCACGTCCTATCCCGGTCTTGTCGGCTACAAAATGCGCTTTGAAGACAAAACCGACCAGTCGACGAAAATCAAAATCATGACGGACGGCATTCTCCTGCAGGAATTAAAACTTGA
Organism: Treponema sp.; assembly: GCA_052169915.1. GTDB lineage: Bacteria > Spirochaetota > Spirochaetia > Treponematales > Treponemataceae > Treponema_D. The sequence continues at coordinate 5,131 of JBQNBN010000045.1, forward strand.
CCCGTGGCTTTCAAAATATTCAGTCGTGATGGTCGACGAAGCGCACGAGCGGAGTTTAAACATCGACTTTGTGCTGGGACTGCTCAAACGCATTCTTGCCGAGCGTCCCGAATTCAAAGTGATTGTCTCGTCCGCAACCATGAACGCCGAAGCGTTCAGCGACTACTTTGACGGCTGTCCCATCGTAACAATCGACACGATAACCTATCCTGTCGCAATGATTTACGACCCGCCCTCCGTTCCTGCAGGCACGTCCACGGACGCGGCGAGCGCCGCCCTCATCGAAAAAATCTGCGGGACAGTCGAACGTATTTTGGACAACAAAGAAAAAGGCGGTATTCTCATCTTTTTGCCCGGCGAAAAAATCATCAAGGACTGTATGGGCGCCTTAAACCGCGCGCCGTTTGCACGGAAAATCTTTACGCTGCCTCTTTACGGAAGACTTCCGAAGGACGAACAGGAAAACGTCTTTAAAAAACCGCCGGCCGGACGAAAAAAAATCATTATTTCCACGAACATCGCAGAAACGTCCGTTACGATTGCCGACATCACGACCGTCATCGATTCGGGACTTGCAAAGATGAACTTTTACAATCCGCGCACCTTTACGTCGAGCCTCAATGAAACGGCGGTCAGCAAAGCAAGCTGTAATCAGCGGCGCGGGCGCGCGGGGCGTACGTGCGAAGGCACCTGCTACCGCCTCTACGCGCGGAAGGATTTTGAAACGCGGACGCTCTACACAACGGAAGAGATTTACCGCACCGATTTAAGCGAAGTCGTTTTGCAGATGGCCGACCTCGGCATAACGGATTTTTCCGGTTTCGACTTTATCTCGCCGCCCGGGCGCGAGGGCATCATCGGAGCAGTCGATACGCTCAATATGCTCGGCGCGCTTGCGCCCGACAACACGCTTTCTGCAATCGGAAAAATGATGGTCGCATTCCCGCTTGAGCCGCGCATCAGCCGTATCATCGTTGAAGCGATTATGCGTTTCCCCGACGTGCTTGAGCAGACGCTCATTGCGGCGTCGTTTTTGTCCGCGAACTCGCCGTTTGTCCTGCCGCCCGGAGAAGAGATGGAAGCGCGCAAAGCGCACCACGCATTCCGCGATATGCATGGGGACTTTGTGTCCTATCTCAACATTTTTGCCGCGTTTAAGAGCGCGCCGAACAAAGCGAAATTCTGTGAGCGCAATTATCTTGACGAGCGCATTATGCTCGAAATCGAAAACATCAACGCGCAGCTTTCCGACATCGTCTCCGAAATGAAAATCCCGATTTCAGGCAGCGGCAGTCTGCAGGACTATTTATGCTGTATCGGCGCGGGCATGATTCAATTCGTCTGCATGAGGACGGGGCGCGACAGTTACCGCAGCATCACAACCGACCGCATTTGCATTCACCCCGGCTCCGTCATGTTCCGGCAAGACCCGCTGTACATCGTCGCAGGCGAAATCGTCCGCACGTCGCGCATGTTTGCGATGAGCGTCTCCCCGCTGACAAAAAATATCCTTGAAAAAATCTCTCCTTCGCTGCCGGAAAAACTTGCGGAAGGCAAAGGCGCAAAGGCAGGCAAACGGACGCTTGAAAAACAGTCGGAGGAATTCGACAAGGCGAAGAACAAGAAGAAGACAAAGGCGGAAAAACAAGACGACTTAAAGCCGAAGAAGGAAGAGGACTCTATTGAGTTCGGCGGCGAAACCTTTGCCGTTAAAAAAGTAAAAGGCAAAAGACAAGCGCTCCTGCCGTACGAAAGCCTTTTGCGCGCCGTCCGCTCGGCCGGAAACGTAGGCGAAGCGCCGAACGTGAAAGGAAAGGTTGTCTTTGCCGACGGTTTTACGCTGCTTGAAGGCGAAAAATTGAGTTTAATCGCGCGTGCGGCGCGCGCGCTCGACCTTGCTCCGCTTACAACCGACGACTGGGGGCGCAAAACGAATATCCGCATAGACGACGCGAACGGAGCGGCTGCGCTTTTACGGCTCGTTCCGAACATTTTACGCGTCGCCGTCGCAAAAGCCAAAAGCCGCGAGTACGGTTTTATCTGCCTTTTTACCGACGGACGCGGCACCTACTATTTTAAGGTAAGCCGCGGCTTTGCGACCGCCCTCAACGAAAGCCTTTCCTCGCTCGAAACCCTCGCCGACGAAAAAGACGTTTCATTCAGCGCGGAAGACCGCGAAAAACTAAACAAAATATACAGAACGCTGCACGAACTATATTAATGCGGAATTATGCGGACTGCACAAACGTTGTTTAACACCGATTACGGTTTTTGCAGTCCGCCCCGCTTTGCCATAGGCAAACCGGTTGCGCGGTAGGCGGTCGACGGAGAAAGGAGTTTGAAAGATAGAGTGGAGTTATCGACCTCCCGAGTTTTCTTACGAAAACTCGCGGAGAACAGCGTTTTCCGGCGGCGGAAGCGTTTACTACCGTTCGTGATGGATAGAACACCTCTTCCCCTGCAAAAGAGCCCCCTCATCCCGTTTCCTGCGAGTTTTGCCGCTAGGCAAAATCTCGTGCGGGCGGAACTCCCATCAAATCTTTCAAACCTCGTTCTTTGCCGCCCGCAGCCGGTCGACTTTCATTGAAATTCCCCCTTTTATCGTGTAATATCGCGCCATGGATTTATTGAAGAAACTTGAAGAATGCAAAAAACGCTATGACATTGTTCAAAAAGAAGTTATGTCGCCTGAACTGGTAAAAAATCCGAAAAAATATAAGGAAACGATGCGCGAAAACAATTATTTAGGCGAATTGTGCGCGCTGTACGATGAATACAAAAAAGTTTTGCAGGGAATTGAAGACGATAAGGTCATCATCACAGAAGAAGACGACCAAGACATGAAAGAAATGGCGCGCGAAGAACTCAAACAACTTGAAGACGAGCAGCCCAAACTTGAAGAGCGGATAAAACTAAAACTCATTCCCCCTGATCCCCTCGACGAAAAAAACATCATTCTTGAAATACGGAGCGCGGCTGGCGGAGACGAGGCGAGTTTATTCGTGCGCGATTTGTGGGAAATGTACTGCCATCTTGCCGACCGCAAAGGCTGGAAGTACGAGACGATGGAAGCGCAGGAGACCGAAGTCGGCGGGTTCAACAAAATCGTAACGTCGATAAGCGGAAAGTTCGTCTACGGGACGCTTCGCTGGGAAAGCGGCGTTCACCGCGTGCAGCGCGTGCCTGAAACGGAGTCGCAGGGACGATTGCAGACGTCGACGGTAACGGTTGCAGTGTTGCCTGAAGCCGAAGAAACTGAAATTGAAATAAAAGACGGAGACGTTCGAATCGACGTTATGCGCGCAGGCGGCCCCGGCGGTCAGTGCGTCAACACGACGGATTCTGCGGTGCGCCTTACGCATATTCCGACCGGAATTGTCGTCATTCAGCAGGACGAAAAAAGCCAAATTAAAAACAAAGCAAAAGCGTTCCGTGTGCTTCGAGCGCGTCTTTTTGATTTGGAAGAAAGCAAAAAACAGTCAGAGCGGGCGGACGCAAGGCGCAGTATGGTCGGTTCCGGTGCGCGGAGCGAAAAAATCCGTACGTACAATTATCCGCAGGACAGAATCACCGACCACCGCATAAACTACAACCAGCACAACCTGCCGGCATTTATGATGGGCGCAATGGACGATATGCTCGACGCGCTCAACGTGTACGCAAAAGAAGAGCAGCTCAAAGCCGCAGGCGGCACGGACTGATGACAATTCGGGAGGCAAAACGCCTTGCACGCGCCGCGCTTACGCAAAAAGACGCGGCGTTTTTTTATGCGGACGAAGGAATTCGGGCGGCAGCGCAGGCAAAGCAATCAGGATCGACTGGAAAAGAGGCGCCTCAGACCGGAGAGCCGCGTTTTATTCCCTCCCCCACTCCCGACTTGGACGCCGCCTGCATTTTGTGCAGCATTTTGAATGCAGACAAAACCTTCCTTTTAACGCATGCCGAATGCGAATTGACGAAAGCGCAGGCAAAAGACTTTGCAAATGCAGTCGTCAAACGGAGGACGGGACTTCCGATTGCGTACATAACCGGCGTAAAAGAGTTTTACGGGCTCAGCTTTTGCGTATCGCCCGCAGTGCTCATTCCCAAGCCCGACACGGAAATCCTTGTCGAACGCGCGGGAAAAATCGTTTTACAAAGCGGGCGCACGGTAAAACTCTGCGATATGTGCACGGGAAGCGGCTGCGTCGGTCTTTCCGTGTTTTTGACGGTCAAAGAAAGGCTAAAACCGGACTTACGCAAGATTGAATCCGTCTGCCTTTCCGACATAAGCGAAGCCGCGCTGAAAATTGCCAAACTGAACGCAGAGCGGCTTTTGCTCAGCGAAGATACAGCGCTTTTTTCCTTCGTCCAAAGCGATTTGTTTGAAAGACTCAGCGGCAAGTTCGATGTAATCTGCGCAAATCCGCCGTATATTCCGCATGACAAAGCCGCCGTATTACTGAACGACGGACGGAGCGAGCCGCTTTTAGCCCTCAACGGAGACGCGCACGCCGAGGAAACCGCTCCTCAAAGCGGCGACGGGCTTGCAATAATCCGCCGCCTTGTTCCCGCGGCTTTTGAGCGCCTTACCGGCGGCGGAACGCTTTTAATGGAATGCGGAGAATACAATATAAAAAAAGCGGCGGCGTTGTGCCGCGAGGCGGGATTTTGCTCCGTGCGGATTCATAAGGATTTAGCGGGACAACTGCGGCTTATTGAGGCGGGGAGAACGTAATTCTGCGGCACGAAAAACTTTTTTACCGGAGCGGGAAATACGTTCCGGCAAAAAAACGTTATTCGTTTTCCGCAGCAGCAGTTTCTTCTTCCGGTGCTTCTTCTACAGGATTTTGCAGCGTTTCCGGCGCCGCTTCGAGTTCAGATTCCTGCGTTTCCGGCGGATTTTCTTCCGTTATAATTATATTTTTCGCCGGTTGAGCAGCAGTCGCTTCTTCTTCCTGTGTTTTGTATTTTTCAGGGATTTTATCCATTCCCATTTGCGCAAGTTTTTTGTACGCAGGCGGAACAGAGCCGTATTCGGCATTTTCAAAAATCCCGAGAATCTCGTTGAACGAGCGGTACGCCTGCGCATAACGTCTCCGCCGAAGATACAAATGTCCCAATTCGTAGCGCGCTTCGATGTACGCCCGCGTGTCCATGCCGTAGCGGTAAATGACCGCCGTGTAATACCGCTCCGCCGCCCGATAGCGCGCCCCGCTGAACGCGTCCTGCCCCATCTGAATGAGTTGGGCATATGTCGCATCGGCTGGAATCACCTTTGTCGATTTGCAAGAAAAAGCCGCGGCGGAAAATGCGGCGCATACAGCGAATTTTAAAATATGTTTTACCATTCAAGTCATCCTGTTTTGCCGCGTATTTTATAGCGCGGATGACAAAAAAACAAGGCGGCTCAAAAACCGTTACGCAAAAGCCGCCCTCAGCACGGCATACGCGCGGCGCGCCTTACGCCTTCACCGCCATGCCGCCTTCGATTTTGATTTTGAAGTCGCAGTCTTCAAGCGTGGAGAGGCGGTGCGCAATCGAAATAATCGTTATGCCGCCTTTGAGTTTGAGAATGGTAGACGTAATGCTTTTTTCCGTTTCGTTGTCGAGCGCGCTCGTCGCTTCATCTAAAACGAGGACGGAGGGACTGGAATAAAGCGCGCGCGCAATGCCGATACGCTGTTTTTGCCCGCCTGAAAGCAGCGCGCCGCGCTCCCCGACCCGCGTATTTTCTTTTTCGCTCAACGAGGCGACAAAATCGGAAAGTTCCGCCATTTTTATCGCCGCTTGAATGCGCTCTTCAGACACGTCTTCTGCGGGAATGCCGAGCGCGATGTTTTCGCGGATAGTGCCGTCAATCAAATAAATCGTCTGCGGAACGTAGGCGATGTTGCAAAGCCACGACGAAATATCGTCGTAAATATTTTTGCCGTCGACGCGGATAGAGCCGCTTTTTGGCGGGAGCAGCCCGAGCAGAATGTCGACGAAAGTCGTCTTTCCCGCCCCCGACGCGCCGACAATTCCGACAAAACTTCCTTTCGGTATCGTAAACGAAATGCCTGAAAAAACGTCTTTGTCCGTGTTCGGGTAGGCAAATCCCAAGTCTCTCACCGTAATTTCCGTTTGAAACGGCATTTTTGCAGTCGAAATGCGGATGCGCCTTTGTTCGTCCTTGTCCTTTTCGTCCTTGATTGCAAGGAGGTCGTCGTAAATCTCATTAAACAGCGGCATATTGAATTTTACCGTGTTGAAAAGGCTGATGATTCGGTTGAGGCTCGGCATAAGGCGCACTGCCGCAAGCCCCAGCACGCCAAGCGAGGGCACAATCGTTTGCGGTTCGGCGCCCATCATGATTTTTACGATGACGAGCGCAAGAATTCCTCCGACTCCGGTCAATTCGATGAGAATGCGCGGCATTTTGTCGATAAACATGAATTCCCGCGTCGCGTCGGAGTAGCGCGTGTAGGACGCGGCAAACATTTTGCAAAAATAATTTTCTTTTTGCATGACTTTCGTCTCTTTTATCGAACCCAAGCCCTGCAAAAGCCATTTTGTGAATTCCGCCGTGCACGCATTTTGAATTTCGCCCTGTTTCGTAATGCGCTTCCGAAAATATTTGAGAATCAGAGCGATGAGCGGCGCAATGACGCCGAGGGAGGCAAGCGCAATCACCCAATCGAGAACAAGGAGCATGAGCCAGATGACCAAAACCGTGATGAGTTCCGTTATCACCGCAAGCACGGAAACGAGAATATCGGCGAATACGATGCGCCCTCCGGTCATGATGTTGCGCTGCAAAATGGAAGAATTGATATTGACGTGGTAGAGGTACGGTTTTTTGAGGTAATACGAATAGAGGCGTTCCGTGTAGTCCTTTTGATTGTTGAGCGAAAAGCGCAAATGCAGTTTTGTCTGCACGATGACGGCAAGGTTTTTGATAAAATAGAAAGCGATGAGCAAAAACGCGCAAAAAACGATGAACTGCGGATGCGTTCCTACGCCGACGCGCGCGACGGCTGCCGCAACTTTTGCGTGCGCGGAAAGCCAGTCCGGCCGCCCGATGATGCCGATAAGCGGATAAAGCGCGCCGATTCCGACCGCTTCAAACGCCGCGCCGATGAACATAAAGGCGATAAGGACGCTGCACATCCGCATTTGCTTTGGAGTAAGGATTTTAAATATTTTCAAAAACGATTTCATGTACGCACCACGTTGCCGCTCAAGTTTCCGGCGGCTTCCTCGCTGTAAGGTTTACGAGGGGAGTATAGCGGAAACGGGGGCGTTTGTCAGAACAGCGGGATTTAAGCCTTTAGCAGTTTTACAAGGTAGCGCTTTGCCGCTGGAAAAACGAACGGATGCAGCCAGATAAAAAAAAGCGCCGTTTTCAAAATAAAAATCTTAAAACGACTTGCGCCGTGTTTCCGGAAAAAATAAATCCGCGACAAATTGTAATTAATGGAAGAAAACGTTGAAAATACGCGGACTGCGTCCGGCGCGGTTGTTTTAGATGACGCACCGTCTAGGTGAATTATCTTTGGCCCGGCGATTAAAAGCCGCTTTTTGCCGTGCTAGAAATCGCAAAAACAAACCGCTTTTTTATGCCAAGCTCAAGCGGAATACACTCCCCCGCCTTGTATTGTTTCCTAAAATTCCAGTAAAAACTCTCTGCCGTTTCAATCGACGTAAGGAATTTTTGACCTTCTGTTTAAAATTGTTTCTCATATATGGATAGACAATCATTACATTCCACCCTTCGCGGCAAAAACGGTTTGCATATTCATAGACAACAAAATCCTATCTGCCTGTAATTTTACAATCAAATTAAAAATTGTATTTTCCTCCTAGAGTAAGCCGTACATTATGAAGATTCTTTTCCCGTATATAATTCCTATTGTAGATATGTGTATAACCTATCCCTCCTGTCAATGTTAATGATTTCATCACAAAATACGATGATTCAATTGCCCACGTTATATATGTTTCATAATTTGCCCAAAACTCTTTATTTACCTCATTTGCAGTTTTATTAACAGCTTTGTCGAAAATAAAATTATTGTCCGGAGAAAAACGATGGAAAGACAGTATCGTACTGCCTTGTGGATAATAAACCCTATAGGCAGCATATTGACTATTTCCGAAATGACCGGAACCGGCTCCTAATAGTTGTCCCCTATTTGTATATCCTTGTTGCATCTGATGATGCGAATAATATCCCATATATACCCATTGCAGCTGAAAATCTTGAGACATCTCAAAATTATTCCATTCAAACATAAATTCGCTGTCCAATTTGAAATCTTTAAGTTTATTAGGGAATAATTTATAGAACAGTAGTGGAATATATTGATGTAATCCGACTGTATAAATTGCCGTATGGAATGGATTGTTTTTTTCATTTGCATAATCGTCAATTCCTAACTCCCCGTATAATTTAAATCCAACTTTAGGAAAATGCCAGGACGCATTAAAGGCAATTTTTTGATCTTCTCCCTCTCCATAAACATCATTTAAACGCTGTGTGGTAAACAGACGACCGACATATTTGAGATTTTTCCATTTCGCTTTTGTTATAAATATTCTATTTATTCCTGCTGTTAACCCCGGAATAAATGACGGTGCATAACTTAATGAAATACCGTTCATGAGTCTGTAATTATTTGAAGAATCATTATCAAAATAGTCCGATTCTGTCAGTATTCCTGTCCAGACCCGCGCCTCAATATCGCCGATATACCATTTAAGCCATGGTAGTCGTATTTCGGTACGTCGAAGCCCGAAATCAAACTTCGGATATCCCGCCGCATTGTTGCTGCCAAGCATAGGATTTAAATACGCAGGACCGAGCCATATATTCTCTGTTCCGAATCCCACTGTGAGAGTTTTCCACGTATAACGAATTTCCGTGTCTCCCCAATCAAATGTAAAGAACGGTTTGTTACCGAAACGTTGCGGTAAATCCACGCCGCCATATTTCCCCTTATGAATGTATCCCCAAAAATAGCCATATTCATTGGCATTAGGATCAGCAACTTCACGCTTTTTTAAATCAAACGCCATGTTCTGCGAAAAACTTATCTGCGGCTTGAGCGTCAATTCAAGTCCGTAGGCTTCAAAGCGCGCGCCGGCAGTTAAGCTTGTGTTATAGCCGCGTCCCTGCCAGAGCGCGCCGTCGTTTTGACCGTAGGGGGCGGCGGTGTTAAAACTGTTATACCATTCGGGACCGTAGACTTTCCATGCGAGTTTTTTGTTGCCGTTGATAAAGCGCCGTTTGCCCAAATAATTATTCTGCCACACGTGCGGCAGCGCAACCGAGCTTTCTGTAACGGAGCCGTCTTCGTTTTCAGTCCGCACGGTTTCTTCCATTATAGTCCAGTCGGAATCGCTTAGCGTGCGGTAATTCAAATACGGGCGTTTTGTAATTCCTTGCAATGAAAGAAAATCATAGTATTCTTCTTCAGTCGACTTGAGCGCTTCCTGCGGGAACAAAGCCGCCGCTGCAAACAATCCCCACGTCAATATAATCGAATATTTTGTATAATGCTTCATACGGCGGATTTTAGAATAATCGCGCGCTGTTGTAAACCGGCAGCATGTCCGTCCCTGCCTCACCCGTCGACAAATCCCGAACCGAAAACGCCGCTAGGATATTCGGCAACGCTATAAGTCGCTTTTCCGCCGCCGCTAAATCGTTTTTATCGCATGCAAGCGATAACAGCGCAGCCTTGCCGCTCAAGTCAATTTTACCGGAGCAAAAATTTTCATCCGCCCGCGGCAATGTATACAGATCATCGGGCAAAAGTTTCCGCGCATTCCGCACACACAAGACACCGCGGCATTCGCCCTAACCTCTTTCTAGCTCCCCGCGCTTGCTAAACGTTTCCTGCACCTTTATAATCGTTCGGCATGGGGCTGCTTGAAGAATTGATGGACGGTTTTAAGCCTGCGGCGGTGTTCGCTCTCGTGGGGCAAAGCGGGACGGGAAAAAGTTTCCGCTCAAAACTGCTTGCGGAAAAATACGGCATCAGGGCGATAATCGACGACGGACTTTTAATTCAAGACGACAAAATTCTTGCGGGGCGTTCGGCAAAACGCGAAAAAACCTATATGGGAGCGGTGCGCGTCGCGCTTTTCGACGATAAAGAGCACCGCGACGACGTTGCAAAGGCGCTCAAAAAGACGCATATCAAAAAGATTTTGCTGCTCGGCACGTCGGAAAAAATGGTTTTTAAAATTGCGACCCGCCTTCAACTTCCGCCGCCGCAAAAAATCATCAAAATTGAAGACATTGCAACGCGTGAAGAAATCGAAAAGGCGATAAAAACACGCACTGTTGAAGGCAAGCACGTCATTCCAGTCCCCTCGATTGAAGTTAAGCGCAGTTATCCGCAGATTTTTTCCAATTCGATAAAGGTTTTTTTGCGCAAAAAAAATATTTTCCCCGGCAAAGACAAAAACGAAGGCAAACTGTTTGAGAAGTCGATTGTACAGCCGGAATTTTCCAAAAAAGGACGCATTGAAATCTCGGAGGCGGCGTTGACGCAGATGGTCATGCACTGCGTTTCCGAGTGCGACGATGCCGTCCGCGTAAAAAAACTTTCCATAAAAACAAACGCGCGCGGCTACCGCGTCATCATCACGATTGACGTTCCGTTCGGCACGCAGTTGACCGGAAAAATCCACCGCCTCCAGCAATACATCATCGACAAAATCGAAAGTTACACCGGCATTCTCATCGAAGAAGTGAGCATTATCATCGACAAAATAACCGGCACGGACTTTGCGGACAACAAACGCGGGCATTGACAGGAAAGCGGAACCTCTCATTCCCCCTGCCCTGCTCCGTAAAAAAATTCTACTTTTCTTTTTCTTTGCCGCCGAGTTTGTTAAAAATCTTCCGTAAAAGTCCGATTTTTCCGAACAGGAGCCAGTACAAAAACGCGATGACTGCAAAAATCGGCACGCCGCCGATGACGACGTAAAGCACGACTTTCACAAAGCCTGCAAAAAAGTCCACGATATTGGAGACGAACCTCCTGAATCCGTCGCCGAAGTCAGGCCAGTCAAAACCGCCGGAGCCGTCCGCGCGGTAAGGAAGACGATAGTCGACGCTGATGGTCGAATAGTCGATTTGCCCTGCTAGGCGTTTCATCGAACCTTCCATTGACTCGATGTCGGACATGACGCGGTTGAGTTCGCTTTCAATTTGCAGCATATCTTTGGTGTCTTTCGATTGAGACAGATAACTTTGCAGCCGCGTGCGCATGATTTTTCGCGTTTCAAGACGCGTCTGTAAATCGTAAAAACGCTCAGAAACGTCTTCGGTCGAAACGCTTTTCGACTTTACCGTCCCCGCTTTGCCCGCTTCGTTCATAGCGTCCGCAAACGAAGCGCTTGGAATGCGCGCGGTAACATTGCCGTTCGTCTCTCCGGCATAAGACGACTCGATATAGCCGCCGAATCGCGCGCACCATTGCTCAACAGCAAAAGCCGCCTCGGGAATCGCATTGACTTCAAGCGTCAGATATCCGCGCCGAATGAGTTTCCGCTCAAAAGCCGCCGCCGCATGTTCCGCCCCTTGAACGCCGTCCGCCGTCTCCGTCCCAAAACTGCGTTCGGCATCGGAGAACGCGGCTTCCGCCTGCGGCAGGATTTTTTTTACGTCGGTTTCCAGCATACGGCTGTCCGCAAGCGCCATCTGATACGGCGCCTTTTTACTGCATGAAACCGCGGCCGCTGCAAAAAGCGCAGTAAGCGCCGCAAAGATTTTAGTTTTATTCAACGCGTATTCCTCCAAATATGTAAATTATATATGGAAAACAAAACGCTTCGTAACAGAGGCAAGGATAATTCGGAATGCGTAAGACGTAATTACGAATTAAGCATTCCGAATTAGGAAATAACGCGCACAGTTGACTTTTGTATCTAATATGTTATTATTATTTTCGTAGTAAACCTGTTCGGAAACTTCGGTTTCAAAACAGGCTGCTTTGAAATGCGATGTTTTAAGTCGTGCTATTTCAACGACTTAAAACTCGTCGACCTGTCGGATAACAAAGTTATCGAACAGGTCTAGCGTGAAATTAAAGAAATGAAAAGGATGCCTCCGCCTCAATGACAGTAAAAGAACAAATGGATGCAAAACAAGGTTCTCAAGGCTTTATTAAGGTAACGGACGGACCTGTACAGACTTTATCTTCCCAGCAGAAAGCTGTACTAAACAGAAAAGGAAATATTTTATTCAATAATGGAGATATTGAGCAAGCTCGCCGAATATTTAGTGCAACGGGATATTCCGACGGACTTACAAGAGTAGGAGATGTTTATATGAAACAAAATGAAAGTTTAAAGGCTTTAAAGCAGTATCTTCTTGCCAAGAATAAAACCAAAGCGGAAAATATTTACGAAAATATGGCGCAAGCCGTGTCTTCCATGCTTAAAACCCCGAATTTATAATTACAACTTTGCATTAAAATACAAGGAGACGCGACACTATGAAAGACGAAGTTGAACTTCAGGGACAGGATTTCCGACGGGTCATTGATACCGAAGAATCCCTTTCGGAAAAAAATACGGAACAGGATAATCTCAGCGTAAAAATAGCCGACCTTTCAAAACGGGGCTATCAACTGCTCAAAGAAAACGATATTCCCGGCGCGCAAGACGCTTTTTCAACGATATTGGAGCTTGAAGAAAATAATAATTACGCGCTCGTAGGGCTCGGCGATTCCGAGCGCAAACAAAATCACTTTAAAGACGCAATACAGTTTTACAATACCTGCCTTACGCACCATCCCGGAAACAATTACGCGCTGTTCGGGCTTGCCGACTGCTATAAGGCGATGAACCAATATCACAAAGCCATCGATATTTGGGAACAGTATCTGGTACAGGACGATAGGAATATTACCGTTCTGACAAGGATTGCCGACGCGTACCGCAAAATCCGCGATTTTCGGAAGTCGAAAGCGCTGTACCTCAAAGTCCTTGAAATGGAAAACGACAACGCCTACGCGCTTATCGGCTTGGGACATCTGCATTACGATTTTAAAGAGTTCAAAGACGCTCTTTTTTATTGGACGAAAATGTACGAACTCAACCGCGAAAACGTCGATATCCGCATTCTGACTTCAATCGGAAATTGCCACAGAAAACTCAAAACCTTTGACAGCGGCGTTCAGTATTTTGAAAAAGCGCTCGAAATGGACGCCAAAAACTTTTACGCGCTCTTTGGGCTTGCCGATTGCTACCGCGGAATGTCGCAGCAATACCGTTCAATCGAATACTGGAACCGCATCCTCGAAATGGATCCTAAAAACAAAGTCATTCTTACGCGGATCGGCGACGCATTCCGCAACACGGGCGACTATCAAACGGCGTCCAGTTATTACAGCCGTGCGCTCGACATCGATTTTGACATTTACGCGGCGCTGGGACTTGCCTTAATCTGCAAGGGCGAAGGTAAATACGAAGAAGCGATTGAGCGGCTTAAAAGTCTTATAAAAAACGATCCCAAGAATTTTAGACTGTACATCGATCTTTCCGACTGCTACATAAAACTCGGGCAAAAGCAAAAGGCGGTGGAATGTCTTGAAGCGTTCCAGAGACAGGGCTTACGGAGCCCTGCCGTCAACGACCTTTTGGACAAACTGAAAAACAATCGGCCGCTGTTTTAGCGTTTTTATGGATAAAATCGTTTTAACCGGGCTGCTTCCAGAAGAAATAACGGAAGCGCTCGGCTTGTCTGAAAAGTTTCGAGGAAAGCAAATATTCAAATGGATAGGAAGCGGAGTCGAAGATTTTGACGATATGACGAACATCGGAAAAGACATACGGGACAAACTCAAAAGCGGCTTTACGCTCCGCTCGTCCCGCGTTACAAAAACGCTTTCCGATCCCGACGGAACGATAAAATTGCAAATCAGCCTGCATGATAATCTTGCGATAGAAACCGTGCTTTTGACGGACAAAGAAGGCAGAAAAACCGCGTGCGTATCGTGCCAAGCTGGCTGTCCCATCGGCTGCGTGTTTTGCCAAACAGGGCAGTTGGGACTTGCGCGGAACCTTACTGCGGCGGAAATCGTTGAAGAATTCCTTTTTCTTGAAAAAACTGCCGGAAAATTGGACAACATTGTCTTTATGGGCATGGGCGAGCCGCTTTTAAACCTTCCTGCAATCCAAAAATCCATCGCGCTTTTGACGCACAAAGACGGCAGGAACCTTTCTGGAAGGCGCATAACGCTTTCAACCTCCGGCATCACAAACGGCATTTACACGCTTGCGGACACGCTGCCGTCGGTGCGGCTTGCGCTCTCGCTGACGACTGCGGACGACAGCTTACGGACGACGCTTATGCCCGTCAACAAAACGCATCCTTTGCCGGAATTGAAAAAGGCGCTCTCCTATTATTCGTCGAAAACCGGCAAACGGGTAACGCTTGAAGCGGCATTGCTTTCAGGCGTCAACACAGGAAAAGAAAGCGCACAGCGGATGATTGACTTTGCGCGCGGTCTTGACGTCAACATCAACCTCATTCCGTGGAATCCCGTAGCGGGGCTGCCGTTTAAAGAGCCGACGGCAAAAGAAGCGGCGGCTTTTGTCCGCATACTCAAAACGGCGGGACTGAACGTAACGCTCCGCGCGCGGCGGGGACGGAAGATCGGTGGGGCATGCGGACAACTGGGCAAAACGAATGCGGACGGCGGCGCACATGAATTGCGCTTGTAAATTACAATTTTATCACTTATACTAAAATCATATTCAAAACGGCGGAGTCTTTATGCAAAAGAAAATTTATGTATCGGGAATGTTCGATAACGGCACGGCGGAAAAAGTAAACGCTTTGGTAAAGGCAGTAAACGGCGTTACAAACGCTGCCGCCAGTCCTGAAAAATCGCAAGTTCTTGTCGATTATGACGAAAGCGTCGACGGCATAGAAGACGCGCTGAATGCCGCAATCGCGTCAGCAGGCGTTGAAGTCTTAAACTAGTATGCTTCCAAACGGCGCCTCAAAACCGCAAGCGCATTCCGCGTACAAAAAAGCAAAATCGCACGCAAAACGATTGAAGCGGTACGGCTTACCGGCGATTTTAAACGCAGTTTTTCCAGTCGAACAGAATTTTTCCAGTCCCTTTAACATTCTTACCTTTTTAATGACTTTCTTA
The DNA here is from genome assembly GCA_052169915.1 of Treponema sp. Classification (GTDB taxonomy): domain Bacteria; phylum Spirochaetota; class Spirochaetia; order Treponematales; family Treponemataceae; genus Treponema_D. The sequence continues at coordinate 20,274 of JBQNBN010000045.1, forward strand.
TGCAGTCAACCGGAGGCGGGAAACGGCGGTTTATCCGCTTTGCCGTTCCGCACGGACAAAAATACGAATTCGGCATATACAATCAAAACCTACGGAGGAAATTATGAAACAATTCGGCGGCAACGTACTTTTTTTGGATCGTTCCGACATCAATACGGATGAAATTATTCCCGTAAAATATTTGACGGACAATTCAAAGCAGGCGCTCAAACCGTATCTTTTTGAGGACTTGAAACTTGACGGCTTTAATCCCAAGACCGACGTTGCGGGCAAAAGGGTCGTTATCACGCGGGAGAATTTCGGCTGCGGAGCGGTGCGCGAGCACGCTCCCATCGCGCTTGAAGCGAACGGAATCCATACGGTGGTGTCGCAAAATTTTTCGCGCGCGTTCCGCCAAAATATGTTTGCCTGCGGCACAATGGCGTTGGAAGTCGACAGAAAATCGCTTGACGATATGTTCCGCACTTTTGCCGACAAAGATACCGAATGTAAGGTCGTTATCAACGACGACGGGACGGCGAAAGTCAAACTGATTGCGGGAAGTCTTTCAAAAAGTTATCCGTTTAAACTTGGCGATTCGGAAAAAGCCCTTGTCCAAAACGACGGCTGGGCGGGATTCGACGCCGGAAAATAAACCGATTTACTTCGGATTCGGCACGGCTTATGCAGTCCTGCAACGATTGGCTGCCGTCGGCGCGCTGAAGATGAGTCGGTTTTATAAACGCACGGAAACGCCGCCTAATCGCTGTGAGGATAGGACGGCGTTTGTCATCGGGAGACGGTATGGCGGAAGTTTTGCCGGTGCTTGAAGCGCGGCATCTTTCAAAGCGGTTCAATGCGAACTCAGGATTTTTTTCGCGGCAGGGGCGCTTCGTATACGCCGTAAACGACGTTTCGTTTTCTATTGCGCGCGGAACAACCTACGCGCTGGTCGGCGAATCCGGCTGCGGCAAGACGACGACGGCGCGGCTTTTAATCCGAATGTACGCGCAGGACTCAGGCGAAATTTTTTATACGGCTTGTGCGGACGGAACGCGGCGGGAAGTTTCCGCGCTCGGCAAAAAGGAATTCCGCGCATACCGCGAAAAGGTAAAATACATTTTCCAAGATCCGGCGCGATCGCTCAATCCGCGCATGAACGTCTTTGACATATTGACGGCATCGCTCCGCTATTCTTCGCGCCGGCAATCGAAAAAGGAAATGCGCGAGGCGGCGGCAAAGATTATACAAGAAGTCGGATTGGAGGAAGACGCGCTCCTTCGTCGTCCGGCAGAGTTTTCAGGCGGCCAGCGGCAGCGCATTTCGATTGCGCGCGGACTTATTATGAATCCCGACGCGCTTATCTGCGATGAAGTCGTCTCCGCGCTCGACGTTTCCATTCAAGCGCAAATCCTCGACTTGCTTTTGTCGCTGAAAGCGGCGCGAGGTTTAAGTTTTTTGTTTATCACGCACGATTTGAAAGTCGCTTCTTATTTTTGCGATACAATCGGCGTTATGTTCCGCGGCGTTCTCGTTGAAGAGGCTCCGGCAAAGACGCTCTACAAGGAAGCGGCGCACCCGTACACAAAACTGCTTTTTGAAGGAGCGGCCAAGCGGCTGTCAGGATATGCCGTAACGGAAGTAAAATCCGCTGAGGAAAAAGAAGCCGCGTGTCCATTCGCGTATCGGTGCCCCGCGGCAATAGCGCGCTGTCACAAAGAGGCGCCGGAGTTTCGGGAAGTCGGGAAGGGACACAAAGTGAAATGTTTTGTCGACGCCTAAAAGACGATTGTACGGCGTATGGGGTGAGGCGGAAGCAAAGCCGGTTGTTTTCACCTTTTTCTACTGTGATGCGCTTATTATATAGAAGAAACTTGCGCCGTAATTCGGTGCAGTCGGCCTATGAATGGTTGACCATATAAAAGAATTTTTGAGGAGATTGCCATGAAGAAAAGAATTTTTGTTTCCGCGCTTACCTCTGCGCTTGTAAGCGTCAGTTTTACCTTTGCAACGCCGCAAGAGGAGCGCAAAGAGCAGTTGAATGCCGCGTTTGAGCGGGGAATGGCGCTGACAGGCGAAGTCGCCCACGAAAGCGCCTCGCTTTTAGGAAATCAGCCGGACGCATATATCGGAAAACTCTTTCCAAGCGTTCCCGCGCATTTTACCGCAGGAATTTCGACGGCGGCGACCTTTGTCGATTCATCTTTTATAAAAGATCCGCTTGCGATTTTGAACGACGCGATGAATTCCGCATCGTCTGCTTCAGGACTGAACATCGGACAGACTTTGAACATTCCGTCAAAAATCCCCTTTCCGACGGTCGCCGCGTCCGCACGAATCGGCGGCATCTTTTTGCCCTTCGACTTGGGATTTTTTATTTTTTCCACCGTGCCGGGCATGATAAAAAAACGTGCAGGCGGGGGACTATAAAGTCGATTTTGACATATTGACGGTCGGCTTTGACCTCCGTTACGCGGTGTATCAGGGGAATGTGTACGCGCCCAAAGTTTCCGTCGGCGGAGGCTATATTTTTACGCGAAGTTTGGTCGCGTTTGCAAGCGATTTTTCGACAAACGGCACGTATACGATAGGTTCAACTCCCATCAGCGGGACGGCGCACGCGACCAGCAGTTTGGACACCCAAATCAACACGCACACCCTCTTTCTTGACGTGCAGGTTTCAAAAACGCTTTTGGTATTTACGCCCTATCTCGGCTTTAAAACGCTGCTTTCCGCCGAACGCAGTTATTGCGCGTGGAATTACAACATTTACGCAACGGGAATGTCCGGCGGAGTTTCTGCAAGACAAGATATAGAGTGCAACAGCAATAATTTTTCCATCGACAACCAATTCGACTTTATGAAACTCTCGCCGCAGTTGTTCGGAGGCGTCGGCATACAAGCGGGAATCGTACAGTTCGCCCTCAACGGCGCGTGGAATATCAGAACGAATTATTTAAGCGCAGGACTTGCAATAAACATAAAGATGTAGGCTTACACAAAGCCGACTGGATATGCGAAGTCGTAGAACAAAAAAGCGTCGTTTCTAATAGGAGACAACGCTTTTTTACTATTTTATATATCCTGCAAAGGTCGGGTGCGACGCTTCCCTGTTTGCAAGGAAGATGATGTCTTACGGGGGTGGATTTTCTATGCAAAAAGCATGTTCGTGCAATGACGAAGCGCGCTCTCCATTGCCGCCGCCTGAAAACTTAGCTTCTCGGTGGTGGAGCAAAACTACGCATTACGCACTCCCAATTCCTCTTTAAACCCTAAACTTCCCCACCTCTTCCGCGAGCCCCTCAATACTGTCTTTATTCTTCCTCGCCAAGTCATTCACTTCCTGCACCGCGCGATTGATTTGTCCGCCGCTTGCCGCCATTTCGTT
>JBQNBN010000046.1:0-23602 GCA_052169915.1 Treponema sp.
CGCGGACATTTTCCGACAACTGGAAAATCGCGTTGAACTTTTCTTCGACGATTTTGGACGAGTCGGACAGGCCTTTGATGTCGTCGCTAAGTTTTTTCAGCGTGTCGGTAATCGCCTTGCCTTGCGAACCTGCTTCTTCCGCCAACTTCCGGATTTCGTCAGCTACGACGGCAAATCCCTTTCCCGCTTCTCCTGCGTGTGCAGCCTCAATCGCGGCGTTCATCGCGAGGAGATTCGTTTGAGACGCGATATTTTGAATAACACTCGACGCTTCGATAAGCCCGCCTGATTCGTCGGCGATTTTTTGCGTTACGGTGTTCGACGCGAGCAAAGTCGATTTTCCCTCCGACGTGGCGGCGGCTAAGTTCTTTACCATGTTATCGCTCTTTTCCAGCGAGTGCGTAATCGACGCGATATTTGCGACCATCTGTTCCACCGCCGCGGACGACTGCACAACGCTTGCGGACTGCGTTTCTATGCTTCCGTTGAGCGTATCAATCGTGCGGATAATCTCTTCCACCGTGCCGGCAGTCTCGGTAACGCTCGCAGCCTGCGTCATAGCCTGCTGCTTTACGCCGTCGATATTCGAGGAAATCTCGTTCAACGCGCTGGCGGTTTCCGTCATGTTCGACGGCAACTCATCGCCAATCGACTGCATGACGTTCGAATTCGCTCCGACGTTTTTAATCGACGAGCCGATTTTTGCAATCGTTTCATTAAAATATTCCGACAAGTCCGTAATCTCGTCGTTTCCTGTTACCGGAAGCCGCACTGTCAAGTCGCCGTTCCCTTGCGCAATGCTTTGCAATGCCATGACCGTTGTTTGAATGGGCTTTATCATTGTTTTTGCAACGAGAAAGACGACGACAACCGCAATCACGAGAATCATGCCGCCGATGACGAACATGGAAACGCGCAGCGTGTTCACCGTGCCCATAAACTCGTCTTCGGGTGCGGCAATGATAACTGTCCAATCAGTGGTCTTCATCGTTGCATACGAAGCGATTTTTTTTATTCCTCTATAGGTGTAAGTGTCGACCGCAGATTCGTCGACTTCAATCGCGCGTTTTTCAAAGTCGGCAAGGGATTTCATCTCCGGATCCGTCTTTGCTTCTTCAATGGCATTCGACATTTTTTCTACTCTGGAAATGTCATGAGAAGCAATCGTCGTACCGGTTTCACCCAAAACAAAACAATAGCCGCTTTTACCGACGATAATATCGGAAATGACATCGCTCAAGTCGGTCCCTTTTTTGACTGCAAGTAAAACATTGATGATATTGTGCGCGTCGTCATAAATAGGAACGCCGTACGCGACAACAAATTTGCCGCTTAATCGCGATACAATCGGTTCTGAAAGAGTATTTTTGCCCTGCAGCGCGTCTTTGAACCACTCTCTGTCCCCGACAAAAACTGATTTTCCGCCCGGCGCATGCCGAATTCCATTAGTATCGCACAAGTCGAAATTCAAAATGTCGGAATGGGCTGCCGCTTCTTTTTTTAACAAAGCGATTTTGTCCTGTGTCGACGCGTTAGGATTACGCAAAACCGGCATCCGCGCCACGCCCTCAAGAAATTGCCAAACCGACTGTACGCGTCCGTCAAGAATCTCCGCCGTATCGTTTGCCTTATCGATGAGATGAGATTCGACTTTTTCCGTTACAGCCTTCCGCGCAATGCGGATTGCAAAAATCCCTTCGATTGTCGACGAAAACGCAATGAGCACGCCAAAAATCACAATCAACTTGTTCTTCAATGAAAATCTTTTATTCATATAAACTCCCCAAAAGTCATGAATTGACTTTTTGCTCACGTTCCGAAGCAAGAACGTGCATATAATATACAAGTTTGCAGTCAGCAAACTTCGGTAAATAAAAGCCGCGCTGCTTGTACGACTTTTATTTTACGCTTATTTCCTCAAATAAAATGTTGCTGCGCACGGCAACTCCGTTGCGTCATTCAAAAGTCTTCTGCGTTGCGCCTAAAATTGTCAGACGAAAACGGCGGAGAACGACCTGAGTGCTGCATGCAGTCAGGGCTTGTCTTATGCCGACTGGAACAGCGTATAAATCGTAAATTAAGTTGTATTATATAGAAGAAAATGAATGCAAATATTAACGCTTGTAAAGCGTCGAACGATTTTCTGCCGAGTTCGGGGGGGGGGGGGGTAAATTAGTGATTTTGCTCATCTCTGTCAACACTCTCCTCCTGATACTTTACGTATCGCGATAATTTTATAACGGAGACAAATATAATGCAAGCAGTTTCTATATTTTTTAATTGGTATCGGATGGGCGTCAATTCTCATGTACGTTTTAATTTGTAGATTTATTTTATAACGAGACAGCGGATATTTTAATATGGCAGACGGCGCACCATAAAATTTTTCAAACTGCGTAATTGAGTGACGGCTGCGGAAAACCGCAAGTCTCCAGCGGCAGTAATTACGCATTGACTATGAAAGCTACTCTTGCAAGTCCCCCTGTGCATGTCTTGTATGAGCTTCTTCAACAAATTTTTTAGTGCCGATGTAAAAGGCTCTAGCTTTCATTTTTTTACTCATTCTAGATATTAAAATAATAGTAAACGGTATTCCAGGTGCGGAACGTTTCAGGCAGTCTTAGCTATTTGCAACCACTTTGGGGTAGGTAAAGTATGGCATAGAAGATTTCATATAAACAAACTTTGCGCAGTTTTATCTTTTGGTGCCTGCTTTCCAATGTCATAAGGATATGTTCAAATTATTTTTACGCTATATCGCCGGGATAAGGCTTTATCATGTTTTTTATAACATATTTTCTTTAGGCTCCAAATTAGTTCTTCGGAATCCCTGTCTTGCAAACCTCCCGCCTCTAAAAACAAAATATCGACAAACCGCAAAAGTTTACCGGCACACGCACTATTCCGCATTTTTAATTCATAACTGGAAATTCTCTCTTCTCTCCAATCTTTCCGTCGGCATTCCGATAAAAAGAGTAATATTGCAAAAGCCGATGTTTCGGTGTATTCTAATATTCGTAGTTTTGTCTTACATGGAGGAAATATGGCTGCGGACGATTCTCAGTTACAGTTGGTAAGTTTTAAGCTCGGCACCGAGCTTTACGGAGTAAATATCATGGATGTTAAAGAAATCGTCAAGATTCAAAAGATACGTCCCATCCCCAACGCTCCGTATTATATGGTAGGAATTTTGAATCTTCGCGGTGAAATCATTCCGATTATCGACTTGCATCGCCGCTTCCAAATTGCGACGGATTATTCCAAAGTGGAACTCAACGAACTTGAAAGCGGTTTTATCATCTTAAAAATCAGCGGAATGCAGATAGGAATTATTATCGACAGCGTGTCGCGCGTTCTCGCCGTTCAGCAGGACGAAATTCAAGACCCGCCGCAGATGATGAACGGCATCGGCACCGAATACATAAACGGCGTCGTCAGAGATGAAGACGGCTATCTCATTATTCTTGACACCAAACGCCTGTTCGACCCGAAAGAACTCCAGAGGTTTATCACCACCAACTAAACATGATCCAGACATACAGTTCGACAATCCGCAGACGGGAGATGGATGCCGTCCTTACCTGCATGGTTGATGAAAAAATAGGGCCCGGGGAATTGAATGCCCGCCTTATTCAAGCCGTAAAAGAGTTTACCGGCTCTGACGGCGCAGTCGCGCTGCGTTCTCCCGTTTCCGCTTTTAAGTACGCGCTCCGTGCGCTCGATTTTGAGCAGGGCGGCACTGTTATGATTTCCGCTCTTGCGCCTGCGTGGCACATTTTGGCGGCGGAAGAAGCCGGCTGCAAGACTCTCGTGCTTGACGTCGACGAAACGACGGGGCTTGTTTCTGCGAAAGCCGCAGCAGAAGGAATGAAAAACGGCGGCCGCTTGCTCTTGCTCCATGAATCGATGGGAATTATGCCCGGCATGGACGCCTTGCTTGAACTCGATATTCCAATTATAGAAGACATTTCAAAATCCGCAGGCGCGCTCGTTGCTCCGAGCGGAGACGGGGAGGGCGCAGGACAGACAAAGGCGCGGAAGGCAGGCTCCTTCGGCACGTATGCGATTATGGCGCTTGAAGAAAAAGACGTACTTACCGCAGGCGGCGGCGCCGTTCTTATCGCGCCGAACCGCCGCGAATGGATTGTGCTAAAAAAAATCGCGGATTCCCTTGCCTCTACCGAACTTTTGCCCGACATAAACGCCGCTCTTGCGTGGATTCAAATTAAAGAGTTTAACCGCAACGAAACGCGGCGGAAGGAATTATTCGCGCTCTTTCAGCGGGCGGTGATGAGCGGCCGGCATAAGACCTTTGTGCGCCCGGTCTACAACGTGGATGTTTCGGAAGAAAAAACGCTTGATTACGGCTCAACGATGTGCTGTTTTCCGCTTGTGTTAAACGGCGCGTTCAAGGACGTAAAGGCGTACGCCGCCAAAAAAGATATTGAAATTCGTCCGGCGTATGAGGACTCCGTGCTTGCCCTCCGCGAAGAAGAATTGTCGCCGTCCTGCATCAAGGCAAAGTCTCTGTACCTCAGAACGGCGCTTTTTCCGTTATATCCGCGCCTTTCGAACGCGCAAGCGGAAAAAATCGTAAAAGTTTTGGGAACGCTTCCGTAAAATTCGGAAATACAAAATGAAAAAATGCCTGATTGTCGTCAACACCCGTAAAGATTTATCGCGCAAATTCGGCGACCGTATCGCCGCTTACTTGACGGAGCGCGGCATCGAGTCGTCCTTTTACAGTTTTAATGGTTTCAGCGAAGACAATCCTTTTCCCGGCAATGATTTTGTCATCACCTTGGGCGGCGACGGCACGGTTTTGTTTGCGGCGCGCGGTTGCGTCGGCTTAAAAATTCCCGTTTTTCCAGTCAACTTCGGCGAATTCGGCTTTATCGCGAGCGTTCAAAAAGACGAATGGCAAACGCAGCTCGATTTATTTTTGGAAGGAAAACTGCCCCTCGTCATGCGCACTATGGTGCACGCCGCTCTCATTCGTCCGTCGGAGAAAGGCGAGGTTTTTTCCGCCATCGGATTGAACGACGTCGTCGTCTGTTCTAAGTTTTCAACGCGGACGGTGCTGCTTGAAGTCTCTTACAACCGCGTGCCGCTCGGACTTTTTAAGGCGGACGGACTGATTGTCAGCACGGCGACCGGCTCAACGGCGTATTCAACGTCGGCAGGCGGGCCTATCATCGACCCCGAACTTGACGCGCTTCTTTTGACGCCGATGAACGCGTTTTCACTTTCAAGCCGTCCGCTTGTGCTCAGTCCGGACGGTGAAATCGGCATTACGGTTATGCGGTCGCGCGAAAGCGAAAGCATTATTACGGTGGACGGGCAAAAACCTTTTGCGCTGCGCGAAGGGGACTGCATAAAAATCCGCAGGATTAACGAAAAAGTCAAACTTGCCGGCTGCACGACGGAAAAATTTTACGGGGCGTTGCGTTCCAAATTGAATTGGTCGGGAGGGCCTCATGCTTGAAGACCTTACGATAAAAGATTTTGCGATTATCGATCATATTACGATAGAATTTTCAGCGGGACTCACCGCGCTTTCAGGCGAGACGGGCGCGGGAAAGTCCATTTTAATCGGCGCCCTGTCTTTTTTGCTCGGCGGAAAGGCGGAAGTAACGCAGATTCGCGCGGGGGCGGCGGAAGCCTCCGTTACGGGAACGTTTTTTCTTGATAACGCCGCGCTTGAAACCGGCGCGTGGCTTTCCGAACACGGCGTTGAAGCGGAGAATAACCGCGTGCTTTTGCGGCGTTTTATCCGCTCGAACGGAAAATCCGGCGCGTGGATCGGCAACACGCCCGTAACGCGCGCGGAACTTTCCGAATTTTCTTCCTTTTTAATCGATATTCACGGGCAGCACGAACACCAGTCGCTTATGAAAGTGAGCGAGCACCGCAAATTCCTTGACTTACGCGCAGGTATTTCGACTGAAGTGAACGCGTTTACCGCGCTGTACGCCGCTTTGATTGAAAAACGGCGAATTTTGGAACAACTCAACTCCGACGACGGCGAACGATTGCGGAAAATCGACATGTACGCGTTTGCCGTCAAGGAGATCGGCGAGGCGGACTTAAAAGTGGGCGAAGACGAAACGCTTGCCGAAGAAGAAGCGCGGCTTGCCTCTTATGAAAAATTGTATTCCGGCGTGGAAGCGGTGCGCGCCATGCTCGACGAGTCCGATGAAGCGGCAGTCCCGCTTTTGAAGCGTATCCGCCGCGAATGCCAAACGCTCTCGCCGCTGGATAAGACGATTGCCGCGCTCGATACACGCCTTGAAGCGCTTTTTTACGAACTTTCCGACGTTGCCGAAGAGTTTAATTCTTATGCCGGACGGTTGGTGTTTGACCCGGCGCGCCTTGCCCAAGTGCAGGAGCGGCTTTCGCTCATCTACGACTTAAAGAAAAAATACGCCTCGTCTCAAAGCGCGCCCCTTTCCGAGGTGTTTGACTATTTTTCCCAAGCGCAGGCAGCACTTGAAAAACTGGGAAGCGGAGGGGAGAACAAAGAGGCGCTTACCAAAGAGATTGCGGAACTTGAAAAGCGCGTCTACTCGGCGGCAAAGGCGCTTTCCGAAAAGCGGCGGAAGACTGCGCTCGTGCTTTCCGATGAAGTTTCTGGAATTTTAAAGACGCTCGGAATGGGAAACGCGCGCTTTAGCGTAAACGTCGTTGAAAAAGCGGGAAGCGGCGTTGAACAGCGGTGCGGTCAGTTCGGGATGGACAACATCGAGTTTTTGATAAGCGCGAATGAGGGCTCTCCGCTTTTGCCGCTTTCGCGTATTGCCTCCGGCGGCGAATTGTCGCGCGTTATGCTCGCGCTTAAAACGATTTTTGCCCGCATTGATACGGTGCCGACGCTCGTCTTTGACGAAATCGATACGGGAATCGGCGGGGAGGTTGCAGTCGCAGTCGGAAGTCATCTGAAACGCCTTGCAGAAAGCCGCCAGATTTTCTGTATCACGCACCTTGCGAGCATTGCGGTTTATGCCGATAATCAAATTAAGATTGAAAAAGGCGTTGAGCACGGAAAAACTTCGTCGCACGTGCGTCATGTGCGCGGGGATGAGCGCGTTGCCGAAATTGCGCGTATGCTTTCAGGAGACGCCGACAGCGAACAATCTTTGGAGCACGCGCGAACTATGCTTGACAAGTGCGGACAGACGCGGACGGGACAAACGTTGTTTGAATGATTGAGAGAAATTTCCGTCCGCTGCAAGTTTCCCAACGGGAAACTTGGGGGAAACGTTTTTTTTGTTGGTGGACAGGACAAACGTTGTTTGAAAGATACTGCGGATTTGCCGTCCGTACGAGATTTTGCCTGTCGGCAAAACTCGCAGGGAATGAGGTTCCGTCGTCGGCGCGCTTCAGTAATTAAGAATTACGCACTACGAATTAAAAATTAGGACTGTTGGAGGATATATGGCAAAGGTTTCGGAAGAAAGCAGGCTGCAATTTTCGCGCTCGGTAAAACCGTATAAGGAGAAAATTAAGGAACTGCTCAACGCCGAAAAGGCGGCGCTTGATGCAGCGGCGGCGAATAAGGCGGAGGCTCCGTATAAAAAAATTCAGTTGTGCGCGGATATGATTTACATTGCGTCGCTGTACATGGCGCAAAATACGCTGTCGCTCAACATTTTGGAAGTGAAAAACAACGACGCGCTCAACGACGCGCGTAAAATCCTTTACAAAGCAATCATTTACCTTGAAGACATCGTTACGAACATCATCGACTTGCCCTATTCCGAACTTGCCGAAAAGCACGAAGCGCTTGTTAAAGAGTCGATTGTCAAACGGTACTATTTGGTGCGGAAATTGGGAATGACGATAAATCTTTTGGAACTTGCGTTCGGCGAAAACAGCAAGTGGAAGTGGTCGTTCGTCGAATTGAAAGGACGCTTTGCCGTCGTTGCAAAAAACTTTATCGATATGCGGAATTCCGTCAAAGCGTACTTCGACCCGAACAACGACGATTACGAAACGACGGTGCTCTACGTTCGTCTTATCTCCAAATTGCTTGATTCCTCGGCTTCCGGCTACCGCGATAAGTACGAACTTTCTACGCGGCGCATTGACGATATGCGGAACGCGATTAAATTCCTCCTTGCCAAACACAAATTGCTTATCGCCATCAGCGACAAAGACAATGCCGAAGAAATCAAAAAAAAGGCGCTTGTCTGGAAGGACAAAATGGATGCCGACCAAAAGTCAGGCTCAAGCCGCTGATGCTATGATTGATCGGGTATTTGCGCACAAGATTTTCGAAGGCTTTTCGATTCAGCGGTGGAACGACTTGATTCGTCCTTTTGACATTGTGGAAATGGACAAAGCGGGCGAAAAAATGGTGATCGCGTACATAATCGGAAAGTTTGAAGAAAACCGCGGCGTTTTCGTCGACTGGAATTGGATTGTCTACGCGTCGCTTTTCGATCTGCTCAAAAAAATTGCGCTCTGCGACATCAAGGCGACCGTTCAGCAAATCCTCAAAACCGACTACCGCGAAGAATACTTAAAACTCACCGACTGGGTTTTAAAACAATACGAACCGATTATCGACGATAAGGCGCTTTTTGCGCTCTTTGAAACCTATCTTGGGCAAAAGGCGGGCGCCGTTCCCATTCCGGAAAAATCCGTTTCCGCCTCGCGCATTTTGTCTGCGGCGCATAAATACGCGACGATGCGCGAACTGCAAATGCTGACGGTTGTCAATGAGCCTGAACGCCTTGAGAACATCAACACGGAGATTTTGTCCGTCCTGCAAAAGTATCTTGACTTGCCGGGCTTGCAGATGCTGATGACGAGGCAGCGTTCATTCGACTTTATTATGAAAATCGAGCAGCTGCGCTTTCAGACGCGTTGGAACCAAACGCCGCGCATTCCGCAAACGAGCGTGCTGGGGCACTGCTTTTTTGTCGCGGTGATGACGCTGCTTTTGTGCCGGCGCAATCCCGTGCCGATGTGCAGCCGCCGTATCGTCAACAATTTTTTTTGCGCGCTCTTTCACGACCTGCCGGAAGCGGTTACGCGCGACATCATTTCTCCGGTCAAACAAGCGACCGACGGCTTACCGAAAATCGTTAAGCGCATTGAAGACGACGTCGTAAAGCGCGAACTTGTGCCGCTGATGGAGCCGTTTTTTATCGATGACGTTATGTATTTTATCCGCGAAGAGTTTTCCAACCGCGTTATTGTCGACGGAAAAACCGTAGAAGTTTCGTGGGACGAACTCAACGGCGCGTACAACGAAGACCGCTTTTCTCCCATTGACGGGCGACTGGTGCGGATTTCCGACCATTTAAGCGCGCTCATGGAAGCCGACATTTCAATCAAGCACGGCATAACGTCCCCGCATCTGGAACTCGGCCGCGAAGGAATCCTCAACGCCTATCCAGAAGACTGCGTCGTAAACGGAATCGCCGTCGGAAAGTTCTTCCGTCAACTGGTATAAGGGGCGTACGCCGAGCGGTTTACGGACTGCGAGAGGCAGGACAGGAGACGACTTCCCCTGTTATGCCGCGGGACTGCAACTTGCACAACAAATGCCGACTGCACAAACGCGTGTACGACGTGTATTTTCCTTATTAACAGTCGCTTTTTTTGTTGCGGGAGTGTCAACTCCTCAGCAAACGGCGATTGCATAAACGAAACGCTGCTCTCCGCGGCGGTTTACGAACTGCATGAAGCGGGGCAGGAGACGACTTCCCTGTTATGCCGCGGGAACTGCAACTTGCACGACAAATGCCGACTGCACAAGCGCGCGTTCGATACGCGTATAGCGCTCTCTCCTGTAGTCGTCTCCCTTTGTTGCGTCGCGTGGTTGTGAATTCCGCGATAGACGGCGACTGCATAAATGTGTGTACGACGCGTATTTTCCTTATCAACAGTCGCTTTCTTTTGTTGCGGGAGTGTTAACTCCACAGCAAAAGGCGGTTGCATAAACGAAACGCTGCTCTCCGCGGCAGTTTACGGACTGCGAGAGACAGGACAGGAAACGCCTTCCCCTGTTATGCCGCAGGGACTGCAACCTGCACGACAAATGCCGACTGCATAAACGCGTGTTCGATACGCGAGCATTCCCCCGCCGGCACTCATCTTCTTCTGCTATGCCGCCTCTTTTCTAGTCCCATTATCCTGCGAGTTTATCCACATCTCGCAGGGATGTGGGTAAACTCGAGCGGGCGGACATTCCGTTCTATCTGTAAAACTCATTTTTCCCCGCTTGCTTCTCAGAACTACAAAGCCCAGCTCGGCAGTTTTCTAAAAGAAAACTGCTACAAACGGGAAACTCCATTCTCTCTGTCAAACATAGTCTCTTCCCGTTTGTACTTCCCAAGACGCTCTTCCGTCTGTAGAATGCGCGCATGTTGAAAATCATTTCGTGGAACGTAAACGGCATTCGGGCTGTAGAAAAAAAAGGTTTTTTGGACTGGATAAAGGCAAGCGGGGCGGACATCGTCTGCATTCAGGAGACAAAGGCGAATCCCAGTCAACTGTCGGAATCTCTTTTATCTCCGGCGGGCGCAGACGGACAAAACTACTACGCCCATTTTTCAAGCGCAAAAAAGGCGGGCTATTCGGGGACGGCGCTCTATTCGCTTCAAAAGCCGGATGCAGTCGAGACGATCGGAAATCCCGCCTTTGACGACGAGGGGCGCGTTACGACGGCGAAATTCGGAAAACTTGCCGTTATTTCCGCCTATTTTCCGAACAGTCAAGACGCAGGGGCGCGGTTGGACTACAAACTTGCGTTCTGCGACGCGATGCTTTCCTATTGCGACAGCCTTGTTAAAGAGGGCTTTAACATCGTCTTAAACGGCGACTACAACATTGCGCATAAGCCCATCGACCTTGCCAATCCCAAAGCGAATGAGAAAAACGCCGGTTATCTGCCGGAAGAGCGGGACTGGATGACAAAATTTACGGAAAGCGGCTATTGCGACACCTTCCGGAGGTTTTGCGCCGAGCCGCACCAATACACGTGGTGGAGTTACCGCTTTCACGCGCGTGAAAAAAATATCGGCTGGCGTATCGACTATCAGTGCGTGAACGACGCTTTTGTCCCGAACGTGCGCTCGTCAACAATCTTGAGTTCGGTAACGGGCTCCGACCACTGTCCGATTCAGATTGAAGTCGACTGCTAAAAGGGGACTTGAGACTGCGGAATGCTCGGGGATATCAGGTTGCGCGTCCGCGTTTGAGCTTCGTCTTCCGTTCTTTCTTCGACTTTTGGGCGTTGTCATTCTTTTCGCTTGCCGCCTATCCTTTTGATCTTTTCTATAATTACGCGACTGCACAGAAAATTTCTCATTAGCGCGTTTTGCAGGCGGTTTTGCAGAAATTGCAAGCGCGCTTCCGTTGACAAATAAATACGTTTGCCATAAAAGTTAGTCCAAGCTAACGTTCGACAGCTTGAAAAATATTTTAGTTTTCCGCGCGGCAAAGTGCGCCGCGTAACAAGGAGGAATGTTATGAAACGTTTTATTGCGGCCGCTGTTCCGGTCGTGTTGGCTTTAACGCTGTTCGGCTGCGCTGCCGATGTTTCGTCCGGCGGGCGGAACACGGACACAAAACCGACGACGCCGGAGGGCTTGCCGCCCAAAGAAAATCCTAAAGCGGGAGAAAAAATAACGCTTGCGGCGGCGGATGTTGAGACTGTGAAGGGAGTTGCGCTCAAAGACGGTAAGTTTACCCTCGGCAAAGAGGCGCCTTCGATTGCTGCAAGCGATATAAAGTTTAAGGCGGGACGTTTAGGCGGGCATTCGCCGAGCGTTACGTTAGGCGATGGAGCCGTATCAAGCGTAACGCTTACGGCGGGCGACAACGCGATTAAAATCAACGTCAAGGGCGATAAGAATTTTACGCAAACGTCTTTTACGGTTACGGTGCATAAAAATGCGGCGTCTCCTTCCGTTCCCGCCGTAAAAATAACGCTCGCTGCCGCGGATATTGAGACGGTGAAGGGAGTTGCGCTCAAGGACGGCACGTTTACCCTTGGTAAAGACGCGTCTTCCATTGCGTCAAGCGACATAAAGTTTAAGGCGGACAAGCTGGGCGGACACATGCCTGAAATCCAGTTGGGCACGGGAAAGTTGACTGACTTTCAACTTAAATCCGGCGAAAATACGATTCCGGTTACGATAAAAGGCGATGACTATTTTAATGAAACGTCGTTTTCAATCGTCGTTGAAAAAAGCGATGACGCTTCTCCGCCGCCGTCTTCTGAAACGATAACGCTCAAAGTTGAAGACATTGAAAAGATTTTTGAAAAGTCTGCCGAATCGGGCGGAACAACGTTTAAAATCGGCAATGAAAGCGTCATTAAAACGGCGGATATTAAGTTTAAAGACAGCGCGCTGAAAAGCAAAATGCCTGAGTTAAAACTGAGCTATAAAGATAAAACTCAGATTGTTCACACGTCGCATAACGGTCAGCTGTCGCTTCCTGTTTCGCAGACGACATTTAATCTGCATATCGACGTGAGCGGCGACGGTTTTACTCCTGTCCGGCTTGACGTTACGCTGGTTCGGGAGACTGCGCCCACTCCGCCCCCTGTTACGCCTCCGACGCCCCCTGTTGCGCCGCCTTCTTCAGCTCCGTTTGACGGCACGCTTAAAGCGGAACATATTGATACTATATTCGGAATGCATAAGCAGAGTGATGGGAAGTTCAAAGTTCCTGCAGAAAAAATGAAAATGCAAAGAGATGATGTTGTATTCAAATCTGAAATTTTGAATGGGCATAAACCGACTTATGAGTTGTGGATAGATTGGGGAAGCGGTTGGGAGCATACAGAATCCGGTGTGTTTGCCCGCGATTATATCAATTTGCCGACGGATAAGGCTGATAGAAATAAGACTAACTTCCAAATAAAGGTAAAAAAAGATTCGAATTTCAATAAAACGGAATTCACTGTCAATCTTACATGGGAATAAGCCGTCGGCCGCTTGTATAAAGCAAGCGGTAAAACTGCGAAACGGAAAATGAAAATCGTGCGGATAAAATGCCGCACAATATTAAGGAGGATTTATTATGAAGCGGGCAATATTGACCGGTTTATCAGCCGCGTTGATTTTATCTTTGTTCGGCTGCGCTGCCGATGTGTCGGGCGGGAACGGCGTAAAAGATTTGGGAACATCCGGTTCCGCCGGAAAAATTACGCTTGCCGCATCCGACGTTGAAGCGGTGAAGGGGTATCCGCTTGCGGGCGGCAAGTTTACCGTCGGTAAAAGCGTGACTTCCATTTCAGGGAGCGATATACAGTTCAAGTCGGAAAAATTGAGCGGACACACGCCTGAATTGACGTTCGGGACGGGCACGTTGACGGACTGGCAGCTTCGTTTGGGAGAAAACTCCGTTACCGTCAACGTAAAAGAAGACGGCAATTTTAAGGCGTCGTCGTTCAGTCTTACCGTTATAAAAAGCGCGGACGCCGTCTCTCCGCCGTCGTCGGGAATGATAACGCTTTCCGTAAGCGATATTGAAACGATTTTGACAAAACATGCCGAATCGGACGGAAAAACGTTTAAAATCGGCAATGCGGCGGAAATTTCGGTTTCCGATATCGTTTTTAAAAGCAACTCACTGAAAGGCAAAACGCCTGCGCTTGTTTTGTGGTACTTGGACAAGTTTGACATCAAGCATTCTTCACACAAGAATAAGCTCAGGCTTGTTTCCGTCCCCAATCCGTTTAACCTTACGATTGAAGTTTCAGGCGACGGTTTTACGCCGGTTAAACTTACGGTTACGCTCAGTAAAGTGGACGGCGCTTCTTCGCCGTCGGTTACTCCGTCGGGCTTTGACGGCACGCTGAAAGCGGAACATATCGCTACGATATTCGGGCAGTCGGCTCAATCGGACGGCTCTTTTAAAATTTCTTCCGACAAAACGCAAATGGAAAGGAAAGATGTTGTCTTTAAGCCGGGGATTTTAAGCGGAAATACGCCGAGCTACGAATTGTATATCGACACCGGAAGCGGCTGGGAATTTACGACAAGCGGTTCCGGTCCGTTTGCAAAAAATTCTATTAAACTTCCGACAAAGCAGGATGATAGAAACAGGGCAAACTTCAAAATAAAAGTGAAAAAGGATTCGCATTTTAAAGCGGCGGAGATTCCTGTAAAACTTACGTGGGATTAAACAGAGGGCGTTCGGCTGCATAATGCGGCGCGGGCGCACGAGGTCGCGTGTGGAGATTGCCTCCGGCGCGGATTTATAACAGGCGGACTTTTTATCGAAGTCCGTGTTTTGATAGGAGAAACGATATGAAACGGAAAATTGCTGCCGGTATAGCGGCGGCGTTGATTTTTGCGTTTGCGGGCTGTAAGGATGATATTCCTTTGCCGTCGGGCAGCAAGGACGTTACGGAGCGTACCGGATTGCAAAGCGAACCGCGTTCTGCGCATTCCATTACGGGCGTAACGCTTGGAAGGGAATTTGGAAAAACGCCGCTGAAAATCGAACCGCAAGATAAAGTTTCGTTGATTCAGTCGGTGTGGTTCAACGGCAAAGAAGGGCAGCGTATGGGCGCGTCGATTTCGGTGTTTAAAGATGCGACGTACTTTATCGATACGAACGCGGGCGCCGTGTATATTCCGGAGCCGAAAGCGGGACTTGTCATCGCGTTTAAGGGCGCCGACGGCATTCTCGGCTCGTTTGAGTACGACGGGGCGCAGTTTACGCAAACGCCGGACGTCGTTAAAACGCTGCAAGTCAAGCTTGTCGGCGCGTTTGAAGCTGCGGTTATCAATCAAAAAAAGTACGACGGCGTTTCCGGCGCGTCGGGTTCGATTTCGTCCCACTCGAACAGCAACGTTACCGTCCTCATTACCGAAAAAAGCAATCCGCAGGAAAGCGACTGGATAAAAATTGAAAGTTCGAATAATTCTTTTAGTAATTCGAAGATGAAAATCACTGAAAACGGCGCGGATGTGAGCATGGGAATGAAAGCCGTGTTCATAAAGCACGCAAGCGCGGTGAAGCTGCAGGGCGTGCCGACTCGCGAGGGGCATTACAAAGTCTCCGTTGAACTTCGCGACAACTACGGGCGGACGGCAATATCGAACGAACTGCCGTTTAGCGTGTATGCGGCGGAAACGCTTTTGAGCGAAGCGTTGAAAACCGGAGTCGCAAAAAACGGGGCGTGGGACATGGAGCCGTGGTCGATTCAGAAATTCGGCAATGGGAATGAAACCGTTACTGTGCCGCACGATGTTAAGCGGTGGTTCGGCTCGCACCAAAGTGGCACCTACGGCGTGCTCGGTTATCCGGTTGAAAACGATGCTCCGACAACGCAAACGCTCGTCATCGAGTCGGAAGTAAAGCTCATCAATGTGATGACGATGAGCAGCGTAAATATTCTTGTAAAGTCGGGCGGAAAGCTTAATTTGCAGGATTCTTCCATTCACGGGACAATTACCGTTGAAAACGGCGGCGTTTTCCAGATGAATTACGACACTCATAACAATAAATACGCGAGCGGCGCGCAAATCAACGGAAAACTTATCTTAAATGCCGGCGCGACGCTTGAAAATTCGCTGATATATTCCAACACGAACTTTTTACCGAACGGAAACAAGGCGCGGCACAATGAAAGCCCCGTTGTCGAAGTAACCGGCAATGTAACGGTCAAGGGAAAGGTCTATGTGCGCGGAGACGAAGCTGCAACGGGAACTTCAAGCGCGACCGGAAAGCTCCTTACGGGGCAGCCTGCGTTGACGGTGAAAAACGGGACTTTGACGATTGCCTCCGGCGCGGAATTGGGCGCGTTCGGCGGCGGAAGAATTGCGACGACTTCCATCGGCGGCGCGGCTCTGATTTTGGATAACGGAACAGTTGCCGGAGACGGAAAGCTTATCGCCGTTGCGGGAAGCAGCTTCGGCGATGATGGCGCGATTGCAGTTGATACGGCTGGCGCGTCGACGGGGACAAACTCCATCTCCGTAAAAACAGCCTTTTTGCAGGGCGGCAACACGTACCGAAAGAGCAAATCCGGCGGCGCGCCGTACAAAATCGGCTCCGTAACGATTGGAGAAGATACCGTCGGCGTTGCGAACAACGGTAAGTACATTCACGGCTTTACCGGCATGAAAGAAGATCAGCCTTCCTATTGGAGCGATATTCTTTTGCCGCCGCCCGTTGACGCAACGTGTCAGACGGGCAATGAAAAATTGAAAAAGTAAAAGAATAGTCTGGTTTACAGCAAGCGGCGTTCCCGAATTGTTGCGGAACGCCGTTTTTTTGCGGCGGCTGCCTTTTAGAAGGCATTGCCGTGTGCGGCGGTTTGTTTTTCCGCAAAGAGCGCGCCCGCGCGTATGCGTATCCGCCGGCGTAAAACAATTTCGCCGCCTTCCTTGAAAACCGTTGTTCTCTTCCGGCGGCGAAATAAAAGCCAAGTCAGCGCAGGTAAAAAGTCCCCGTGCGCGCTGATAAAACTGGCCGGTAACGAGGTTGTCGGGCAAATCTAATACACGTTCACGGAAAACGACGCTTCCGTTTCTTTTCCTAAAATGTCGGTCAGCGTGACGGATAAGGCGTTTTTGCCCGGCGTCAGCGGCACTTCCCCAAGCAAAATAAGTTCGTTGTCGGGATAAAGCGTTTCTTTTGAATAATATTTTTTGCCTAAAACGCACAATTTATTTTCGCTTTGATGGAGAAGATTGTATGAAATCTCGTCGAGCGTCGCGCCGTTGAGAGAAAGCCGCGTTTTGTAAGGAACTGCGACCGGCTGCCGTTTTTGGTAGACGCGGTACACGTCGGAAGGAATGGCGCGCCCCTTTGCCGTTTCCACGTTTTTCATCGCGCGGGTTTTCAACTGCACGCCGAATGCGGCGAGCGGCAACTCGTTTCCGACGCGCGGCATAAGAAGGCGCGGATTTATCGCCGTGTTGTTCGACGTGTCGATAACTTGAAACTCAAGCGAACTTCTGCCCTGCTGCCACGCGGAATTCCCGCTTGTTCCGAAGGGCGCGCCTTTTTCAACCTCATCCGCCTGCAAAAGCGAGCGCGGAATCGTCTCTTCGTCGATATTCGCGTAGACCGTCATCAATCCGTCGCTGTGAGAAAGAATGACGGCGTTGCCCAATGTCGACGGGAAAAAATCCGTTTCGTCGTTGAACTCCCGTATGATAACGGCGACGTGCCCCGAATCGGCGGCTTTAATCTGCGACGGCTCGGAGAAAACAAGCGAACTGCTTACCGTTCCGCCACGGAGCTGCCCGAAATACGAATAAAACGAGTCCGACTTGACGACTTCCTCCTGCGGCCAATCGAATGCAAAGGCAAGCGGCGCGGTAAAAATCATTGAAATCATTATTGCGGCGATATAATTTTTCATTGAACGCTCCCATTAAGTCTGTTCGACAACGAAGTCCGTGAACAGATCTATTTTTTTTCGACGGCGATGCATGAAATCGTCGTGTTTTTTCCGATATAAAGTCTGTTTTTTTGCGCGAGAATAAACGCCGTGTCCGCCTCAAATGAAAAGTCCCCCAAAAGGGAAGCGAACTTTTCTATCGTATAAACCGTGTATTTGCTTTTCTCTTTTGTGAGAATAAAAATGCAGCCGCTGCTCTCCTGCATACTCAACGCCTGCCCCTTGATCGCCAAGCGGACGGTAAAACCGTCGGAAACGCGGACTGCCCCCAGCGTGTCTTTCGAATTGTAATAAACCGCCGAACCGTCGGCGGAAAATTTTACGAGACGCTGAACGGGGTCCGACTGATTGATAAACTCGTGCATGATGATTTTGGTTTTGGCGTCTCCGATTTCGGCAAGCACGAAACGCTGTCTGTTTTGCCCCGAAACCGTCGCGATGTGCTCTCCGTCGGGCGAAATTGCAACGCCCAAAATGACGGGAAAATCGCTTCCGCCGGGAGTAAAATGCTGTTTGACCGTCCCGTCGTTCCGAAACGCGCATACCGTACCGTCCGCAAAACCCGCCGCAGCGCCTCCTGCGGATGAGTCGAACGCGGTAATCGGGACGGTGCCGCCGTATTCCCACAATTTAACGCCGTCCGTTCCGTATGCGGAAAAAGAAGTTCCTCCGGGGCGGAAATTAAATATGCGTTCCCCGTCGATTTTTATAAATCCCGCTTCGTTTACCGTGCACAGTTTTTCTCCGCGCGGGTCAAAAATGTCGGCGGCATCGTTGTCTGCGTTGTAAGACGTGTAGCAACTCTCGGAAATCGACGCCTTGTACGGATAACTGATGAAATTCGTTATTTTTCCGTCTTTTGTAAAATATCCCATGTTCTGCCCGAGTTTAAAATGCAGCGCCTTATCGTCTGCGTTTTGAGAATCGTCTTTTTTAGGACTTGAAATATCGATTTTCCACACGGGAGTAAAAACGTATTCGGTATTCAGCGGTTTGATTGCGATTATTATATAAAGAATGCAGAACAACAGGGAAATTAAAACGTAAAATGAGAACTTCTTTTTCGCTTTCATAATTGCAGTCGATGTTATAATATAAAATCCATGCAGTCAATCAGAGGCTTTTTTTGCGGACGGGGGACTGCACATACATTCTTGAGGCGATATTATGGAAAAAAAAGATTTGGAAGGACTTTTTGCAACGGCAAAAGAGGCGAGCAAGGGCTCGTATTCTCCGTATTCAAAGTTTCCGGTGGGGGCGGCGTTGTTATTGGAAGACGGGACTGTCATAACGGGCGCGAACATTGAAAACCGCTCTTTCGGACTGACAAACTGCGCTGAACGGACGGCGATTTTTGCAGCCGTCGCCGCGGGGCGCAAAGATTTTAAAGCGATTGCGATTGCGACGCCGACGTCTTCTTATCCGGTCGCTCCGTGCGGCGCGTGCCGGCAGGTTATCAGCGAGTTTGCAAGTCCCGATACGCCCGTAATCTTCGGCAGCGACTTTGAAAACAGCGTTTTCACGGACGTAAAAGGCGTTTATCCCTTCGACAGTCTGCACGATCTCGGAAAGTAAATTGCGTTCGGGGAGAAGGCAGGGCGTATGATTCATCAGGGCGACTGGAAAAGAGTCGACTCTGCGCTGAAGTCCCCTTTCTTCAAAGCCGTAATGAAGAACTTTTTTGTGCGGGACTGGAGCCTGCCGCAGAGTTTTGAGAAAGTTCATGCGCGGAAAATACGCGTTTTCTTTTGGCGCGGCGCGTTTTTCTTTGTAAAAAGGGTTGGGAAGTCGACATGCAAATGGAATGCAAAGACATTGCGGAGTTTCAAAACGAGATTTGGTCTTTTTACCGCGGGAACGGCCGGCGTTTTCCGTGGCGCGAGACGAATGACCCGTACGCCGTTTTGGTGTCCGAGTTTATGCTCCAGCAAACGCAGACCGAGCGCGTCGCAGGGAAATACGCAGAATGGCTGGACGCTTTTCCTTCCGTGCAGGAACTTGCCGCAGCCCCGTTTGCAAAAGTCCTTGAGCAGTGGGTGGGCTTGGGCTACAACCGCCGCGCCCGTTTTTTGCACGAAGCCGCCAAAACGATTGTGCGCGAACACAGCGGGCTTGTGCCGTCGGATCCGCTCGTCCTTGAAACGCTTTCGGGAATCGGCGCGTATACGGCGGCGGCAGTCGCAGCGTTCGCTTACAATAAGCCGACGGTTTTCATCGAAACCAATATCCGCGCGGTTTTTATTCACTGCTTTTTTGCCGACCGCACCGGCGTCAGCGACAAAGAGATTTTTCCTCTTGTGGAGGCGGCACTCGATAAGCGAAATCCGCGCCTCTGGTATTACGCGCTCATGGATTACGGCGCGGCGTTGAAAAAACGTATTTCCAATCCGAACCGCCAAAGCCGCCATTACGCAAAGCAATCGAAGTTTGAAGGCTCCGTCCGCCAAGCGCGGGGCGCGCTCCTCCGCGCGCTGACTGCAAAAAATGCGCAAACCTACGGAGAACTTGCTTCCTCTGACGGATTCGACTCAAACCTTTTTGACAAAGCCCTGACCGCCTTGATACGCGAAGGCTTTGTAGCGGAGCGCGACGGAAAATACGTCATCGGTTCTGTTGACGGCGGGGTGGAAGCGTAAGGGCTGACTGGATAGGCGGATTTTGCGGACAGAAAAACTTTTCTCCGCGCTTTAAGCGGAGTTTTCAGCTCGTAAAATCCTCTTACGCAGGAAAGCCGTGTTGCGGGTGCGGAAGTCGGTGTTATCGTTTAGCGGTATTTGTACCGTCTGCGGTTAATGTCGTTTTGTGCCGCGGAAACTATTTTTTTGATTGGAAATAAAAACTGCTCTCGGTTTGAGCGGGACTATCGCCTTGTAGAATCTATCGGTGCGGCAAAACAACGTTATCGCGCGGGAGTCGTCTCTGGCGCTCAAGGAGATTTGTTCAGCAGCGTATCCCTCCGGCAGCGGCTAATTCCTAATCCCGCATTCCCTTTCCGTCTGCAAGATAGTCGCCGTTTTCCGCTAAATCTACTCTGATGCAGCAACGAGTTTGGTTTAGCCAAACTCGGGCGGACTGCAAAAACAATGGGAGCTTTCAAGTATGCTGTTTGCAGTCCGCGTAATTCTCCATTATACCTCGCGTTATCCTTTATTATAATATTCGGCGGCGCGTTTGATGCCTAAAATCGTGATGTCTTTGTCCATCGCATCAAAAATGCACGTCATCGGCTCAAGCATACTGTTTAAGCCGCCCGTCCCGATAACTTTTACGGAGTCGGGGTTAATTCCGCTTTCTTTATGCATATCGTCTTTCATCTGCGTGATAAGCGACTCGACCAATCCCTTGTAGCCCAAAACGACGCCCGCCTGTATCGCGGTGATGGTATTTTTCCCAAGGCTCGACGGCGGAATTTCAAGCGGGACGGAGGGAAGCTGCGCGGTGTTCATAAAAAGCGCCTTTAAAGCAGTGCCGATTCCGGGCGCGATTGCAATTCCTGCGATGTGCGCGTCGGCTCCCACGGCGGTAAACGACAGCGCAGTGCCGAAGTCTGCGACGATAACCGGCTGCTTGTACCGCTCCCACGCTTCAAGGGCGTCGCAAAGAAGGTCGGTTCCGATTTCGTGAAAGACCGTGTCGGGGATTTTTATCGGAAGGGACGGATAGATTTCAGGACCGATGATAATCGGCTTTTTGCCGAGCAGGTGTTCGACGACGATGACGAAGGCTCCGATTAAGGCAGGCACGACGGAACTGATAACCGCCTTTTCGATTTTTGACGGCGATATGCCTGCGTCCCGTATGAGCGAGCGCAAAATCGAATAATATTCGTCGCCGGTGCGTTTGGTGTCGGTGCAGACCCGCCATTCGTGTACGATCTTGTTTCCGCTTATGAGCGCAGTTTTTATATTCGTGTTTCCGATGTCAAAAACCAAAAGCATTGTTTTTTCTCCTTCTTTTAATTAGTATAAACCCATGAATAATCTAATTCAACCGAAAATCCTCAAAGGATTTCGCGATTCTCTTCCCGATTCCGAAATTGTGCGCGCTTCTCTCATTGAAAAAATCACGGAAACGTACCGCTCGTTCGGTTTTGTGCCGATAGACACTCCGGCTCTCGAATATTCAGAAATTCTCCTCCGGAAAAGCGACGGAGAGACTGAAAAGCAGGTGTTTCGATTTGAAGACAACGGCGGACGCGACGTTGCGCTGCGTTTTGATTTGACGGTGCCGTTCGCGCGCTTTGTTGCGGAGCATTTAAACGAACTTTATCTTCCTTTTAAACGCTATCATATTGCAAAAGTGTGGCGCGGCGAAAAACCGCAGGCGGGACGGTACCGCGAGTTCGTGCAGTGCGACGTGGATACGGTGGGCTCCGACAGCGCGGCATCCGATTTTGAAATCTTAAACGTTATGAAGTGCGCCTTAAACGCCGCAGGCGCGGACGATATTACGATTCGCGTCAACCACAGAGGAATTTTTAACCGTTTTTTGACTTTGCTCGGCGTGTCTGATAAAAGCGAAAGCATTTTGCGCTCAGTCGATAAGATTGCAAAAACCGGAAAAGAGAGCGTCCGTGCCGAATTGACGGCACTTTGCGGCGGCGATAACGCGCAAAAAATTATCGAATATATCGACACTCCGAAAGGCGAGGACTTTGACAAGACGCTTGCGCGGCTTGAGCGCCTTGCAGGAGGCGAAGACGATGACAGCCGCCGCCTCCGCGACGTGTTTTCGATGATACGCGCGGCGGGAATCGAGCGCGTTTTTGTCCTTGACCCGTCAATTACGCGCGGACTTGATTATTACACCGGCATCGTCTACGAAACGGTCTTGAACGCGCTGCCGTCAATCGGCTCCGTGTGTTCCGGCGGCCGCTACGACAATCTGACTTCCCTTTATATGAAAGAGCGCGTGCCGGGCGTCGGCGGCAGCATCGGCATTGACCGCTTGATTGCCGCGCTCGAACAACTAAAATCCCTTCCCGACTGCAAAAGTTATCTTGACGCGGAGATTTTCTGTACGAATGCTGACGACGCGCTTTACTATCAAAAAGCCGCTTCCGAATTGCGCGCGCGCGGCGTCCGCGTAGAAGTCTTCCCCGACGTGAAAAAAATGAATCAGCAGTACGCGCTTACGGAAGCAAAGCGCATTCCGTGGGGCGTATTGATTTCATCCAATGATGCGAAAAACGGTACGCTTTCGCTTAAAAATCTTGCAACGCGCGAGGTGAAAGACGGCATTGGCTTTGACGAAGCGGTGGCGATACTCAAGGCGCGGTAGGGGGGGGGGGACTGAGGTAATGAATTATCTTCCGCCGCCTGCCGTTAAATAAAACCGCGCGCCGGAAAGTCCGCATACTGCCGGTGCGCGTTTTAGTTTTACAAGACGACTGCAAAAAGTCGTTTTGTATTGTTTAGTTAGAACTTCCAGCCGGCGCCGATACCTGCGTCAATCTTGATGCCGTTTGTTTGATAGGCAGTAAAATCGTTTTTGTTCATCTGGAAGCCAAGCAGCAACTGCGGCCGAATAAAGAGATTTTTCATTACGAAAATATCCGCCCCTACGCCTGCGTCAACCCAATAGGCATTCATCTTTTCTTTATTCGGAAAATCAT
Source organism: Treponema sp. (assembly GCA_052169915.1). GTDB lineage: Bacteria > Spirochaetota > Spirochaetia > Treponematales > Treponemataceae > Treponema_D. The sequence continues at coordinate 22,998 of JBQNBN010000046.1, forward strand.
GTCCCTCAGCTTTTGCAGACGTGGCAATATCAAACTCAAAGCCGAGCATCGGAGAAATTTTCGCAGGACCGACTGCAAATGGATATTTTCCGAAAATACCGATATTAAAATATCCTACTTGAAGATCTATATCTCCGGATTCTGTCCGTGAAGCGCCGCCGAATGAAGCTTTTACTTCAGATTTTGTTTTTCCGACAGTGCCGTTAAATCCGATTTGAGCAACTGCATACTGAGCGTCAAAAAATCCTTTGAACCCAAGCATACTCGTATTGAGTTTTGCGTCATAATCAATACCAAATGCAGAGCCTTTTCCAAATCGGTGAGCAAATGAATAATCGAATATTGCGCCCGCGCTCAAATCAAGCGCGCTCGCTGCCGCTGCCATGCTTACTGCGGCAAGAACCGCAACTACAATTTTTTTCATGTAGTCCTCCTAATTATTTTTGCGGCAAGAGAACACTGCCGCAAATCGTATCGCGCCTTTTTGCGCGTAAAAGCCTGCACCGCAAGCCCTTATCTTTTGCCGCAACTTAAGGTTTGGCTTACATGCGGATTTCGTCAAACCTACGCGCTGACACGCCATTCAGCGGCAAAAGATAAATAAT
>JBQNBN010000047.1:0-22624 GCA_052169915.1 Treponema sp.
TGAACAAGCCCGCATTTTTTCCGACGGAAGAAACGATTGTCGGCGGCGAAAAGCGCGGCTGCCTGCATGCGGCGGTTGTACGTTACTTATGGGCACAGGAGCCAAGTCTCCGAAATCCGCCGTACGCAGGAATCGCGCACCGTCTTGACCGCGAGACGAGCGGCGTCATTTTGTTTACAAAAACCCGCGCCGTGAATGCCGCCGTCCACGTGCTGTTTGAAAAGCGCGCCGTGCAAAAAATCTACCGCGCCGTGTGCACCGTTTCAGAAACGGCTGGCAGTGCTCGGGGGCAGCATGGTTTGGAAGTTGGCGCAACGTTTTTCGTAGAAAACCACATAGGGCGCATAAGCCCTAAAAGCGCGCGGGCAAAGTGGGGGACTTTGAGCGCGGAGCGCGGCGGGCTGTATGCGCGTACGGATTTTACTGTTTTGGAACACGGCGTTATCGGCGGAATTCCTGTCGTGCAGATTGAAGCACGTCCGCTTACAGGGCGTACCCACCAAATCCGCGTTCATCTTGCGTCCGCCGGTCTGCCGATTTTAGGAGACACGCTCTACGGCGCTCCGGAATACGCGCGCACCATGCTCCACGCCGAGCGTTTGACGTTCCCGCATCCGGTCAGCGGCAAACGGATGACGGTGAGCGCGCCGCTGCCGGAGGAGTTTTAAGTCGTGTTGAAGCTGCGGCGGACGCCTTGGAGAGCGTGCTGTTCCTCTTCTGCGCGCGCAACCATTCCACTCGCATTGCATTCGGCATAAGAGAATGCAATGGGCTTTGCACGCTGCCGCACGGTTTTGCAATGCCTTACCGTTCTAAACGCTCCGCTGCATACGGCACGCATTTTGCCCCTAGACCCAATCTTTCCATTCGTTGTATAGTTTAATTCGACATTTTGTATAAAAGTGTCGCGTACTTTAAATAGATTTCTATCATAAATTCAAGAAATGCTTTCCGGCATTTTAAGGAGCGGTATATGACGGTAAAAATACTGAGGGCGGCAAAGTTTGCTGCGCTTTCTTTTTTTGCGGCGGCGGTTTTATCCTGCAACCAGAATTTGCTTTCCGAACCCGATTTAAAGAATTCCGCCAATTCATCGGCGCGGGCAGCGGAAAAACTGGAAGCTCCGGCGGACGTAAAAGCGAGCCACGGCTACTTAAATGAAATTACCGTAACGTGGTCGGCGGTAAACGGAGCTGCCCGCTACATTGTGCTTTCCGCGGCAAGTCCCTTTGCCGAGTTCGAGGCGTGCGGGGAGACGAAAGACGGTTCGACCGAGCTCAAATTGAAGGTGAGCGCGGGAACGACGCAGTATTACGCGGTAAAAGCGGTAAATTATCGGGGCGCGCACTCTCCTTTGAGTGGAAAGACGAAAGGCTCTTCGCTTGCAAAACCGGTTATTACGGAAATAACGCAGTCGGAAGACGGGAACGCTGCGACGGTTACGTGGTGGATGGATAATTGCGAAGACGATACGTATAAAAATTCCGTTATTTATGAAGTCCATTGCTTTGAGTCGAACAAAACGACTCCGGTCGGAACGGCTGTGGTTGTAAGCGGAGGCGCGACTTCCGCCGCGGTTACGGGACTCAAGCCTAAAACCGTTTACTATTATCAAGTGGACGCAAGCACTAAGACCGAACAAAAAAAGCTCAGCAGCGATAAAGTCGACGCGGCGACTGTCAGAAGACTTACTCCCGACTTTCCGGCGGATTTTACGATTGCAAAGGGGACGGCGAAGGACGGAATTGCGCTTCATTTTAAGCTTCCCGCATTTGTCGACGTGAGCGCGGGCGACGGAAGTTTTGAAAGCCGTCCCGTCTATTTTAAGATTTGGCGGAAGCCCTTTGACGCGTCCGACGCGGCGTATGAAGTCGTTGCGGATTATCTCGGAACGCAAAAAGATACCGACGCTGCAAAGCGGATTTATAAGTTCAGCTGCGTGACGACTAGCGTAAACACGGCGACTTCAAACGCAGCTGGCGATATTGCGGTTGCCGGCGTGAAGGCGACTGCGGCGGAGAGGGAAGAGCGGAGCGCGTATCCTGATTACGTGTCGCTGAGCGAGCTCGCCTTTACCGATAAACGGGGCGTTGAGCGCGGCGTGCGGTACTCGTATAAAATTCAGTCCTATGTTGACGGCGTAAACAATGCGATAAGCGCGGATAAGGCGCGCGCGTCCGGCGAGGGCTGGCTGCTTTCCGCTCCTGATTTCCGGTTTACGGCGGACTATAAATTGTCGGAAGATAAGAAAAAGTTTTCGGAAATCTCCGCGTCGTTCGATTTGGCGTTTACGGAGTTCGGAGACGGCGGCGCTTACAACTTTCTCATTCAAGAGACGGGAAAACTTAAAACCGGCTCCGACGTTGCTCCCCGCACGGTACTGACCGCATCTTCGGCCGCCTCTGTCCGCGCGTTTAAAACGGCGTTTACCGGCGGCGATTTGTCTTCAAAAGCCGGATATTACGAATATACGCTGTTCGTTTTGCCCAAAGATGTAAGCGATACGGCAAAGGCGTATGATTCGGTGAAGGCTGCCGGAAAGCTTACGGTTACGGACGACGCGGACGCCCTTCCCAAAATCGAAGAATTTACGGTGAAGGACGGATATAAAGATAAGTTTGCCCTTACGTGGACGTATCACGCAGGCTATACCTATTCGCTTGAATGGAAAAATTATAAGCCCGACGGAACCGAAACGGAAGGCGGAAGTCTTACGTCCGACAAAATTACGCTCACGTCTCCAGTCGAGGGGAAGCCGGTAACGTTTAATCATCCTGCCGCGTCCGGCGACAGGCGAAAGTATACGCTGAAAGCAGAAAAAGGATTGGCGATTTCAAAACCGTGCGACCGCATTGCCGAAACGCTTGGAACGCCGAAGCCCGAACAAGCCGGAATCGACTACGATAAAATCACCGTTACGTGGAAAACCGTTCAAAAAGCGGACGTCTATACGGTTTTCGCTCATTATACGGATAGTACGGCGGAGGAGCTTGCGACAATCGGAAGCGGCGGGAATGCAGTCATAACGTCCGATGCCGCCACGGGATTTACAACCTGCGTTATCACAAAGCCGAAAGGCTATGACGACGGCGCAAAGTCCGGTAAGCCGATTACGTTTACGGTAACGGCAAAAAACAATGCGGCGGCGGATGAAACGAAAGGCGAAACCGCGGCGCATACGCTGGGGCCGGCGCTAGTAAACGCGGCAATCGGGACGGGAAGCGCCGACTCTTATTCAATTACGCTTACGTGGCATAAAATCGACGGGGCGGGCGGCTATTTGATCCGCCGCGCGCGGTATTCCGACAGCGGCGGATCGGAGGCGGATAAGGCGGATACATACTATTACGACGCGCAAACAAAAAAAATTACGGTAAACGACGATACTGCCGACGCGGACAGAATAAAAGTCGACTTGGCGGGAGATACGTTTACGCTCAAAGACTGCTACAAAGCCGACGACTCCGGCAAGCAAAATGCGTATAAAGTCAATCAGTCGAAAATCTCATGGGGATTGCCGTACGGCTACGCGGTCATTCCGCTCAAAGAGGCGGGCGACTGCACATTTAAAAGCGATTCGTTTTTTGAAACCGACTCATCGTCAAAGGTGAAGTTCGCGGGCAAAGTTGCGGACGTAAAGGGCGCTGCGTGCGGCTACGGGCTTGAGGTGAAGGCGTCAAAGTCTAAAAAGGCTGTAAATCTTGAATGGAATAAGCCCTTCCACGGCAACTTTTGCCCTGCCGTTTACAAACGATTGGCGAAGACAAACTCGCGTGAGGCGGGAGAATGGACGCTTTTGACCACGCTGACGCAGTCGGCTCATTCTCACACGTACGTGCCGGACGCGCAGGAAAAAGATAAGGCGTTTGAGTACGCCGTGCGCTATAACTACAACGGCTCTTCCCCCGACTTTGCGCCGTCGTATATGGAGGAGCTTGTTTCCGTAAAAGAAAAACGGAGCGAATACGCCTACGCGTCGGAAACCGACCGCGAACAGCAAAACAAAGGCTACGTGTTGTCGACGGAGCTGCGCGCGTCTTACGGCGGAACTTTGAAAGAGGACGCAAGCGGCTATAAAGACGACGAAAAATATTATTCGGAAAGCGTTTCTTGGACGCGCTGGGACAGCGATGAAAAAAAGATTGCGCCGACGGCGGCGGAAGTGTATATCTTCAACGACGACGTAAAAGCGGATTGGATAAAACTTGCCTCTTTAGACATGAATACATGGTCAGCTTCCGCGATGGAAACGCTTGCCGATACGACAATAGAAGCTAACGGAACAGGACTTTCGCTGAAGCCTACCAGCATAACTTCCAATTCTTCCGCTCCTACCGAGGGAGTATTGAAAACGCTGCGGAACGCAAAACATTATTATAAAATCGTCTTAAAGCGAGGGGAAACGGAAGTTGCAGTCGGCGAAGATAAAGATATATTTGCTTGCCGCCAAATTACGGACGCGGAATTAGCGAAAGCCGCGATGCTCGCATTTTCTTATACATTCTATCTAAAACAAGGAGGAGAAGCCGATTTGACAAATGTTGATAAACTTTTGCATTACGGTTCAAACGAGTTACTTGTATCGTCAAACAGCGGAACGGCATGGTTTGATGGAAGGCACGACCCTTCATTAGCATGGAATGCCAGCGATTCCTCTTGCAGATTTGATAATTACGCTCCGTGTATGCGGACTGTTTCAACGAGAGACGTAACTTTTCTAAAATTAACTGTTCCGCAAACCAAAATAACAATATATGGACCGAAAAACGATTATATTACCGAAGTCGGTTCCGCAGCAAAAAATATAAGCATAACCGCCGCGCCGATGACTGATATTAAATACAATAATATTCCAATGAATTACTCAGCGGAGTTAACAGCGTATTGTTCGGGAAAAAACGGCGGTTCTTATATAGGTTGTTTGGCAATCAAACGAAACGGGAAAAACGCAGTCAAGCTGCTTGACGACTGCACCGACGCGGAGAAAATACGCGAGTTCATTCCGTTTCAGCTGTATCATGATTCTTCGGAACATTTTTACATCAAAGATTCCAAATACGGCTGGTGGCCGAAGGACTAAGGAACTGCAATGAAAAACGCCTACATCGCGGGGCTTGCTGCAGCGTGTCTGCTTGCGGCGGTTTCGTGCTCAACTTGGTTTGAAACGAAAATTCCTTTGGACAAGGAGACGGATTCTGGTTCTCTGTCGCAGCTTTTGACGCCCAAGACGCGGATAACGAAGCTCGGCGTCTCGCGGCAGGTTTTTGCGTCGCAGGGACTGTATAAAGACCGGATTCTTGTAAGCTGGACGGCAGTGCCGGAAGCGGCGTCCTACCGTCTTGAGCGCGCCGTTGTGAAGACGAAAAACGCAGACGGTTCGTGGGCGCTTCCTGATGAGTCGGATTTTAGTCCCGTAACGAATTACACGACGCGGACAAACTACACGGACACGATCCTTTCCAATGCGGGCGCATCGAACGAAGAGTACGGGTATCGTTATTATTATCGCGTTCAAGCGGAAAATATCGGGAAAAAGTACGACGCGGGGGATTTTACCGACTGCAAAAAAGAAGCGACGCGCGCGTGCGGCAGTTTGTTTGCGCCCGTCCAAAATCTTACCGCCGATAAGGGAAAGAGCGGGACGGCTATAAATCTTTCGTGGGAGTACGAAGGAAATGCGCGGGCATTCCGGATTTTCCGCGATACGCGCGAGGATTTTTCAAGCGCAAGCGAAGTCGGTACGTCGTCGGGCAATAAGAAGACGTATGCGCAGTCGGTGGCAAAAAGTGATCAGGGCGTTGAGTTTTACTATAAAGTGTGCGCTGAAAATGCGGAGGGGAACCGTTCCGCGCTTAGTTCGGTAACGATGGGCTATGCGCTCAAAGACGGCGCGCCGCCAATGCCGTCGAACGTAAAAACGGAAAACGGGCGTGGTTCAAGCAAGTCCGAAATCAAAGTAACGTGGAATGAAATCCATGCGCAGTCGGGTTCGACGATAACCTATTCCGTGTACCGGACGAGTTCCGAAGATTCCGTGTACAGCTGCATTGCAAAAAATATCGCGTCGAACGTAACTTCTTTTACTGATAAAACGGCGTTGAAAACCGGCGCGTACTATTATTACTACGTGCAGGCGACCGCGCAGAAAAACGGAACGGAAGAAATCTTAAAGAGCGCGTTTTCAGAAAGCGGGCCGAAGAGCGCTTCTCCCGCAGTCGGATTTTTGCTCAGTCCTCCGAACGCTCTTGAAATCATCGATTCTTCGGATAAAAACGAAGCTCACGTCGATATCGTGTGGCAGCCTGCCGTAGGAAGCGAGGCGCCGTATAATATTCAGTATAAATACAATATTTATTATTCCGAGACAGCCGACGGGACTTATACTTCTTTGCAGTCCAACGTTGACGGTGAAAAACTTGACGGCGGGCGGTTGACCTATAAAAACGCCGATAAAAAGAATTTTTATAAAATATCTTCCGTCAATTCCGCGGGGACGGATACGGAAAGCGCTTTGAGCATGACGGCGGCTCCCATGCCGGCAGCTCCGGTTGACGTTACGGCGACGAAGACGGAAAAACTTTCCGCTGATTTTGCATATAACGATTACGGCGTTTATCCCGTAAAAATAACGTGGAAGGCGGCGGCAGGCTCAAATCCTGCCGGTTATAACGTTTTCCGCTCGGCAAAACCCGATTCTTCTTTTAGAAAACTCAATGACGCGCCGCTTACGGCGACTGAGTTCATCGACAAAAACGAAAGCGCAAAGGCGGGCGCATACTATTTTTATAAAGTCGTGTCGCTTAATTCCTTGGGGCAGGGGAATAAAGGCAACGATCCTGCAAACGACGCGGAAAAAACTTCGTGGGGTTACGGCGCGCTGACGGGCGAGCAGTGGTTTCGGGAATACAACAAGAGCATTAAACGCTCGCAGGCAAAGTTGACGCTCATGCATAAGCCCTCGAATACGGATAAGCTCGGTTCGGAATCGAAAAACGGAGATGTGCAGGGCTCCGTCAGCTATAACGCCCGCGTTGCGGGTTTTGGCGGCGCCGTTACGATTCATTATTCGACTTACGCAGACTTTTACGTATTCGGCGGCAAAGAGTTCGGAGAATTCAATAAACGGTATTTTGGAGACGAATCAAAGTTTCCGCGGACGTTCGTATTGGACGGCAACACCGACACAAGCGCGGACATATCCGCCAACGGCAGCATGCACGGAACGGTGAAATGCAGCGGCATGTACCCGGGCGAAGCGGTTTACAATCACATTACAATAAAAGGCGGAGCTGCAGGCGGCGGTCATTACGTTGTAACGACAAAAGACGCGAAGGGTTCCGTTGTGCTTGAAAATGTAAACGTAACATGGACTGCCGGAGAAGAGTAAAAAATGAATGAGAAATTATGCGGACTGCACAAATACTGTTTATCAGCGATTACGGTTTTTGCAGTCCGCCCCGCTTTGGCGCAGGCAATCCGGTTGCGGAGTTTGTCAAAGCGGGACGCCGTTAAATCATTCGCGCTCTGCGGCGTTCGCCCGACCCGTCGCCATTCGTAATTCGTAATTAGGAATTGAGCGCGTCGGCGGCACGGAAAACGACTGCCGTCGGCGCAATTTTATTCCAGTCGTGAAGCCTTATTTTCTTTTCTTGCGCATTCCTTTCCCGTCGTATTTTTCAATTTCCCTTTTTGCTTTCATGAAAATAATTTTTATTTACAAATGAAAATTCGGGATTTATACTAAACGGAAGGTTTTTAACGCAAACGTACGTTAAAACGCAAATATCAACATATTCATTAGGGGGTCTTTTATGATCACATTTTTCTTGTGCGTATTGGCGCTCATTGTCGGATATCTTCTGTACGGTACGCTGGTAGAAAAAATATTTATTCCGGATGCTAACCGCAAAACGCCGGCTATGGCAAATCCGGACGGCGTTGACTACGTGCCGATTTCAAAACCGAAAGCGTTTTTGATTCAGCTTTTGAATATCGCGGGATTGGGGCCGATTTTCGGGGCGATTTCCGGCGCGCTGTGGGGGCCGAGCGTCTATTTATGGATTGTCGGCGGTACGATTTTTGCCGGCGGCGTGCACGATTACTTATCCGGCATGCTTTCCGTGCGCAACGACGGCGCAAGCATCACTGAAATTACCGGAAAATATTTGGGGCCGGTCATGCAGAACGTTATGCGCGTATTCGGCGCGGTGCTTTTGCTTTTGGTCGGCGTCGTCTTTATGGTCGGGCCTGCAAAACTGCTTGCCATTCTCACTCCCGCGTGGCTCAACGTAAAAGTGTGGACGATTATCATATTGGTCTACTATTTTCTTGCGACGCTCCTTCCAGTCGATAAAATCATCGGGCGGTTTTATCCGGTTTTCGGAATATTTTTGATTTTGATGGCGGTCGGCGTTTCCGTCGCGACAATGCTCAACACGGGAACGCGTCCGCTTATGGAATTGACGCTTAAAAATCTGTATCCGGCGGAGAATCAGCGTCCGATTTGGCCGCTCATGTTCATTACCGTCGCGTGCGGCGCAATTTCCGGCTTCCACGCAACCCAGTCCCCGATCGTTTCCCGTACGCTCAGAAACGAACGCGAAGGCCGCTGGGTTTTCTACGGCGCAATGGCGGCGGAAGGCGTTATCGCGATGATTTGGGCTTCGGCGGCAATCGCATTCTTCTGGAATAAAGACGGTTCCGGCACGGGACTGCATGCGCTGTTGAAAGTCGGCGGCGGAAGTCCTGAATCGGTACACCAAATATGCACGGGCTTGCTCGGTCCTATCGGCGGACTGATTGCCATGATCGGCGTTATCGCCTGTCCCATCACGTCCGGAGACACCTCGTTCCGCAGCGTGCGCATGATCATATTCGACTGGTTTAAACTCGATGAGAAAAATCTGAAAACCCGTCTTTCGGTCGCAGTGCCGCTCCTGCTTATCGGTTACGCAATTTCTCTTATCAATTACAATATCGTATGGCGGTATTTTTCGTGGTCGAATCAAACCCTTGCGATGATTGTTTTGTGGACGGGAGCCGCGTATCTTGCAACGAATTATCCCAATAGAATTCGCAGTTGGATTGCCATTATTCCGGCGACGTTTATGTCCGCAGTCTCAATTACGTATTTGATGTACGCGCCTGAGTGCTTTAATTTGGGGCGTATGGGAGCGCAGGGAATTATGATTTCGTATATCGTCGGCACTGTTGTTGCCGCCGTTTTCCTTGCGGTTTTCATGTTGCGAATTTACCTGCATCCTGAACGCAATCTTGAAAATCAGCGGAAGATTATTATCGGTCGCGTTCATCCGTAAACGACTTTTGTAGTCCGCGCATTTGGCGCGCTCAAAATCCCTCGATAATCTTTCGGGGGATTTTTTATTTGCGTGCGGCAAGTGAAGAACTCTACTGAAGACAGGCGGGACTGGACGGAGCGGAGTTTTCCCGCTGCCGCACGCCCGCACTCGCGAGGTAAACTTATTTGGTCGCGGAGCAATTGCAGCTGCGTCCGCCGCGCTTACGCTTACGTGATTTACGCTTTATTTTTTGTCTCCAGCTGAGCCTTGCACGCGTCAATTTTTTCAGAAAGAGCATTTATTTCCGCAAGAATTCCGGCGGCTTCCGTATCGGCGGCGGTTACGGAAGTGTTTTCATCGGCAAAAAGTCTAGCCGCCGTATGCTTTCCGAGCAGTTTGTATTGCTCGGAAAGTTTTGATTCCAGATGCGTTTTTTCTATTAAAATTACGCTTTTGCTGCTGAAATCCTGAACGGCATCTCCCGCCGCTCCCAGCGCCTTTTTCGACGTTTCGACAAACTTATCCATTCCGTCTAAGACTTTATCTTTCAATTCCTTTTTATCCATAAAAATTCCTCCATAAATTCATACCGCAGGCTTTTAGCCCGCACGTATCGGCCGGCGTACTATAATCTTCTTGAAAAATATTTACCAGCGGATTATTGCCGTCGTTTGCCGAACGGTACGTTTGCAGTCGCCCGTTTTCTCATTTATTTTTCTAAAGTTCAAAACCTGCTTCCCGATAATATGAGTACAACCGGCGGACGCTCACTAACATCCAGACGCCTGTCGGATTTGTGTTCTTCAATAAAGTTGGAAGACGTGTGAGGTTTTCCAACTTTTTATTTTAACAAAAACTTCATGCTGCATTCCTGCGCCGCGTCCGTCTTGATATGCCGTTTCATATTGATTTTAAGCCTTGAGATTGGTATGTTATACTCATGAAAATTCCTGCAAATCTCGTTATAGAACATTTTCTTCGCTCTTTTGGCGAGCCTTTTTCCGTACAGGATTTTTCCGTGCTGCTTTCCCATGTGGGATTTGACGATTCCATTGAAGAGGCGGAGTTTTTTCTTGAAAACAATCCGTATGTTTTTCCTCTGACGGACGGATTTTATATAACGCGTTCCGCCGCTTTTACCGGGCGGCTTTTCAGTTTTAAGCCGACAAAAAAAGAAGCTGCGAAGGGCGTTTTTATTGCAGGCTGCCGGACAATGCCGTTTACCGACCCCGAAATGCTGTCATGCGGACTTACCTTTCGTTTTAAAGGCATTCCCATCTCACAGGAAGCGGTTGAATTCGATTCTGCATCCGCATTGGATTTTTTTCAATTATGCGGCGAAGAGTTTGCGGTGCAGTTTATCGGCGCGGATCCGGCGAACAGCGATCTTAATCTTTTTGAAACCGATTTTATGCTTCCGTCCCGAGTGAACGTAACGGGTTTTTCTTTGAAACCGCTCATTAAGCAGGGCGGATTTCAGTACGGCGACCGACTTTTGTGCAAGGTTGCCGACTGGGACGCGGGGATTGTCGATATTGTCGGCATCTCCGGAAAGGATGAGCCGTTTACGATAACGGCTGAAGACGTAGAGCGCGAAAATTGGTATTCCGCGTTGGAAAAGCGTTTGCTTGAAACATTTTGCGCAGTCGGGCCGTGCGCTTCCATAGAAGAACAGCTTGCCGTTACCTTTGCCGAATATGTGCCGGAGCTTTGTATCCGCGCGTGCGGTTCGGTGGAGGAGTTTCTTAAGCGCACGCAAAAAATCGACTTTGAAACGTTCGGAGTGGAAACGCGGCTGTGGCGGAAGGGAGAAAAAGTGCCTGCAGTCGGCAGTTGGAATAAACCGTATGCGCCTGAAAGCTATGAAAAGGACTTGCTTTCAAGACCCATCGGAATTGACGAGCTTCCGGAAATTCTTGTCGATGTGTTTTTAAAAGACCATATTTATTCGAATTGCGGGGATTTTAACAAAACGCTTGAAAAAATGTATCCGTATTTTTATAAACTGCCGGAAGATAAGCGGGATGCCATGTTGTTGAACTTGAAAAATAGGCATGCTATACTCCGCAGGAAATACAACCGGTTTGCGGATTTTGAAATCGGGGAGCTGCGTCACAAGGCGTTGGAGCTTTACGGCAATGTTTTTGAATTGCTGTGCGCTATTGATGAAGCGGGCGGCAATCTTGAAGATTTTCCGCAGCAGCCGTTGGTAATTCTTTCGCAAATTTATGCCCATATAAGTCAAATTCTTGAACTTTCGGAAGCCGATCCTGCCGCTGTTCAAAGCGAATACGGCGAGATTGCACTTTCAGTCGAGGGAATGGAATTCAATTTTGAAGATATATGCGGACTTTTGTGGGATGTGGTTGACAATAAAAATAAAAATTGTTTTATGCTGGTAAAATAAAATCGTTATTCAGTCGATTTGACTGGAATGTTTAATTTTGCGCGGATTTATGAAAGTCTGGCGAATCTATTAATCAAAATGCATGTATAAGGGAGGACTTATGGACGCGGATATAGCGGAGCTTATTAAAAAAGGAGGCGTTTACCAAAATGTAGAGGGAGTTTCTCCCGAGCAAGTATATAAAAATATCAGCGGACTGATAAAATTGCCGCAATCTTTATCTCCCGATATGGTTTATGAGGCGTTGTGTTCAAGAGAAAAATTGATGAGTACGGCGGTCGGCAATGGAATTGCGCTGCCTCATGCGCGTAATCCCATTTTGAAGTCGGAGGACGAAGAGCGCATTGCGGTTGTTTACCTGAAAAATCCGCTTGATATGGGCGCCCCTGACGGCTGTAAAGTGTTTGTCATGTTCGTACTGTTTGCCGAAACTTCTCAGTCGCATCTTTTTATGCTTGCATCCCTTGTTGAAATCTTTAAAAAACCGCAATTTAAAAAACTGCTTGAAGCGCGCGCAGGGGAAGACGAATTGCTGGAAGAGATCGGTACCTGCGCGTAACATTTTAGTAAGGCGGCCGCTTAAGCCGGCTTGCCTTTAAGAAACCTGTTCGATGACGAAGTCCTTGAACAGGTCTAATCATTCATGAGTAGGAGTAAACATGAACGAAAAATCGATTAACGCTGTTGCAGCGTCCGTCCGCAGTCTTTCGATGGACGCAATCCAAAAAGCGAACTCCGGTCATCCGGGCTTGCCGCTCGGAGCGGCGGAACTTGCCGCCGTGCTGTACGGGGAAATATTAAAGCACAATCCCGCTGATTCAAAATGGGCGGACAGAGACCGTTTTGTGCTTTCTGCCGGGCACGGCTCAATGCTGTTGTATTCCATTCTGCATTTGAGCGGATACAACGTTTCTTTAGACGACATAAAGTCGTTCCGGCAGGTCGGTTCAAAATGTCCGGGGCACCCCGAATATGGAATGACCGACGGCGTTGAATGCACAAGCGGGCCGCTTGGGCAGGGTGTTGCGATGGCAGTCGGAATGGCGGTTGCGGAGACAATGCTTGCCGCCCGCTTCAACACCGAAAAGCGTAAAATCGTCGACCATTACACGTATTCGCTGGTCGGCGAGGGCTGTTTGCAGGAAGGCGTCGCGTCCGAAGCGTGCAGTCTTGCGGGGCACTTGAAACTTGGCAAACTCATCGTTTTTTATGATGAAAACCGCATTAGCATCGACGGTTCGACAGACATCACGTTTACGGAGGATGTCTCCAAGCGTTTTGACGCGTACGGCTGGCAGGTTTTACGCGGCTCGATGTACAATCCTGCGGAAATTCTTGCGCTTACCGAAGAGGCGAAAAAATGCGCCGATAAGCCGACGCTCATTATGCTGAAATCCGTGATCGGCTTCGGCGCGCCGCTGCAGAACACTCCCGACGTTCACGGCGCGCCGCTCGGATCCGAGGGCGTGAAAACCGCTAAAAAGACGCTCGGATTGCCGGAAGACAAAGATTTTTACGTGCTTCCCGAAGCGTATGAATATTTTACGGAAAAAAAGGCGCAATTCGCAAAAGCCGAAGACGACTGGAATAAAGAGTTTGCGGCGTGGTCAAAAGAAAATCCCGCTCTCCGCGCCCAGTGGGACGCTTTTTACGCTGGAAAACCGACGGGACAAGCGGCTGACGCAGGCTTTAAGGCGTCCGATAAAACCGCGACGCGCGGCGCGGGCGGCAAAGCCTTAAACGTTATGGCGGACAGATACTTAAATTTGGTCGGCGGCTCTGCTGATTTGTCGGGGCCGAATAAAACGCAGTTGAAAAACGGCGGCGGGATATATTCGGCGGCGAACCGCGGCGGGCGCACAATAGAGTTCGGCATTCGGGAATTTGCGATGTCCGCGCTCTGTTCCGGCATCAGCCTGCACGGCGGGCTTCGTCCGTTTTGCGCGACATTCCTTGTGTTCAGCGATTATATGCGCGCGCAAATCCGCCTTGCCTCTCTCATGCATCAGTCTGTCATTTACATTTTTACGCACGATTCGATTTATGTCGGCGAAGACGGACCGACTCACCAGCCGATAGAAACGCTTGCTTCTCTCCGCGCAATTCCGGGCGTGCAGGTGCTCCGTCCGGGCGACGCGGAAGAAACGGAAGCCGCGTGGGAAATGGCGATGGCGGCGCACGAGCATCCGGTGTGCATTATTTTGACGCGGCAGGACTTGCAGGGCTACGAAAAAGCCGATACGGACTGGAAAAACGCCGTCAAACGCGGCGCATATGTCGCTAAAGACTGCGAAGGCGCGCCGGATATTACGGTGCTTGCGTCCGGTTCGGAAGTTTCTCTGGCGATTGCCGCCGCAAAAATGACGCCGGAGAAGAAAATCCGCGTCGTTTCCGTTATCGATTTAAAACTCTTTACGAACCTCCCCGCTGCAGACCGCGAAAAATTGACCGGCAAGGGCGCGCGCGTCGTAACGGCGGAAGCCGGAATCGGAACGGAATGGCGGCAGTTTACAGCGGATACACGCGATGTGTTCAGCATTGAGCGCTTCGGCGAATCGGGGCCTGCTGAAAAAGTTGCCGAACATTTAGGGTTTACCGCTGAAAAACTTGCGGAAATATTGAAACGCTAAATCGTGTTTTTTTGATGAAAACGCCGCCCTAAAAGGAGCATAAACTTCTTGGGGCGGCGTTTTTGTTTTCAGAGGAGCGTGCGGACGGGAAAACCGCGCTTGAATAGTAATTTCATTTCCGTCCGCAACAAGTTTCGCGAATGCGAAACTTGCGTAAAACGATGTTTTATTTGCGGCAACAGAAGTTGATGAGATTTAGCGGAGTTGTCGTCCGCCATAGATAAACTTCAAGCCGACTGTAAATCAGTCAACTCTTTCAAAACCGTTTTTTTCCAGTCGGTTTGCAGCGGTGCATTGGAAGCGACGGTGAACGCTGCGATTTGGAATACGAAACTCCGCTCTGCGCAATGGAAAATCTAGCATTCATCTATTTATGCCGTGCGGCACGGCGTTTGAGTTGTTCCAGTCCGCGTTTGAATTGCGGAATGCGCGCGGATGCCGTTGTGTCCAGTCCGCTGCGGTCTCCGCGCAAAAGAAAATGGTAGGCGACACCTGCAATCATCGCGCCGTTGTCTCCGCACAGTTTCAGCGGCGGAAAAATGCAGCGAATGTCGCTGCGTTCGGCAAGGAGGGCGCGGAGCCGCGAGTTTGCCGCAACGCCGCCGCCTGCAACGACGGTTTTTAGTCCCGTGTCGTCCACTGCGCGGAAGAGTCGGCTTGTAAGCGTGCGGCAGGCGGTTTCCTGAAATGCCGCGCACATATTTTCAGTCGAATGGTCAAATCCTTCGTTCCAAAATAAATCGCACTGGTGAATGACGGCGGTTTTCAGTCCCGAAAATGAAACGTCGTAACGGTGCTCTTCTGAGTCCAATTTGGGAATCGGGAATGACGCTGCGTTAAAGTCGCCTTTTTTTGCCAGATTATCGATGACAACGCCGCCGGGATAGCCGAGCCCGTAAAATTTTGCCACCTTATCGAACGCTTCGCCCACCGAGTCGTCTACAGTCGTCCCCAAAACTTCCAAATCGTCAAAGCCGTTGACTTTGCAGATAATGCTGTGCCCGCCTGACACAAGAAGACCGAGGTACGGATAGGCGATGTCGTTTTCAAGGTGCGCGGCGTAGAGGTGCCCGAGCATGTGATTGACGGCGATAAACGGTTTTTCAAGCGACCATGCAAGCGTTTTCCCGAACGTCATGCCGACAAGCAGCGAGCCCATCAAGCCCGGGCGGTTTGTCGCTGCAAGGGCGTCGACTTCCGCAAGAGTGATTCCGGCTTCGCTGACGGCTTCTTTTACGACCGGCAAAATCCATTCGATATGTTTGCGGCTTGCAATCTCCGGCACAACGCCTTTGTAGATTTCATGAAAGGGAATTTGCGTTGCAACGACGTTGCTCAATATTTTTTTGCCGTCCTGCACGATTGCGGCGGCGGTTTCATCGCATGAAGATTCAATTCCTAAAACATTCATATTTACCTCGATTTATTGTGTTTTGACGGGAGAATTGGAAACGGTCGAAAACCGGTAGCCGTTTTTTACGAGATGGGGGTACAAGTCGCGCAGCAATGCAGGGAGAATGCCGACTGACTTGTCAACGTGTCCGATCATAATTGCCGCGCCTTTTTTGTTCGCAATGGCGATTCCGCGATAGATTTCAGAAAGCATAACGCGCCGCGTAACGACGTCGTCGATAAATACGTCGCGCTCGTAGATTTTCATACCGCGCTCAAGAGCCGCCTGCGGGGCTTTTGTTTCCGCCGTCGTCCGCGAATCCAAAAAGAAAACTCCGGTTTCGTCTGCAACGTCCAAAACCGTTCCGATTTTTATGATGTCCTGCGTAATCAGCGAGCCTTCGTGATTGTTCAAGCCCTTGACAGGTCCTATTTCGCTCAAATTTTCTTTTAATACCGCGGCAATTTCGAATGTTGACATGTCGGGTAAAATTGCGCCGGGCCCCGGATTTACTTTTAGGTTGACTGCCTGCATCGGCTGGTGAAGAATGACTTCATTTCCGGATGCGCGCGTAACTTCGGCGCACTCGCGGGAATGGCTTAGTTTGGGCAGGACGGCAATCGTAACCGGAAAGGGAAGGGACGCGTAACTCTTTACATTTTCAGGATTTAAGCCTGCGTCGTCGAACACAAAGACTAAAACTGCCGCGTTTACCGCCTGAGGAATATCGAAAACGGGGACGGGCTTCTGCGCCGCTTCGGGAACGCTTGCCTTTACGGAGGCGATTTCAGTTTGTTTTTCAGCGGGAATGCTGGCTGCGTTATTTGTTTTTTTTGCTGAGTCGGGAGAGGAGACGGCAGATGAGGGCACGGTTTGTGTCAGAGTAAGGGAGTTATATGAGGGCGGAGACGGCTGAGTTTCCATACCGGCTATGGGCGCTGTCGGTTTATTGGCAGGTGCGGATTTTGCGGCAGTTTGAGTCATGTCGGCTTTAGGCGGCGTATTTTTTGGGGCAGGAGCCTCTGCCGTCTGCGTGTTTCGCGGTTTTTCCGGCGGCGGAAGAGTTGTCGATACGTTTCGTTTCCCTTTAGATTCGGCGTTTGAGTAATTCTGTTCGCTTGCGTTTCGCTGTGTTTGGAATTCGGTATTTTTTGTTTTTATTTGCGTATCATATTTCGGAGCGTTTTGCTTCGTCTGCGCGGCAGCGAGTGCCTTTCCGTTCGGCTCTGCCTTTGCAATGATTGGGGCTTCAATTTTCGGCATGGGCGTATCAATGAAAGAGGTTACGGCAAGAAGAACGGCGCAAACTGCAAATAGTACCGCGCAAAATAAAATAATTTTTTCAGCGGGGACAAAAACTTTTGCTTTCTTTGTGCGCCGCGTGGAAGTCTTTTTCTTTTGTTGCTGCTTTGCCATAATGAAAATAAAAGCGGCTGCTTTTTGCAGCCGCTTAAATTGTAATGATAAACTTTCTCCCTGTCCATAACATCTTAAAAAGACCGCGCAACGGTAAGGAGAACATTGCCAGTCCTTTTCCAACTACTCCCCGCCAACGTAAAAGATAAACGTCTCTCCGAACTCTCCGACATCCAGCAGTCAGGAGCTGCCGGTGCGCCGCATAAAACACCGATGAGTCGTGTCACGAAAACTCGGCTGTAAATACGCGGCGCATCTACGGATGCCCAGCGAGGGCTGCAATTGGCAAAGCCTTCTGTTCTTGTGCGAATGGAGACACACAGTAGTAGAAAACTTTGCAAAATTTACAAACCTCAACTCTTGTATTAAAGAGAGCAATCAATATGCCAATGAAGTTTTTGATATATGGTATATGTTACCTGCCGTTATTTAGAAGAAAAACGCTGTATAAGTCATTCTCCCGGCAGAATTAAGACGTTTTATCAATAACAATACATTTATAAGCTTTATGTTAGTATGTAAGTATTATTTTATACACATGTATATTGTACATAGTATAAAATAATACGCTTTGCGAAAAAAATATTTATTGTTATACCTTTATAAGTACCATATTCGATTAAATAAAAACTACCATATTTTGAATACTATATGGTATTTTTATCGCTAAATACTATGTTTGTACGTATTACAATGGCGATAAATCCGAAGCTTTGGGGAACACATGGATTTTTTTACTATGTTTGTTTTTGCTGCAATGATATATACTCAATCTAATGGTATTCGTTTTGTAAGTTAAATAGACGAAATATCTTTTATGGAGGATTTTTATATGTTCTTAACGTGTCTTGATTTGGAAGGAGTTCTTGTACCGGAGATATGGGTTGAGTTTTCAAAAGCGAGCGGAATACCGGAACTTGCCCGCACTACACGCGACGAGCCGGATTATGACAAACTTATGCAATTTAGAATCGATATTCTAAAAAAACACAAATTAGGTATTACGGCGATTCAAAATACCATTGCAAAGATTGATCCGCTGCCGGGCGCAAAAGATTTTTTGGCTTCCCTGCGAAGTTTTACGCAAGTCATCATATTGAGCGATACGTTCGAGCAATTTGCCGCTCCTCTTATGAAAAAACTCGGCTTTCCTACGATAATGTGCAATACGCTGGAGGTGTCGCCGTCGGGAGAGATTACCGGTTATAAAATGCGCTGCGAAAAAAGCAAACTTTCTACGGTGCGGGCGCTGCAGTCGATCGGCTATAAAACGATTGCAAGCGGGGACTCTTACAACGACCTTTCGATGATAGAAGCGTCCTCTGCAGGATTTTTGTTCCGCACGACTGAAAGCATTAAAAAAGATTATCCGAACGTTCCCGCGTTTACGGAGTACGCCGACTTGTTGAAAGCGATTGAAAATGTCGTGCGCGGAAAATAAATAAGTCGAAATGAGAGAAAAAGTCATGCGGACGGAATATCTTTTCCTTATTAGAAACGCTCCGTCCGCATTCAGCGGAAACAAATTCCTTCTGTCGAAAATTATTATTCGAGTTCAATGACTGCGCAAATCGGGTCGTGGTCGCTGAAATAGCCCTGCGCTTTTGTAAATTCGGAATTGATATTCAAAATGTCTGCCTGCAGGTTCTTTGCGTACCGTTTGTTGACGAGCAGGTTGTCCAAAACCTGCGAATTTCCCTGATACACGTAGGTGTGCCGTTCGTTCGGCGGAAGCGTTTCAACGGCGCTCACCATGAGGTCGCCTTTCATCGCCTGCATCGTCAGCGAAAATTCAAAGTCGTTCATGTCTCCCATCGTTAAAAGCACCGCGTCGGGAAAGGTTCCGTTCAATTTTTTTAAGAAATCGCTGATATATTTTCCCTCAGGAATGCGCACGTCTTCGGATTTCCGCTTGACCGGCTGGTTTGCCGAATACAATTTGTCGTCCGCGCGCTTGGATTTTAAATGATTGACGATAACGAACACGTCTTTTTTGCCGTCGATAAACTGTAAATGCGCGACAAGCGGCTTCCGCACGTGGTTGAATATCTTTTCCTTGTTTCCGATTCTGCCCGGATTGAACGTAAGTCTGCCGTTTTTGATTTCCGTGTCGGTAACGGCGTCTCCCTGCGCCGTGTACGGAGGAGAAAGCCTGTCGGCGCGGTACAAAACGGCGTTGCGGATGTGCATTTCAGGCCAGCCGCCGTCTTTGCCGTTCTGCGGCGCGACGGTCATGTACTTGTATTCGACGCCGCTCGCGCTTTTTATCTCGTCAACAATGGCGGTCAGCGTTTTTTCCGCACTCAATTCATCCGTCTTTTTTGCGCCGCCGTCATCGTCGCCCACTTCGACAAGTCCTATGATGTCGGGCAGTTTTAAGTCGTCTTTTACTTGCGTCGCAAGAATTTTGACGCGCTCTGTGCCGTCGGCAATCGTAAAGTTTTCAATATTGTAGGATGCGATGCTCAGCGACTTTGCAGAATACGTCAGGCGATTTGCGTCCCGCTTAGTCGCGCCCTCAACGAGAGGCGGAAGCGGAGCGGTGTTGAATATCTTGTAATTTGAATAGGTAAACGTGAAAATGCCCGTAATATCGCCGTCGAAAGCATCGCCGGGATTGGGAGTGAACGCAGAATCCTTAAACGCCTTGCCTTTCCGGAGCGAAACGAACTCGTCGCCGACGATGATTTTCTGCGTCTGTTCGTTGTCGTAGGAATACAGCACGCCGCCGTTGTTCGTGCGGTCTTTGGCAAACGCGCCGTTTTGCGTAAGCACCGCGATTTCCCCGTGAGACTCGGCGACGCCCGTTATAACCGGCTTTTCGATTTTGACGAGCATTCCTTCCATCGACTCGTAAAAATCCATCGCGTTTTTTGCGATGTTCAGTTTGTCCGTCGTCTTGCCCGTGTGGATTTTTTGCGGAATTTTCTTAGGGTCAATCCTAACCGCTTTGACTTCATTCCCTCGGCTGATTGCCTTAATGTCCTCCGCTTGAATCGACGTTATAGTCAATTCCGCAGGATTAGGCTTTCCAAATTGAATTTCCATCACGATTCCGCTAACTGAAACCAAGTCACCGACTGCAAACCTGCCGCCGTCTTTGCATTCAACCCAAATTCCCTCCGACGTTGCAGGATTTTTGTCCGCCTTGACGCTCTGCATATAAAATCCCGCGTTGTACTTTGTGCCGTATATCGCGGTTATCACGCCTTCCACGCCGGAAACCGCTTTTCCGTTGTAGGGAGAGGTGTGCCATTCTCCTTGAATTTCTGCAATGGTTTCTGCAAAAAGCGTTTGCAAGGCGCAAAGCCCCAGCGTAAGGACAAGAGCCGCTTTGATTTTCCGCATATTTTCCTCCGTATCGGTAAAACCTCAAAAAAAATTGCGCCAGAGACGTTCCGGCAGCGCGCATATCCTAGCACCGCGCCTGAACGCTGTCAAATCTTAGAGAACGGCGGGACAGCTGCAAACGACTGCAAGAAATTGTGTGTGAAATTCCGCATATATATAGAAGAAAACGATATAACTGCGCTGCATTCGGGAGGCGAGCGCTTGCTTTTTGCACTTTACGTCCGCCGCACGAGCGAAAACAAGTGCTCGCGCGTGAGCGTTGTGTAGACGGGTCTGCCGTGCGGACAGTGCGGGTCGGGGAGGCAGAGCGCGGCTTGTGCGATTTCGCTTGCCGCGTTGTCGTCCAAAATCCAGCCGTCTTTGACCGCCGCCTTGCACGCGGCGGACGCCGCAAGCGTATAAATTAAGTCCCTGGGGGCGGCGCGTTTTTCCAAAAGAATGCGCGTCAATTCGTCTTCCGAGCCGCGCCACCGTTCCTGCACCGCCGTAAACGCCCATTCGCCTTCGCGCGTGCGGCTGCATTCAAATCCGATGCGGCTCAATTCCTCTTGTATCGACTGCAAATATTCGTCTTCGCCTTCGTCCTGCGTTTTCAAAACGTAGGGAATGAGGAGCGTTTGGCGCGCGCCCTGCTCGTTTATAATTTTGTCAAAGAGCATACGCTCGTGCGCGGCGTGTTTGTCGATGATGTAAAGCGTGTTCCCCTTTTCCGCAATGATGAATGTGCCGAGCGCGCTTCCCAAAAAGTGGAACGGCGCGTTTTTCCATTCGTCGTTGACGGGTTTTGTCTTTGCGCCGCCGAATGTCTTGTACGCGCTTTTTCCGAATGTGAAAAAATCCGCACGCTTTTCGCCGATGACGACTTTTTCGCTGCCGTCTCCGGCTGTCTGTTCGTCCAAAGCAATTTGACTTTCGCCATCTCTCGACTGGAAAGAGCGTTCCGACTGTATATTGCGGTTTTCCGTGTTGACTTGAGCGGCGTTTCCGTCCGTATCGACTGCATTGTACGCCCGTATCGCATTGTCAACAAGTTCGATGACTTCCCGTGCAGTCTCTTCCGCCGTCCGCCCAGCGTGTTCGCGGGGCGCGCCTGCAATTTTATCGTCGGAATAAAAAATCTGTCCGCCGCGGTTTTCCGCGTAAGATGAGTGTGTGCGCGGATATTCGTATTTCTCCGTCGGAAATAACGTTTCATCCCTTCCTTCCGCCGTCTTTCCCTGCGCGATGATTGCGTCAAGCCGCGTCCGCGTCGCGTTTGAAAACGCGTATTGTGCGCCGCTTGCCTTTATCGCGCCGAGCATTGTTTTTTTTGTGTACGCGGCAAAAAAACTCCGCAAACCGGAACTAATTCCGTGGTGCAAGTCCGCGATGTCTTTAAAACGCGCCTCTTTTTTTGCGGGGTGAATGTTAAAGTCGACAAGAGCGGGATTGACTTGGATAAAAGCCGCTGCAGCAGGAAATGTCCCGTTCGGAAAATAGCCCTGACCGCCGTATTCAATAGCCTGAACCAGCGAATATTCCGTGATTTTTCTGCCGTTGACGTAAATGTGGATGTCTTTTTTGTTTTTGCGGTAAACGCCCGGCTCCCCGATGACGATTTTAAACGACCAGTCGCTTTTTTCGCCTGCCGCCTGCCCCGTTACTTCGTAAAACAAAGACGGGCTTTCGGAAAACTGCATTGCCTGAACAAAGCGTTCGGTAAGGCTGACTCCCGCCGGAAGGTCAAGTTTTATATCGCCGTCGGAGATAAATCGGAACGCTTTTTGCGGACAGGGCAGCGCTTTTTCGATAAACGTGGTTTTACACAAAGCCGCTTCGCTTGCAGGGCGTTTTAAGAATACGCGCCGCGCCGGAAAGTTTTCAAAAAGTCCCTCCGCCATCACGATTGTGCCTTCCGTCCGGGAATACGGCTCGATGATGTGGTCTTCCGTGATGGACGAGCGCATAATGCTGCCGCCTGAGATGATGCTCAAGCGGCACACGGCGGCGATTGAACTTAACGCTTCTCCGCGGAAGCCGAGCGTCGTAAGATTTAATAAATCCGTTTCCGATTCGATTTTGCTTGTCGCATGCGGGTGCGCCGCCGTTTTTAAGTCGTCCTGCGTCATGCCGCAGCCGTTGTCGCCGA
>JBQNBN010000048.1:0-22079 GCA_052169915.1 Treponema sp.
TTGTCTTGAATTATTCCAGTTGTAGCAAACATACATTACCTCCGATTCCAATATGGCATGTTTTTATGTTCATTTATAGTTTTTATTTTTTAATCAGATATTTTTACAAAAATTACTTTTTTTCTTTAAGTGAAATTTTCTTAACTGAAAATTCTTTTTATTTCCAACTTAATATAGAGGCAAAGCCGTCCTCCTAATACTATTTATCTTGCCCCCTTTGTTGATGCAGACGAATTAGAGATGCACACTCGTTCAGGGGGCTGTCCCGCTCGCCCGTGCGGGCAGGTTACATATGGGCGGACGGGACAAGGAATGGAAAGACTTGTGTCATTCAATTAAGAGTTCTATCGGACAATATTCCGCGCCGTACAATCTCACTGCCAACTGAAACTGCCGGAGTCCATTTCGGTTTTTACTTCCGAAATCACATACTTCCCCGCCGGAAGCGCGGTTGTTGTAATTTTTCCGTCGGCATTGCTGACAAGCGTATATGTCCGCTGTGTTTCAACGTTTTTTACGATAACCGTAATTCCGATAGGATTTTTCGCTTCGTCGGCGAAAACCGCATTTCCTGCCGCAAAAAACGGCAGCATAAGCGCGATTGCAAAAAGATGTTTCATAGTTGACTCCTCTGATGTAATTTTCCGCAGATTTCAAAACCGGTTTATTTGCAAGTTTATCCATACCCTTGTTAGGTGTGGATAAACTCGGGTGGGCGGCAATTCCGCTAAGTCTTTCAAACTAATTTTTCTGCCGCCCAACACAAACTCGCAGCTGGCGGCACACCGTTCCATCATTCAAACCTATTTCTCCGTCGCCAGCAGAAATGTGTCTTCATCATTCATGCTCATTTCTCCGCTCTCCCGATATTAAACGCCATTTTCCTGCAAGTTTTCGCCAGAAAACTTGTGCTGGCGGCACACCCGTTCTATCCTTCAAACTCATTTCTCCGCCGCCGGCAGAAACGAGTCTTCATCATTCATGCTCATTTCTCCGCTCTCCCGATATTAAACACCATTTTCCTGCAAGTTTTCGCCAGAAAACTTGTGCTGGCGGCACACCCGTTCTATCCTTCAAACTCATTTCTCCGCCGCCAGCAGTAACTCGCAGTGGACGGAAAAACTGAATCTTTCACACCCAATTTTCCCGTCCGCCAGTCCGCGCATCCGCCGCTGATTTCAATATTATTTCAGCGTGAGGAACGCCTTATAGCCGTTGAACGCCTGTTCAAGGTCGATTTTAGACGTCAACTCCCACGGCGCGTGCATGCTCAAGACGGGAATGCCTGCGTCCAGCACGTCTATGCCGTATTTTGCCGCAAGATAGGCGATGGTGCCGCCGCCGCCTTGGTCAACTTTGCCGAGTTCCGCCATTTGGTAGGAAACGCCCGCTTCTTTCATAATGCCGCGCAGTTTTGCGATAAACTCAGGGTTTGCGTCGCTTGCGCCGCTTTTTCCGCGCGAACCGGTATACTTATTAAAGACAAGTCCGCCGTTCAAGTACGAAGAATTGTCTTTGTCAAAGAGACTTGCGTTCAGCGGGTCGAACGCCGCGTTTACGTCGCTTGAAAGCATTGTGCAGGAGGCAAGGCAGCGACGCAAAGTCAATTCGCTGTAACCGCCTTCCATGCGCGCGATAACTTCGGCGACCGCGTTTTCAAACATGTGCGAGCCCATGCCCGTCGCGCCGACGCTTCCGATTTCTTCTTTGTCGACGCAGAGGCAGCAGTTCGTCCGCGCTCCCGCATTCGTGGCGAGCAGGGCTTCGACAGACGTAAACGCGCACGAGCGGTCGTCCTGTCCGTAGCCTAAAATCAGCGAGCGGTCAAATCCGCAGTCCCGCGCTTTTCCTGCAGGCACGATTTCCAATTCCGCCGACTCAAAATCGCCTTCTTCAATTCCGTATTTTTCTTTAAGCAGCGCAAGCACGGCTTTTTTGCCCTTGTCTTTTTCTTTTTTCGACTTGTCGTCTTTTTCCGAATCGTTTGCAGTCGGAACTGCCGAACCGATAATCACGTCCAAATCTTCGCCCTTGATGATTTCAGACGCCTTTTTTTGCATTTGCTCCTGCGCCAAGTGCGGCAAAATGTCCGAAATACAAAAAACCGGATCGTTTTCATCTTCGCCGATGTTGATTTTGACAGTCGTCCCGTCCGCCTTGCACACAACCCCGTGAATCGCCAGCGGAATCGTAACCCACTGGTATTTTTTTATGCCGCCGTAGTAATGCGTGTTCAAGTAAACGATAAAATCGCCCTCGTAAACGGGATTTTGCTTTGCGTCGAGGCGCGGGGAGTCGATGTGCGCGCCCAAAATGTTCATGCCGTTTTCAATGCTTTCAGTCCCGATATTAAAAAGCGCAACCGCCTTTCCCATCTTTTCCGCGTAAACTTTGTCGCCCGCTTTCAATGCCGCGCATTCGGTAATGTTTTTGTAACCGGCCGCGCGCGCCTTTTCGATAATCTGCATGACGCATTCGCGTTCCGTTTTGCCTTTGTCCAAAAAAACTTTGTAGTCTGCAATCAGTTTTTCGTTCATACCTGCTCCTGTTCAATTTTTTTCTATTTAATAGAAAGATTTTCTATGATTGCGGCATACCGCCGTTTGAACGCGCATAATAGCCGATAACGATTTTTTTGTTAATGCGGAGATAATGCAATGAGAATTTTTCAATGCGGGAATTATAACTGCGTAAATCGACTGGAAAAAACGTGCGTGCAAAAAAAACGCCCGCACAAAGGTACGGACGCATTCAAAACTCATTCGATATTGTTAGACTTGAACTCCGGCATCGTAATTTAAAACGCCGCGTTCGGTTTTGTCGGAGTGATGAATTCCGAATTCCTGCTTCCATTTGAGCCGGAACAGAGCGATAAATCCGCTCGAAATAAAAATCGATGAATACAGACCGCTGAACAGTCCGACGATGAGCGCAAGCGCAAAGTCCTTTATGCTGCCCGTCGTGAAAACAAAGAGCGCGATGACTGCAAAAAGCGTCGTCGCCGTCGTGATAATGGAGCGGCTGAGCGTATCGCCGAGCGAAATATTCAACAGTTCGTTGAAGTTTTTGACTTTTACGGTTTTTAAGTTCGAGCGGACGCGGTCAAGGATAACGACGGTGTCGTTTATCGAGTAACCGATGATGGTGAGAACTGCTGCAAGGACGGTCGTGGAAAACTCCATTTGCGTCCACACGATGAACGTAAACATAATCATCGTGTCGTGAACGAGCGCGATGATCGAACCGAGCGCAAAATCCCAGTGGAAGCGGACGGCGGCGTACGCCCAGATGAGAAGAAACGTAAGAGCTAAAAGCAAAATCGACTTTTGCGCGAGATTTTTAGAAAAACTTGAACCGATGAAGTCGGTTTTGAGGACGGCGACTTTTTCCGCGCCGAACGCTTTGCCGAGCGCGCCGGTAATTTCGCTTTGGAGTTCGCTGCTTGACTCGTCTTCAGATGCGAGCGCGGCGCGTATCTGGAACGAAGCCGTTTTTCCTTCGCCGAGTTGTTTTACCGCAGCGCCTTGAACGCCGCTGAGCGCTGAGCGCATATCTTCAATCGTAAGCGGTTCGTTTTCCGCGTACAAATTAAACGGCGCATTACTGAGCAGGGGCGAAACGCCGGAATTAACGAAAAGCGCGGAAGACGGCGCGTTTCCAGTCCCCTTGATTTCCATGTGCAAGGCGTTATCGGCGTTTACGGCGGCGGCAAGTTCGTTTAAGGTCGGATAGGTGCCGTACGCGAAGGATTTCGTTTCGTTTTCCGCGCCGGTGCCGCTTACGACGATTTCAAGTTTGTCGTTTTCAAGCGAGAGCGCCGCTTTCGCGCTGCCGGAATACGTCAGTTCCGCCGCTACCGGCGAAATGCGCACTTCGTTTATAAGACCGGGCTTAAAGTCGATGCCGAAATTGATGCCGCGCGTAAAAAGTCCTGCCGCGCCGAACGCAATAAGAAGGACGCTGAACACGCCTGCCGGAATAAATCCTTTGCTGAAACGGATGATTTTCTTTTCCATTATTTAATCCTCCAGCTGATGCTCACCTTTTGAGCGTGAAGAACGTCGGTGTCAAAGTCGAAAATGAGCCGCGAGACGAACAGGGCGGTAAACACGGATGACAAAACGCCGATTGCAAGGCTGACGGCAAATCCCTGTATCGACCCCGTGCCGAGTTGAGAAAGGAAAATCGCCGCGATAAAAGTCGTGATGTTCGAGTCCATGATTGCCCAAAACGCGTTGTCAAATCCCGCCGCAATCGCCGCCTGACGGCTTTTGCCTGCGCCCAATTCTTCTTTTATGCGTTCAAAGATGATAACGTTCGCGTCGACCGCCATGCCGATTGTCAAAATCATACCGGCGATACTCGGCAGCGTGAGCGTCAAATTGAACGCGGACAGGACGCTGAACATGATGTACAGGTTCAAGACCTGCGCGACGACTGCATTGATGCCCGCCCCTTTGTAGTACAAGAGCATAAAAACGAGAATTGCAAGCAAACCGACTGCAACGGCTTTGATTCCCTGTTTGATTGTCGCCGCTCCAAGCGAGGCGCCGAGCACCTGCTGACTTTCAACGGAAAGCGGGACGTTGAGCCACGCGGTCTGCAAAAGTTTTTGCAGATTGTGCGCCTCATCCAGTCCGAATCCGGTAATGGCAACCCGTCCGCCGGTGATAGCGCTTTTAATGTTTGCGTAGGATTTTATTTTTCCGTCGCTGACGATTGCAAGATATTCGCCTCTATGCGCGCCGGTAAACGCCGCAAAAATCTCGGCGCCTTCGGAATCAAGCACAAAATCGACTTCCGGACGGTTTGTAATGCCGTCGGAACCGACTTCTGCAGATTTGATATGCTGACCGTCAAGCGCAATTTCTTTTTTTACAACAAGATACCCGATTCGCTCGTCAAGTCCGTATTCGTCTTTCGTGTAGTGCCCCAGCACTTCACAGTCTTCGGGAATAATCGACGGATCAATCAAGCCGCCGGCTGCGTTAAACGCCGCCGCATTCTGCCGGTAATAGGAATTGAATTTTTCAGTCGCCGTCATATCGACGAGGCGGAAGTTCAAAATTCCCTTACCCATGATAATGGCGTTTATCGCGTCCGCTTCCGCCGCTCCCGGCATTTCAATATAAATGCGGTCTTCGCCCTGCTGGCGGATAACCGGCTCCGTAAGTCCGAAGCGGTCAATGCGGCCGGTAAGCGTTTCTATCGCCTGCGCCATCGCGTCTTTTTTAAAGCGGTCAACGTCGTCGGTAACGACGGAGTCTCCCTGAGAAGCGAGCGCGGCATCCAAGTCAGCCTTTACGATAATGCTCATACCGCCATTTAAATCCAGTCCGAGTTTTACCGAGTTTTGATAGCGTTTTTTCGCTTTGAGAATGCGGTCGCGGTAATGCGCCTGCAATTCGTTTGAAAACTCTTCTTCGCCGTCATACGCCATGAGAACGTCGGAAACGCTCATCACAGACGGAACTTTTTCTCCGTCCTTGCGGTACTTTTTAGCGGCGGCTTTTTCCAGCCACGCGTATTTTGCATCCGGCGCGTCCGAGGGCGCATTTTGCGCGGCGTTTTTAATCGCAAGTACGTCGTTTGCCGCCTGCACGGTCGCGTAGTCTTTAATATTTTCCAGCGAATTCAATGCAAGCGCTTGAACTTCTTTGGGCGTACCGTAGTACCAGCTTATCGAAGTCCACAAAAACGCAAAGCAGAGCGCCAGAACAGTCAGAAGAATAAAGAAACGTGTGCGTTTATTCATCTTGTTTTACTCCAAGTTTATTTTGCTTCGGCTGCCGGAGCGTCTTTTGCCGCGGCTCCCGATTCTTTTGCGTCTTTATTGTCCTTTTTTGATTTTTCGTCTTTCGCATCTCCTGAGTCAATGTCGGAAATTGCCGAGCGGCTGAATTCCATCTTGCAGTTGTCGTCCACTTTGACGATGACGGTTTTTTCTTTTACAGAAGAAACGACTCCGTGGATGCCGCCGATTGTAACGACTTTGTCGCCTTTTTTGAGCGCGGCGCGCATCTTTTCGGTTTCCTTTTGCTTCTTATTTTGCGGACGTATAAGGAAGAAATAGAAGATTCCGATGATGGCAACGAACGGAACGACGGATGTAAGAATGCCCATAGGCCCCGATGCCGACGGCGCGCCGCCGGTCTGTAAAAAAGAAATGAATGGCATAATGCTATCCTTTTTGAGATTTGATTAGGTCTGAAAAAATCAGTGGCGCAAGAATAACACACCGCTTCGCACGTGGTCAAGCAAAAGCAGATGAATGCACGCGCTTCCCTCATCGGGATTGAGCGCCTTTCTTTTCACTCGGCTCCGTTTGAAAGTCGGTTTGTGCAGTCGGTTGCGCCCGAAATTCAAAATATGATAGGATAAGGAAGAAACCTGTTCAAAAACTTCTTTTTTGGAGCAGGGCACCCTCAAATGGAGTCATCATGGACATGAAATACAAGCGCAATTTTTGCATTGTTGCGCACATCGATCACGGAAAATCGACGCTATCCGACCGGCTTATTCAAAAGTCGCACATCATCGACGAGCGGAAGATGAAAAACCAGATTCTCGACAACATGGATATTGAACGCGAACGCGGCATTACGATAAAAAGCCAAGCGGTTACCATTCCCTACAAGGCGAAAGACGGCAACGAGTACGAGTTGAACTTTGTCGATACGCCGGGACATGTCGACTTTTCATACGAAGTTTCCCGCGCGATTGCCTCCTGCGAGGGCGCGCTCCTTTTGATTGACGCAAGTCAGGGCGTGGAATCGCAGACGGTGAGCAATATGTACATGGCGCTTGAGCAGGATTTGGCGATTGTGCCCGTCATCAACAAAATCGACTTGCCTTCGGCGGACGTTCCGTGCGTGCGCGAGCAGATCGACAAGGAATTGGGACTTGACGACTCTTTAACGCAGTTGGTGAGTGCGAAAACCGGCGAGGGAATCGATGACCTGTTTGAAGCGATTGTAAACGACTTTCCGCCCCCTTCAGGCGACGCTGCAAAACCGCTGCAAGCCTTGATATTCGATTGTCATTACGATTCGTACCGCGGCGTTATCGTGCACGTGCGCGTCATGAACGGCGCGGTTAAAACCGGCGACGTTATCCGCATGATGAGCAGCGGCGCGGAATACAAAACGGAGCAGGCGGGCGTTTTTAAAATCGACTACGAAGAGACGGGACGCCTTGAAGCGGGCGACGTCGGCTATATCGTCGCGGGTATTAAAACCGTCAGCGATGTAAAAGTCGGAGACACGGTAACGCTCCAGTCCAATCCTGCTGAATCTGCGCTTGCGGGGTTTAAGGAAGTTAAACCCGTCGTTTATTCTTCTATTTATCCGATGGATTCAAACGACTACGAGGAATTGAAGTCGAGCATTGAAAAGTTGAAACTCAACGACGCAAGTCTCATCTATGAAAAGGACAATTCTTTGGCGCTTGGGAACGGTTTTCGCTGCGGCTTTTTGGGTTTGCTGCATTTGGAGATTGTGCAGGAGCGGCTTGAACGCGACTACGACCAAGCGGTCATTTTTACTGCGCCGAGCGTGCGTTATAAAGTCCTGTTGACCAGCGGAGAGGAGACTTTCGTCGACAACCCTTCCGAATATCCGGACGGGCGCATAAAAAGCGCGGAAGAACCGTATATCCGCGCAAGCATTATCACTCCGGCGACATATTTGGGCTCGCTGATGGAGTTGTGCAAGCAAAAGCGCGGCGAACAGACTAATATGACCTACCTTGATACCAAGCGCGTTGAACTCACTTACGAAATGCCGCTTGCGGAAGTTTTGTTTGACTTTTACGACAAACTTAAAAGTTACAGCCGCGGCTACGCTTCGTTCGATTACGAACTTATCGGCTATCGTCCGACGGAACTGGTGAAAGTCGACATTCTTTTGAATGGAAAGATGGTCGACGCGCTGTCGCAGTTGACGTTTAAGGAAAACGCGGCGGATAGGGCGCGAAAGGTGTGCGAGCGGCTCAAAGATGAAATTGCGCGCCAGCAGTTCAAGGTTGCGATTCAAGGGGCGATTGGAAGTCAAATTATTGCCCGCGAAACGGTGAGCGCGGTGCGGAAAGACGTGCTTGCAAAGTGCTACGGCGGCGACATTACGCGGAAGCGCAAACTCCTTGAAAAGCAAAAGGAAGGCAAAAAGCGCATGAAAATGTTCGGCGACGTAGAGTTGAGCCAATCCGCATTCCTCGCGGTGCTGAAAGAGAAGGAAGAGTCAGGGCGGTAGCAGGCGGCAGAGGACGCAGTTTGATAGATACAACGGTGTGCCGCCTGCCCGAGATTTTGCTAGCGCAAAACTCGTGGAGAATGGTGTTTTGCGGGCGGAGGAGAACGACGCGGGCGTTTATTATGGAGTTTGAAAGACTTAACGGTGCGCCGCCCGCTGCAAGTTTGCTAATCGCAAACTTGAGAGGAAATGGCGTTTCGGCGGCGGTTTCCCCAACTTCGCGGAAAATTGTGTTTTGGTGCGTAAAACTTATATGAAAAATATGTTTGACAGATTTAAAAGAATAATCGCCTGCGTAAAGGAGTGCTGTGCAAAATGCGCGGGAATGCTGCGCAAAAAGGTTTTCCGATGGAAGATTTTGTTCACAGGCTTGGCGGCGGCGTTTGTTGCAGTCGGCGTGTTCTCGTTTGCCGTCAACGCGGGAATGGTTTTGTTTGCCAAACGGTATATCGCCGCGGCAAACGACGAGCGCATACAAAATGCCGACTGCATTCTGGTCTTGGGCGCGCGCGTTTTGGGTAGCGGCCGGCCAAGTCATATTTTGGAAGACCGGATTTTAACCGCAATCGAATTGTATGAGGACGGCGTTTCGGACGCGCTTTTAATGAGCGGCGACCACGGCAGAAAAAACTACAATGAAGTCAAAGCGATGAAAAACTATGCGCTCCGGCAGGGTGTCCTCGAAGAACGCATTTTTATGGATCACGCAGGATTTTCCACCTACGACAGCTGCTATCGCGCGCGCGATGTGTTTTGCGCGGAGAAAATCGTCATCGTAACGCAGAAGTATCATTTGTACCGCGCGCTCTACATTGCGCGCCGTCTGGGACTGAACGCATACGGCGTTGCAAGCGACCGCCGGCGCATCTACGGACAACGGCAGCGGAATATCAGAGAATTTTTCGCGCGGATTAAAGCGTTCTGGGCAGTAACGGTAAAAGTCCGCCCCAAATATCTCGGCGAGCAGATTCCCGTCCGCACGTCCCAAGGCGGCATGACTGAAGGGGAACTGTAATGGAGAATGAGGAATGCGTATTTCGTAATTAAGAATTATCCCCAACTACAACTCCCTCCCTCCTCCGCAGATAATACAGCGTCGTTTGTACCGCTGCCTCGTCTACGCCTAAGAGCGCAGCGGCGGCTTGGCGGTAGCATTTTTGTTGGGCAGTGTAGCGTTCCGGCGCATAGTCGGAGTCGGTTTTGTAGTCGACG
Source organism: Treponema sp. (assembly GCA_052169915.1). Taxonomy (GTDB): domain Bacteria; phylum Spirochaetota; class Spirochaetia; order Treponematales; family Treponemataceae; genus Treponema_D. Next base: position 9,462 of record JBQNBN010000048.1, read on the forward strand.
ATTGTGTACGCGCCGTCTGCGGTTTGGAAAATCAAGTCCATGGCGCCTTTGACAATATTTCCGCCGCTGAAATGTTTGAACGCCCACTCGGCGCGCCAAAAGCGGCCTGACTTCTTTGCGTCGAGGAAGGCGGCAGCAAGCGGCGACTGTGCAAACGCGGCGCACAGTTCCAAGCATTCGGCGCGTTTTTGCGCTCGTTCGGCGGCGTTTAGGTTTTTGAGCAGAGCGGCAGGTGGCGCGTAGTGTTCAAGCGGCGCGCCCGCAGCCCACTTGAATAAGCAATCGTGAACGAGCGTTCCAAAGTCAGCAGGCGTAAAAGACGAGTCCGTCAATTCGTCAGCCGCGCCGGCATTTAAAAAATCGCGTTTTTCTTCAATAAAATTCCCCGCAGCCTGAGTTCCGTCGTGTCTTTCAAACGTTTCAAGCGAACTCGGCGTAATTTTTTTCACTTCCGAAGGGACAAGGAGCACGCTGTGCGCTTTTTCAAAACCGGCGGACTTTTCCCGCGCAAATTCCTGCTTGGAAAAAGCCGCCTTTCCTGTCGCTCCCGCCGTATCCGCATACAACAGCGATTTTTCCTGCAAAGGAATCATAACGAGGTCAAACGGCGCGCCGTCCCGGAAAATCTCCGCAGGCTTTTCAGACGGAGGAGGAAAGTCCTGTCCGTAATAAAAATCGACGATGTTTTCAAGAATCGACTTTGATTCGTCCTTTTGTTTTTTCTTTGTGCCGACGATGTACGCCGATTTTTCCGCGCGCGTGATCGCAACGTAGATAATGCGCTTGAATTCCGCAAGCGTTTTTTTGTCGGCACGTTCTTTTTGCCGCAGGAAAAAAAAGTTTCCCTCGCCCAAGCGCGGTTTAAGAGACAGTCCCGCCTCGTCATCGTAAAAAAACTTTTCCGCCCTGTCGTTTTTCGGTTTTTGGAAGCAGCCGGTGATAAAAACGTGCGCAAACTGCAGCCCCTTGCTCTTGTGGACGGTCATAATCTGAACGGCATCGCCCTTTTCGACTGGATAGGCGACATTTTCAAGTTCGATGTCGGGCTTTGGCGCAAAGGAATTTTTTTCACTTTCGCGGACAAGCAGCAGCCGGTCGACAAACCACGCAGGACTTTTTCCCGCTTCGTCCGTTTGGCGCGCAAGTTCAAACAGCAAGTCGAATTGCTCGGCGATGAGAGCCGCCGCAGGACTAAGCAGCGTTTCGTAATGAAAGCCGCGCTCGTACCACAATTCTTCTATTGTCAAAGTCAATTTCCGGCTCAAAACCTTGGGGCGCGCGGCGGCGTAGTACAAGGCAGCTGCGCGGTATTTTTCAAAGTCGGAAGGAGAAAGGGACGTGCGAATCTCATCGTCCTTTCCCGTATCGAATGCAGGCGCGCCGCTTTCGGCAAAGACGGTCAAAACGGAAATCGCGCCGTTTACGCTCAAGCCTGCAAACGGAGAGCGCAAAAAAGACGCGAATGCCGCCGCGTCGGAAGGATAGACGCAGAGACGGATGAACGCGTACACGTCGTTGACGATCGCCTCGCGGAAGACGCCCGACTGCACGTCGACGGCGTAGGGAATGCCGAGCCGGTTGAACCAAAACGTAAGTTTTGCGCGGCGCGTGCGTTTTACGTCGAGCACGGCAAAGTCGGAATATGAACGCTCATCTTCCGGCGACGCTTCGTACAAGGACTTAATTTTTGCCGCGATAAAATACGCTTCTTGGTCGGGCGCGTCCAAATATTCAGGCGCGTCGGCGCCGGTCAATTTTTTTTGCGCGGAAAGAAAATCATCGTCGGCAAGGCAGACGTGCGTCCGGACATTCTCTTTGCTAATGGGGACTTGAGGCGCGTCTTTATGCGTAAGCGCGTCAGGTTTTTTTGCGCGCGCGTCGGCGGGATACGCCGCTTCAAAACTTTCAGACGGCGTTTCATCGAAAACGGCAGGCATCCGCTCGCTTAAATCCTGTCCGTACCCGCCGAACAGTATGTTGAACGAGGCAAGCAGTTCCGGCGCGGAGCGGTAGTTTGCAGTCATTTTGAGGCATTCGGTTTGCAAATCGCGCGTCAATTCGTTGAAAACGGCGACGTCCGCCCCGCGGAATTTGTAAATGGACTGCTTTTCGTCGCCGACAAAAAACAATTTGTCCGGCGTGAGACGGTTTTTGAGCGCGTCGGAAACGGCGTCCGCGTCCGAAGACGAAAAACGTATATCGGCAAGGCTTTTGTCCTCTTCCGCAAGCAAAAATAAGAGGTCGCGGTTTGACGCGTTATTATCTTGAAACTCGTCAATCATGATTTTTGAATAGGATTTTTTCTCTTCCTGTCGAATGTCGCCCTGTTCGCAAAGGATTTTAAGCGCGGTCTCCGCAATGTCGCGGAAGGTGAGTTTTCCCGTGCTGCGTTTTTGCGCGTCGACTTCCGCTTTAAAGTCGTCGAGAAGGGAAAAAAGCCGCTCGGTGTGCGGATACTGCGCGATAAACGCCGCCATCGGCAAAAATGCGGACGAGCAGAGCGCGTTTAATTCTTTGTGAACGTCGTTGACGGCTTTGACTGCGGCAGGAAGTTTTCCGCGCCGTCCCGTTTTGAGTTCTGAAATGCGCTTGAGGCTTGAGGCTAAATCGCGCGCGGAAGCGGAAATGCTTGAGTCCGAGCCGATGAGGACGGGGGACTGGATTTTGAAGGTTTCGGGGAATGTTTCAAGCGCGTCCGTAAGGGAGAAGAAATACGGATCGTCCGGCACAGCGTTTTCCGTGAGCGCGGCGCGTAATTCCGTGAGGAGTGAGCCGAGCATGCCGGAGGCTTTATTCCATTCGGCGGCGATGATGTTTTTTTGCGCGGCAAGAAAGGTTGAAAACTTTTTGTCATCGTCGGCGATTGACGAGCAGCGTTCGATGATTGCGGCAAAATAGTCGCGCGAAAAGTCCTGCAATTTCCCCGCTTCGGCAAAATACTGCACCGCCTCGTCATCGCGGTGTTTCAGCGCAAACGAAAACGCCGCTTCCCGTATCGCTTGAGAAGAGTCTGCAGAGCCTGCCGTAAAGTCCGGACGAATGCCGTAGCGGTTTGCGGCTTTCCGCACAAGGCTTGCGCAGTAAGAGTCGAGCGTTTGGATATGCGCGCCTGAAAACTCTTCCGCCGCGCGCCGGGCGTTTTCTTTTTCGCGGGGCGGAACGGCAGGATTGTGAGCAAAAAACTGGAGCGTTTCGTAAATGCGGCTGTACATTTCCGCCGCAGCCTTGTTCGTGAAGGTCAGCGTCAGGATTTCCGAAACGGGAACGTTTTGCGACATAACAAGCCACGCAAAGCGCGTTGCAAGCGTCTGCGTTTTTCCCGAACCCGCGCCCGCTGCGACGACAGCGTTTTCCGTCCGGCAGCACGCTTTTTTTTGCGCGGCGTCAAGTTTCCGCGAAAGCAAATCCAAATAATCGTAGTTTTCAGTCGACTTTGTCATGATTCCTCCGTTTAACCGCGCGCTAAACTTTCTCCGGCAGCCTTGTACACCGTCCGGCACACGGCGGCGTAACTGCACGACGCGCAGTCTTCAAAGGGACGCGCGTCAAAATAGATGTCGCGCGGGGAACGGCGCGGCGTAAAATCGTGCGAGCGGACTTTTTCATAAAATCGTTTTGCGTATTCAAAAAACGAATCGAGCGTCGTTTGATAGTCTTCAGGCGTTTTTGCGTGCGATCGGTTGTCTTTTTTTTCTGCGTTGACGACCGTCGACTGCGCCTTATCCTTTATCGCAAGAAAAAGCGCTTTAGAAACCTCCGTCTGCGCCTGCGCGCTGAGCAGCAGGACGTACAAGGGGATTTGAAAATCGGAAATGCGCCCTTCATCGTCGGCAAAGCAGGCTGAAAGCGGCGGCACGGACGACTTTGAGTTTTTGTAGTCGATGATAAAATTTTTGCCGCCGTCGGACAGAACGCAGTCGATACGGCCAAGATAATTCCAGTCGCAATCCTCGCGCGCAAGCGAAAACCATTCTTCAAGACAGTCGACTTTTGCCCCGCCGAATCCGCCGTCTTCCCGTTTTTGCAGCATAAAATGTAAAAAATCCAAAACGCCTGCCGCAATCGCCCGCGTTTGACTTGAAAGCGCCGCCTTTGTCAGCGCGCTCCGGCTGAAATCCATCTCAGGCAGCGCGATAACTTCGCGCACGACGGCTTCAAGCCGCGTTTGAATCGCGTGTTCATCGTCGAACGCTCCCGCTTCGTTTACGCACGGAAGGGGGACGCCGTCGTCGCGGTAGGGGCGCATAAAGCGTTCGAGCGCGGCGTGGTTTATCGTTCCCATGTCGAACGGCGACAGTAAATCCGCTTCAAGCGTGTCTTCGCGGATGCGGAGCGCGTTTTGAAAAATCCATTTGCGGGGACACGGAAAAAAGTTTTTCATGTCGGACTGCGTAAGCGTCATTTTCGCGTTCCCGCCGGAGACTCCGGAGCGGCTGGAGAGTGCGCGGTTTTCATACAGCGTCGCATGAATCCTTTGAAGCGCGGCGTCGGAAAGCGGGGACTCCGTTTTTCCGTCGGGCAGGGCGCGCCTCCAGCATTCAAACGCCGACTTTTGACGGAGCGTCAGACGGGACGGAGCGTCTCCTCCGCATAAAAACCAATTCCGCTCAGCTTTCATAAAGTCCGCTTTGTCGAGTTCTGCACGAAGCGTGCGCTCTTCTTCCGAGGCGTCGGGGCGGAGTTTGAGCGCGTTGTGCGCGACGGCAAAACCTTGAAAACTTTGTTCGCCGTAGGAAAATTCAATTTTCCCGCCGGATGCGGAGGCGTAAAGACGCGCAAAGAGTTTTGACACGTCGCCCGCCTCCATTGAAGAGTCGATGTGCAGGGCTTCTCGTTTGGCTCGGCTTAAAAATTCGAAAGTCCTGTACTGCACGGTGAGATTTTTCTGCGAAGAGTCGATGACAAAATGGAATGGAAACTGCGCCTCTGCCGCCAATCGGTACGGAAACACCGAAATGCCGTCGAGTTTTTCCTGCGGGCGGTAGGTTTTCGCTGCAATTTCGCGCAAAAAAAAGGAAAACGGGTCTGAAAGCGTGAGATTTGCCGCAGCGTACGCATGCTGAATGTCCGCAAGGGCGGACAGTTCCGTTATGCAGCGGCTGATGATTTTGTCCGACTCGGAAGAAAACTCGCTTTCTTCTATATAATGGGCTTTGAACTCGAACCACGCGCTCCGAACGCCGTCAAAACTTGCCGCGCGGCACATGCGCGTAATGTCTTCTTTGAGATTGCGGTAAAAGTTCAACTCAAGTTGACTGTGCGCATCTCCTTTGAGCGACTCTTCCCACGAGTCGATTTTTTTGCCGCCCTCGTAATACGGACAGAGGCAGCGCATACGGCTTCCGGCGCGGACGAGATTTTCTTTGAGGATGCGGAAGTTCGTTGCAGTCGGCGCGCCGTCCTTGCTGCCGCCTTTCCACGGAACGTACTCGTTTTGCAAAAGCGATCGCACCGCGTCAAACGAAAAATCCGACGCATAGCATTCCTTTATCTGATTGAAAATTGCGCCGGCTCCGTTTGCAGCAAGCGGAATCCCCGCGCGGACGACAAAAGGGACGCAATAGTTTTTCAGTTCGCGCTCGATGTACGGGCGGTAGGTTTGCAAGTCAGGAACGCTGACGGCGATGTCCGTCCAGTCCGCCCCGCCGTGCTCAACGAGGGCGCGGATTTTCAAAACCGTGTAGCGGAGTTCTGCGCGCGAGTCCGCATATTTTGCAGCGGACGGCGGCTCGTCTTCTTCCGGCAGCGACACAACGACTGCATTCGCGGCGTTTTCAATGATTGCGCGGTATTCGTGAAAGTCCTCAAGAATCTCAGGATAAAAAATAACGAATTGCTTATCCGTCTCCTGCAGCGAAAGCTCCGTCCACGACTGCTCGAACAAATTATTTTTTTCAAGAAACGCCGAATAGCGTTCGTAAAGCAAAAGATAGTCGAGATTTTCCTCATCAAAATCCGGCTGACCGGCAAAACGGTCGTAACGCTCGCGCCAGACTTTAAGCGCGGGAAGGAGTTTTGCAATCCAGTCGGTGAAGGACGCCGACGAATCTGCGTAGGCAGGCGAAATAATGCGGCGGAAGAGAGGAGAGCCTGCCAGAGCGGCGCGCGAGTTTTCTTCTATGAGCGACGAGACGAACATTTTTCGCACCGCGGAGGGAACGGCGTTTTTTTCTTTTGACGACGCGTGCAGGTATGCGGACTTAAATGTGTCCCACGCGATAAAACGCTCCAGTGCGACGGCAGAAATGCGGGTCTGGTCAGCATTGCGCACCGCCCAATCCGACCACGTGTCGCACGCAACGTCGGTAGAAAACACAAAAACGGAATCGGCGGAAGAAAGATACCCGCAAAGCACGTCCGCAATGCGTGCGGCGGAGATTTTTTTACACGGCATGGAGGTGAGTATAGCATAAGAGCAGGCGGAAAAAGAATGGTGTAATAAAGAGTAGACGGAGTTGCCGCCTGCGACAAGTTTGCCGTTGGCAAACTTGGGGACTAATAGAGTTGGGGGCGGCAGACGGAAAAAGAAAGGAGTGTGAAGGGCGGTCGGCGGAGAACGGACTTTTAAGGATGAAACGCTGTTTTCGCCTGCGGAACATTGTGTTCTGCAAGATTTTGCAATAAGCAAAATCTTGTGCGGACGGAACAACGTTTCATCATTCTGATGACATAGCAACCGTCCGCAGTAAAACTAGGGGAAAAACGCGGTTTGACGAAAAAGACACATGCGAGAAAACGTTGTGCGAGGATGATAAGACGGGGTTTCGCATGCTGCAAGTTTTCTAGCGAAAACTTGGGGGAAAATGGAGTTTGCAGCGGCAGACGGAAGAGACTTGAGGACTAAGGGCATTTATTTGCGAGTTTTGCCGAACGGCAAAATCTCGTGCGGGCAGCACACTATTAAATCTGTCAAACCACATTCTACTCCGCCCGCAGCATTCCTAATTAAACATTAAGCACAAATTGCCTTGACACAGCGGGGGGGGGGGGGGGGGTATAATGTTTGCCGTCCTTTTGTCCGCGTCAGTGCGGCATAAAACGACGGAGGAACATGAAAAGTCGAAGCCAGTCGATTGAATATATTGATTATGTACGAGTTTTTGCGGCGGCAGCCGTTTTGCTCTTGCACGTATTTGCGCAAGGCGCCAACATTTGCGGCGCAGCGTATTTTTCGCGTTTGGAATTATTTATAATCCGGATTATACGCAATTCCTTGAATTGGTGCGTTCCCGTGTTCGTTATGATAACCGGCGCGCTGTTTTTGAACCCGCAAAAAGACGTTCCGATTAAAAAACTGTTTTCTAAATACATACGCCGCTTTGTAGTCGTCATTCTCACGTTCGGAACGCTCTACTGCTTGATGGAAGTCGTGTATGAGACAAAAACTTTTTCCGTACAAAACGCGCTCATCGCCGTGAAAAACGCCTTAATCGGAAAGTCGTGGGACGCGATGTGGTATTTGTACATGGCGGTGTGGCTTTATTGCTTGCTGCCGTTATTGAAAAAGTCGACGGAACACATGCCGAATGAATTATTGCAATATGGCTTGTTGGTCATTTTTGTATTTTCCAGCGTCATTCCCTACATTCAAAATTTTGTCCCTTTGAATTTGCAGGTGCCGGAAATATCGATTTATATCTTTTACGTACTGCTCGGATACGCAGTCCATTACCGAAACATCGAATTAAAAAATTCCGTCAGCATTATTTTTATCGCGGCATACGTGATTTATCTTGCCGCAATTCAACTCAATTCGGAATATGCGGAGCGCATACTATACTTTACCGTCGACTTTAGAACGGAAGGCTATCACAATCCGCTGGTCGTCGCGCTTTCTTGGGCGGTTTTTTCGTTGTGCAAGAGGAATATCCGCAGGGCGTCAAAAATAATCGACTTTTTAGCGCCGCTTACGTTCGGCGTTTATATTCTTCATACGGTAAGCCTGAACGTCTGCTATCGCTTATTAAACTTGACTGCCGTGCATTACCCCTTAATCGTGTCATTTGGCAGCACAGCGATTATTACCGTCATTTGGGCGGTCGGAGCGTCGTATCTTTTAAGATTGATTCCCTTCGTCAGAAAAAATATTTTGTAGCGGGCAGGATTTTCCTGCAGGAAAAACTTGAGGACTAAGGGCATTTATTTGCGAGTTTTGGTAAGAAAACTCGGTAGGGCGGAAATCATACTTTATCGTTCACGCTCTATTCTCCGCCGCACGCCAATTACGAATTAAGCACTGCGCATTATAAATTAGCCCTCCCTCTCCCCCCGCCAACAAACTCTATGCAATTCCCCCGTGCCGGTCGATAATATACGTAGTTTTTTAATTTGGAGCAGTGATGATTAGCGGTGTAAAAAAGCAGTCGGATAAAAAAAAGGCGGCGATTTCGTATTGGTCTAAGGAAAAATGTACCTGCCCCGTGTGCAAGCGGCAGTTTGATAAAGAAGTAATGCTCAGCGGCAACGGGCGCATGATTGCCGGCGGACTTTCCGACGACTTGCACAGGACTTTTGAACCGTCGGTGCGCTTCGGGCGCATTTATCCGCTTATTTATGAAATCGGCGCGTGCCCGAACTGCTATACGGCGTTTTTGTGGAGCGATTTTAAAGAAATGAAAGACAAGGACTGTGCGGACAGTCTTTATTTTAAGCGGGAAGAACGCAAAAACAAAGTCAGCACGATTTTTCCGCACTTCAACCTCAAAAAAGAACGTTCGCTTTACGACGGAGCGGCGATGTACTATCTTGCGCTCCTTTCCTACGGCGAAGTCGGCGCGGATTACCTTCCCTCGATGAAGTCGGCATTCCTTTCGCTCCGCCTTGCATGGCTTTTGCGCGACTTGAATTCCGTCGTTTCCGGCCATAATTTTGACTATGTTTCAGAAGTCTTCTATAGAAAGGCGCTCTTTTTTTATCAGCAGGCGATTTATAACGAAACGCAAATGATTGAAAAAAGTTCGACGCTCAATAACTTTGGGCCGGACATGGACAAAAATTACGGCTGGGACGGCGTGATTTATCTTTCCGGGCTTCTGGAATACAAATACGGACAGACGGAAGACACGCAGATGCGCTTAAAAAAATTGAGCGAAGCCAAAACGTCGATTGCGCGCATATTCGGACTGGGAAAGTCGTCTAAAAGCAAGCCCGGGCCGCTCCTTGAAAAAGCGCGCGAACTCTACGACATCCTTTCAAAAGAAGTGCGCGATGACGACTTGTAGGCGCTGCGGTGCGTAACGTCCTTCTTACGCTCTCGTACGACGGGACTGACTTTTGCGGCTGGCAGCGGCAGGATCACGCGGACGAAAAAAGCCGCGTCCGTACCGTGCAGGAGGAATTGGAAAAGGCGCTGGAACGTCTGCACAATCAAAAAACGCGCGTCTACGGTTCGGGGCGGACGGACAGCGGCGTTCACGCGCTTGGACAGGCGGCGCATTTTTTTTCTCCGACAGCGTCGATTCCTGCAAAAAACTACGTGCGCGCCTTAAACGCGTTTTTGCCTCCCGATATCCGCATTACGGACGCGGCGGACGTTCCCGACGATTTTAGCGCGCGGACGAGCGCGACAAGCCGCATTTACCGCTATTTTATAACTCCCCGCACGAATATCGACGCGTTTCAAGCGCGGTATTCGTGGCTCGTGCCGTATGAACCCGATATTTCGCGTTTGAACGCCATGTGCGCGTGCCTTAAAGGCGAACTCGACTGCTCGTCGTTTTGCGCAAGCGGAGACCAAAGTCTTTCGATGAACCGCTATATCGAGCGCGCGCATTTTTTTGAATCCTCATCTTTCCCGAACGAAAATCCCCTCATCGTTTTTGAAATTGAAGCGAACGCCTTTTTGTGGAACATGGTGCGCGCAATCACGGGGACTTTAATCGGACTTGACCGGACTGGAAAAGACGTGTCCGAGATGCAAAAAATCCTTGAAGCAAAAGACAGAAGAGCAGCCGGCGAGACCGCCCCCGCGCACGGACTTTTTTTGTACAAAGTCCGCTTTGACGGGGAGCGACGGGGCAGGGCGGGTCAGGCGGTTGCTACGAAGTTTGAATGATTGAACGGTGTCCCGCCCTCCGCAGTTTGCATTCGCAAACTGCCGTGAACGGAGTTAGGTGTGGCGCGGGGGTGTGGAGCAGACGCGGCGTTGTGGTTGCGATGGTTTGGAATGCGTTTTCGGACGGAGAAAAAGCGGCGGATGGCGCGGTGCGACAGAATCGCTTATATACGGAGAATGAGTTGCGGGCGTGAATACTGCCTGCGCCGGATTGTAGCAGGCCGCGGCAGCGGCTTGCTTTGCAATGGAGGCGAAAGCCGGAACTGCGAAAAGCCGGTCGGAGACAGCGGCTGCGCCCTTGTTTTTGCAATGACCCTCATACGGACGCGCGTCTTCTTGTTCATGTTCCGCGATTATTTTATAGTTGCGCCATGTTGGTAAAAAATACTCCGGTTTTGTATAAGCGGCAGGCGGCACTCGTCAAAGAGGCGGACGGCGATAAGTATGTGATTGAATTTCAGACGGCGGCGCAGGCGGCGGGAAAGGCTCCGCGTTATGCCGAACAGAAGGTGCGCGAAAAGGACATCATTGCGCTGCATACGGAGGCGGTTCCGTCGCTTCGCGCGCTGCTTGACGCAAAAGACGAGGGACTTGAAGCCCGCATTGCCGAAGCGTACGAACTGCTTATCTCCGACGAAGAGAGCGCTTCTTCTCCGATTGTGTTTACGGAACTTGCGGGGCTTTGCAGCGCCTCTTTTTCTGCGGAACAAAGCGCGCTTTTTTTTGAGTCGCTTGCAGAAAGCCGCGAGTTCCGGCTTGACGAGACGGCGTTTAAGAGCGGGAAACTTATTTTTTTGCCGCGGACGAAAGATGAAATCGCTGAACTGGATAGAAAACGCTATGAAAAAGAGCATTTGGCTGAAATCCGTGCGGAATTTATAGCGCGGCTAAAAGCGCGGAAACTTCTTTTGCCCGACGATGCAAAGTTTATGGGAGAAATCGAAGCGTTGGCGCTCGGTCAAACGGAGAAATCCAAGAATATGGCGGAAGCGGGCATTGCGCAGTCGCCGGAAAACGCGCACAAAGTCCTTCTTGAGACGGGCGTCTGGGACGTAACGAAAAATCCGTATCCGACGCGCGCGGGACTTTCGATGACGAGCGCGGACGAGGGGCTCGGCGCGCCGCCTGAGGAAGAGCGGCTTGAACTTGCCGAGACGGCGTATGCAATCGACAGTCCGTGGTCTGCCGATCCTGACGACGCGGTTTCGTGGGACGGAACCTACCTTTGGATTCATATTGCCGACCCTGCGGCATTTGTTTTGCCTGACAGTCCCGCCGATAAAAGCGCGCGCGCGCGCGGAACGACGCTTTACATTCCGGAAGGGGCGGTGCGTATGCTTTCGGAGGCTGCGCTTGAGGACTACGCGCTGGGGCTCAAAGCAAAAAGCATTGCGCTTTCATTCCGTATTTTGCTCGATGAAAACAACTGCATTGCCGACTGCGCGGTATTCAAGACGCAGGTAAACGTTGCGCGCATGACATATGAGGAGGCGGACGCGCAAAAAGACAGTCCCGAACTTGCGCCCTTGTTCGATATTGCGCGGAAAAACGAAGCGCGGAGAAAAAAATCCGGCGCAAATACAATCGACATGCCTGAAGTCCACATAAGTCTTGACGCCGCGACAAAAAAAGTGGCGATTGAGCCGCTTGTCCGCTTTGAATCGGATGCGATGATTCGGGAAATGATGCTGCTTGCGGGGGAAGGGGCGGCGCATTTCGCGTTCAAAAATAACATTCCGTTTCCGTATATCAGTCAAGAGCCGCCTGAAATTGCCGCCGGAGAGGGAGCGGACGCGCTGGGACTTGCGGAAAAGTTTAAGATTTTGAAAAGTTCTCATAAGCGCTCGGTGGGCGTAACGCCTGCAATGCATGCGGGGCTGGGACTTGCGCTTTACACGCAGGTTACAAGCCCGCTTCGCCGTTACGGAGACCTTGTCGCTCACGAACAGCTGCGCGCATTTTTGAGCGGGCAAAAACTTATCGGAAAAGACGATATGCTTTTGCGAATCAGCGCGGGGGACGCCGCTTCTCTTGCCGCGCGCAAAGCCGCCCGCCAGAGCGACCTGCACTGGAAACTCGTGTATTTGCTGCAAAATCCCGACTGGACAGGCGAGGGCATTTGCATTGACCGACGGAACTCGGACGCCCTCGTGCTCATTCCGTCCCTTGCGATGCAGGCGTGGATAAAAGACGACGCGCTTGCCTTGAACGGAATCGTCATGCTCAAAGCCGCAAAAATCGACATACCGACGCTGGGCGCGGTGTTTGTCAAGCAGGAAAAAGGCGTTTGAAAGGCTTAACGGAGTTTCTGCGGACGGCGAAGAACGGAGTTTGAAAGACTCAGCGGTGCGCCGCCCGCACGAGATTTTGCCGTTCGGCAAAACTCGAGGGGAATGGTACGAGGGGGCTTTTTTAGGGGGCTGCGGAACAAGAATGCTGCAACGGAGTTACCGCTCGGCAATTAAAAATGAAAAAATCGCTTGCATTATATTTGCTGCAGTTATAAAATTATCTCAACATTAAAAGACGGAAGGAGTTATTGACAGCGATGTACGAAATCCCTA
>JBQNBN010000049.1:0-21866 GCA_052169915.1 Treponema sp.
TATATAAATACGGATTTTTCTCTATAAATGAACGCAGGTCAAAGTTAATTTGCAGTGCAAAATCAGTAATGCGGAGATTGCATAGAAGTTCGCCTCCCAATGCAGTATTCGCTGCGAGGCAAAACTTGTACAGTCGGCGATTGCGACGCTTATAGTCCGCGGCGCTGTCCGCAATAACGCGGCGGCGCGGGATAAAACGAAGAGACGAGACGGTTTTAAAAACGAGAGATGAGTTTAAACGGCTGAAAACGGCTTTCGGAGAACGCGGATCGAGAGGTATCCAATTTTTTTGACGGCAGGAAGGTTTGGCGCAAAAAACAAATCCCCTGCAGAATGGAGGTCACCAATGAAAAAGCGTTTTTCACTGAAAAACAAACTCATTATCATTTTCGGCTCATTAATGGCAGTCGGTACGGCAGTGCAGGGAGTTCTTGCTGTGCGCATTGCCCGGCTTGCGGTAACGGAAAAAGTTATGACGCATCTTATCGACAAAGCGGATGAAGTAAGCGACGTCATTGACGCGCGGATCGGAATTTTCCTGCAATTTATGGACGATGTTGCGCGCATTCGAGTTCTTACCGACGATGCTTTCCCCATGGAAGCGAAAATTGCGGCGTTGGAAAAAGAAGCGGCGATCAATCCCAGCATCGAAGAGCTTTCCTTGACGACGCTTGACGGCATAAGCCACACGCCCAATGGCGAATACAACGTAACCGACCGCGAGTGGTTCAACGAAGCGAAAAACGGTTCCGTCTTTCTTTCAGAGCCTCTTGTTTCGGCTTGGCTGAAAAAACTCGTTCAAGTCATCTGCGTTCCCGTTTACGACAGCGATAAGAAGCTTCAAGGAATTCTTACCGCGACTATTTCAGGCGAATGGCTTTCCGAGCAAATACAGGATATTGTAGTCGGAAAAAGCGGTTACGCATTCGTTATGGGAAAAACCGGAACGATTATCGCGCACAAAAATCTTGAACTGGTGCGGCAGATGCGGAACAACATCGAACAAGCGAAAACCGATAGTTCGATGAAGTCGACTGCGGACTTTGAAACGCTTGCGATAAATACGCGGGAAACGACGACGGGCTTTTACGAATACTACGGAGTTCGAAAAATCGGCGCGTACGCGGACTTAAAAAGCGCCCGCTGGAACCTTGTTATCTGCGCTCCGGTAGAGGAGTTTATGGGCTCAATCGGCACGCTTAAACATTCGATGCTTATAGTCGGCATTGTTATTTTGCTTATTGCGACGGCCGTCGTTTTTACCGTTTCCCGCGTGATAATAAAACCCATCCGCATAACGGTCGGCGCGCTCAAAAATATTGCGCACGGCAACGGCGACTTAACGGTGCGCTTGCCCGTTACGGGAAACGATGAAATTACGGACTTATCGCTGTATTTTAATCAGACGATTGGGAAAATCGGCGCGGTTATTAAGTCGATCGGAAAGAATTCGGGCGCCATGCAGCAAGTGGGAGACGAGCTTGCAAGCAATATGACGGAAACGGCAAGCTCCGTATATGAAATCAGCACGAATATCGAAGGCGTCAAAAAGCAAATGCTTACGCATTCGGCAAGCGTTGTTGCAATCGGCTCGTCGCTGCAGGTTATGTCAAACACAATCGGCAATGTCGACGGGCACGTTGCGGTGCAGGCAAAAAGCGTTGAAGATTCCTCTCATTCGGTCAAACAGATGGTTTTGAATATTCAGTCGGTTGCCGCTACCGTTGAAAAAAATCTGCAGACGCTCAAGGAATTGAATAACGCGACCGGCGAAGGGAAAAAGATGATTGCCAAGACAGTCGACTTGAGTAAATCCGTTGCCGAAAGTTCTGAAATCCTGCTTGATACAAGCTCGGTCATTGAAAATATTGCGGCGCAAACGAACTTGCTTGCGATGAACCCCGCCATTGAAGCGGCGCACGCAGGTGAGGCGGGTAAGGGCTTTGCGGTTGTTGCGGGGGAGATACGCACGCTTGCAGAAGAATCCGGCGCGCAGGGGAAAAACATTACGGCGATACTGCGCGAACTTAAAGACAAAATTGAAAAGGTGAATGATGCGGCCTTGTCTGCGGCGCGGAGATTTGACGATATTTTCCGCCTTGCCGAACGCACGGAGGCCGAGGAGCAGAATATAGTCGGCAATATGCGCGCGCAAAGCAGCGCAAGCGAACGGATTGCCCAATCCATGAAGCATATTGAAGAGATGACGCACGAAGTAAAGAAAAGCTCGCAGGAAATGCTTTCGAACAGCAATCTCGTCGCCGCTGAGATAAAGCGGCTTGGCAAAATGTCCGACTCGATTGCAAACAGCATGCACGAGATGGCTTCCGGCGCGGTGCAGATAACGAACGCGGTGCAGGAAGTCAACGGGATAAGCCAAACGAATAAGCAGAGCATCGGCAATATGGTGGAGGCGGTGCGGAAGTTTCGGGTTTAGACAGTAATGGGTAATTTGTAATGGGTAATTTTGCCGTCGGGAAGATATGTTTTCCGGCGGCATTTTTTATGAGGCGGCAGGGGAAATTGTACTTTCCGATGGAAAATTATTTAACGAATTCAGTAAATGCTGTCTGCAAGAGATGGCGGTATAGAAAAGAGTTTGGCAGGCGGTTGAGGAAAAAGTTTAAAGACTTTAGCGGAATTGCCGCCTGCTGCAAGTTTGCAGTAAAACTGTAAACTTGCAGGAAAAGGAGACTTTGAGTATGCGTAGTGCATAGTGTTATCCACGCTGTGAAAGTTGAGTTTGGGGCGGCGGCAAGGCAATAGTGAGCGTGCCCCAGCATTGCGCAAACATGCTTTTTACGTAGAAAACCACCTCTGCAAGACACCGTTTCTCGCGAGTTTTGCGTCAGCAAAACTTGTGCGGATGGGAAACAATGTTAAATCTTCTAAATAATGTTCTCCCCATCCGCGAAACTTGTGTAGAGAGGGGAGGAATAATGCGTAATTGGGAATGGCAGGCGGGTGCTGCGGAACTTGATAGACTTAGCGGTGTACCGCCCTCCCGAGTTTTCTGGAGAAAACTCGATGAAAATAGTATTCGGTTGTTGCCGTGAAAGTTGAGTTTTGAAGCGGCGTTTCTATGGGGCAGAGAGGGCGTTGTATTGTTCGATGACAGATTATTTTACACATGGTATACAGCGAAAACGCGCAGATGAACTACGCAACAAGTTTGCCATTGGCAAACTTGGGCAGACTGCAAAAACAGTAATAACTTTCACGCACAGTAAATGCAGTCTGCGAATGAACACCGCCATCGAAGCCGCGCCTGCCGGAGAAACAGGAAAAGGTTTTACCGTCGTCGCTGGCGAAATGCGGAAACTCGACCGACTGACGGCAGTGATAAAAGACAGCATGAATGAAATGGCGGCGGGGGTCGGACAAATCAATCGCGCGGTGCAGGAAGTGAATGATTTGGCGCAGAGGAATAAGGATAGTATAGAGAGGCTCGCGGAGGAGGTGGGGAAGTTTCGGGTATAGTGGGAAATTGTAATGTGTAATTGATGGGCAGGGCAGGGGACTGGAACGAATCATGCCCTCTCGGCGATAGGCGTTTCCGGAAGGCTTTTACGCGCTGGAAAAAATGCAGCGGTGTAGAACGATTCCCGCGCCCCTAAACAAGGTTCTGCCTCACTTGTACGCATTTTGTCGCTGCCGCTCCTTTTTCAGCGCATTTTAGCGAATACTGCGCCGCGCGGTACAAGACGCTTTATCCGTACACGGGGCAAACGCTCCCAACGTACTGCAGAGGTTTCGTCCCGCGATTGCCGCTCCCTGCCGCGCGTTTTCAATCGCTCTTGTCCTGCAGCGTTTCATTCTCCACGCCTCCTAAACGGCGCATAACGCTGTCTCCGCTTCCGTAATTGCCTCTGCCCGCCCCTTTCGCGCGGTCGGGCAGGGAGGCGTGTCTTTCTTTCCGCGTGTTGCCGCCGCCTTCATTCCAAACGCTTGCTTTCTGCGCCCGAGGAACGGCGTTTTTCCTTTCTGCCGCGCCGATAAACTCCTTCCGCCTCCCGCGTTATTCTCGCCCGCCGAACAATCCGCCGAACTTTTGCGAAAACTCTTCCATTATGACACGCTCCGCGCTCCGGACTGCGCTCTGCCGCGCCTCTTTGCGGGAAAGTTTTCCCTGCCGCGCGTTTTCGGAAACGGAAAGGATTTCTTTGCCGTTCGCGTTTTCCGTCAAAATGCAGTTGACGATACTCCGCGTAAAGTAGATGTCGGATTCTTCGCGTTTTTCCAAATCCTCGTAAGCGGCGTTGACGGTCAAGGTGTACGCGGCGTTCTCCGCGCCTGCTTCCGACGCAGTCCCGATTCCAAAGCCCGTGATAACCGAACGCGCCGCCGCCGAAAGCCGCCCGTCCGTATCGCCCGTTACGTTGACTGAAACCGTTATCGCCGATAAGGCGGCTCGGAGTTTTGCTTCAACGGCGGCAGGACTTCCGTAGGGCAAAACGTGATGAGCGGAAGGCTGCAAGACCGATAAAAGCCGCAGATAGTAAGCGTTGTCCTGCGCCAGCGCGTACGCTTTTACAAGCAGCCGGCACGCATCGAATGAAGCGGCGTTTTTTCCATTCGCCTTTTGACTTTGGGATTCATCGATGAGCGTTTCAATTTCGATTGAGTTTTCGTTGAGCAAAAGCGAATAATGCCGCGCCGCCGCCGTTTTATCGAGCAGTGCGCGCGCGTAGACGGTTTTGTCTTTTGCAGTCCACCGGTCTTTTATCGCCATGCCGCTGATGTCTTTCAACTGCGACTTGGTGCGGATGTCGGAAAGATATGACGTAAGGTTTGCGCCTGCCGTCGAATCGCTGTCGGTAACGCTTTCTTCCGCACTGATGTCCTGTACGATGTTCGCCGCCGCGGAAAGCATCGCTTTTTTATCCGCCGCGTCCGTCGTGCGCGCGCCTGCCGTCGCCGCGATGTATTTTGCTTCGTCATAGCCCGCGTACGGATTTGAAACCCACGCAGGCTGCCGTCCGCCTTTTGCCGTCAGCGGAATAAGACATACCGCCGCCGCAATAAATGCCGTTATCTTTTTTTTCATAAAACCTCCCGTAGTTGACCGGACAAATCGACTGGAAAAGCCGTCTTTACAGTCCGCCCGTCCTTTCTTCCATTCCCAATTACGCATTACAAACTACAAATTATCCATTGGATTCACCAGCCCCAATCCAAAGACTTTTTTCTACAGTTACCGTGCACGGTCCTCCTGACGCCCCTTATGCAGTAAGCCTTAGTTACCTTATACAGTAAGTCTGGCTTACTCTATGCAGTAAGTCCGCCGTAGACTATGCGCTACGGCAGGCGCAGGTTACGCTCTACGACTGACGGAGATTATGTACTACGGGCGGCGGAGAATAACGTCTGAAAGACTTAAACTTATATTCCGCCCGCACGAGTTTTGCCGTGCGGCAAAACTCGTAGAAAACGTAGTTTGGGGCGTTTTCCACCGGAACGCAGAACTCTCCGGCAGCAGTACCGCCCAATCTGTTTCCCTGCGATTGTCCGCAGCCTTCCGAGGGGCGCACGCAGCCGGCAGCGCAGTTGCGTCTTTCAAACGCCTTTTTATCGCCCGCATAAGTGTACCGTGAGGCAAAAAGGCGTTTAAGCCGACTGGGAAAAGCCGTCTTTACAGTCCGCCCGCCCTTTCTTCCGTTGCCAGTTACCCATTACAAACTGCCGATTATCCCCTGCCGTCCGCGCAAACAAATAAAAAAGGCGCGCGTTTGGCAGGCGCGCGCCTCGTGCACGGCTAAAACCGCGCCGCCGGACGTTTAATAATCTTTTTTATGTCCGAATTGCTGTCGAGCCATATTTTCGAATTCGTTTCGATGTTGATAAGTTCAGTGTCGATAAAATACGTGCGCGTCATCACCTTGCCGTTGGAATCGACGATGGTTTTTACCGCCCCTTTAAGCATAAAGTCCGCGCCGGTTTCGTTGCCGAGCGCCTTTGCAGTCTTTTCGCTTGCGTTCATCTGCTGGTCTTTGCGCTCCTGCCGAATTTCATCGCGTTCGGAAGAAGATGCGACGAATTCGACTTTACCGCTGTTGATAAGCGCCGCTTCAAGTTTTTTCGTCAGGATTTCCGTGTCGATGTGCTCGTCGCTTTTATTGCGGTACGAGCCGACGATGACAACCGGAAGTTTTCCTCCGTGACTTGCCGCGTAACCTGCAATGCGCGGGGATAAAAGGCAGCCGTCGACAATCGCCTGCGCGCTCAAGCGCACGTCCGTATCGTTCCAGTAGCCGCTTAAATCGGTTACGGTGTCGGAGTCGACGCGCTTGACGCTTGCGCAGGAGACGGCAAACAAAGCCGCCGCCGTAAGCGCTAAAAGCCGTAATGAATATTTCATACGCGGCGCCTCTTACTGCGCAGCCGGAGAACCGAGCAGGTTGTATTTTTTAAGCGCTTCGGCAACTTTTTCTTCCGTTATCTTTGACTTTTTATCCGTCACGTATTCGTCGACGATTGCGTTTGCAGCGGGAACGACGGCTTTCAGCGGAAGATACATGAGCGCGTATACCGTTCCGTCTTGGTCAATCCAATAATCTTTGCGCGTGGAACCGGTTAAAATTCCTGCGGTGCGCTGAACGGTCGCTTCTTCCATATAATTTAAAACGTCGTCTTTTACGCCGGTGTCCTGCGCGTAGGTCGTCAATGCGGACTTAATCGTCGTCTGCACGGTGCGGGCAAGTTCGGCCCGTCCGTTTGTCTCGGCAACTTTTAGAGAATTGACTTTATTCGACATTTTGCCGGAGCCGACTGCATAAATCCCGTCGGGACTTTCCATGCCGGAGAAAACCCACTGCGGACGTTCGACGCCTTCCGCTCCGATAACAGGCCGGATTTTATCCGCCGCTTTTTCAGTCGGTTTTGTGGATGCGCATGAGGCAAGCAAAATCGCCGCCGAAGTCAAAAAAACGATAGTCTTTTTCATAGAATAACCTCCCAAAGTTATTTTTTGCGATAGTATCACAATCGCTTTGTTTGCACAAATCCGCTGTCCTCTATATAATCCGCCTCTATGGATAATCAAACTATTGTTACGGACAGCCCCGTCGGGCGTCATTTGGATAAAATTGCGGAATCTCGCCCCGTCTCATACCTTATGGTCGATAAAAAACGAATCGAACTCGTCGCAAAAATTACAATCGGGCGCGATACCGACAACAACGTCGTCATCGACAACAAACTTGCAAGCCGCCATCACGCCGTCATTCAAAAGATTAAGGGCGCGTATTTTATTAAGGATGAAAAAAGCACGAACGGCACGCTCATCAACGGAAAGAAAATCCCCGACGAAAAATACGTCAAACTGTACATCGGAGATAAAATTACCATCGGTTCGACGACGCTCGTCATTTCTTAAAATCTGCATTGCCGCGCGCCGCCCTTGAACATCGATCTTTACAAAAAACTAAAATACATCTCGCTTGCAAAAAAACTTCCGTCTCACGACTACCTTGCTTCTTTGTGCGCCCGCACGCTGTCCGTGCTGGAAAATGAAAATCCCGCCTATCGTCCGCGCTCGTCTTCAGGCGGCACGGGCGGACTGCTCGACTTTCGGAAGGCGCCGCTGCCGCTGGTTGTGGTGCCGGACATTCATGCGCGTTCGGACTTTCTATGGAACATTCTTTCGTTTACGCCACCGGAAGGTTTTTTGCCGCGCGGAAGCGGTGCGGAGGGAGGCAATTTGTTTGCCGCTTTTTCGCGCAAGGCGGCGCGTATCATCTTTGTCGGCGATATTCTGCATTCGGAAGCGCGGGGAATACGGCGGTGGAAAGAAGCGGGCGCGGAATTTGCAAACGGCGTTTTCGACGGGAATGCTATGCGCGAGGAGATGAAAGAAGGGCTTTCCTCTCTGTGCATGATAATGGAATGCAAAAACGCGTTCAGCAAAGTCTTTCACTGCCTTAAAGGCAATCACGAAAACATCATGAACGAACAAGGCGGAGGTGACTTTCCCTTCCTCAAATTTTCGAACGAAGGGTTTATGACGCGCCTTTTTATGCAGTCGGTCTACGGCGATGAGGTTCTTGCGCTTGTTTCCCGCGTAGAGCGCGCGCTGCCGCTTGCAGCCTTTTTTGACAATTGTATCGTCTCTCACGCCGAGCCTGAGCGCGCTTTTTCTCAAAAGGAATTGATTGACGGCATAGGAAACGCGGAAGTCGTCCGCGCTCTGACGTGGACTGCAAACGGAGCCGCCGAGGAGGGAAGCGTGGGCGCGATGCTTAAGGCGCTGCATTCCTTTTCCGATATAAATTCCATGCGCTATTTCGGCGGGCACCGCCCCGTGGAAGGCAATTACGCGCTCAGGCAGGGCGGACTTTACGTGCAGTTGCATAATCCGTCGCGGCAAAACGTGGCGTTAGTATACGCGGACAAGGTTTTTAATCCCGACACGAACATTGTAAGCGTCGGTCGGCAGAGAACGTCGGGCGGCGGAGAAAGGAGTTTGAGAGATACAGAGGAGTTGCCGCCCTCCCGAGTTTGTCGGTCGGCGGAGAATGGTGTTTAAAAGATAAAGTGAAGTTACCGACCTTACCGAGTTTTCTAGCGAAAACTCGTGGGAAACGGGGTTTGGGAGCGGGGCGGCGGTACATGACGCGGCGGTTGGCGGTGCGCGATAGATTCGCTTGAGGATTGGAGACTCCGTTTGCATTCAAAAAAGTAATTACGCATGAGAAATATCGGGAGGACAAAATGGCAGAGGCGTTTCCGCCGTTGATTGGAAAATATAAAGTTCAAGGGATTATTGCAAAAGGCGGGATGGGCGTCGTGTACAAGGCGGAGCACCCCTCGCTCAAGCGCACGATTGTGCTCAAAAAAATGTCGGGAAGGCGAAGCGCGTCAAATCTTCAACGTTTTAAGAGGGAAGCGCAGATTCTCCTTGATATGCACAGTCCTTTTATCGTCCATCTGTTCGACTATTTTACGGAAGGCTCATACCGCTACATGGCGGAGGAATTTGTGGACGGCATGGCGCTTGATAAACTGCTTGCCAAACAGACGGTTTTAAGTCCGCAGCTTGCCCTGCTCATCTTGCAGGACGCCTGCCTTGCGCTCAAATACGCGCACTCAAAGGACATCGTGCACCGCGACATCAAGCCCGGAAACATTTTGATTTCAAAACGGGCGGAAATAAAACTTGCCGACTTCGGAATTGCGACGGCGGACAAGGAAACGGGAACCGATTCGGTAACGAAGGCGGGCGTTTCGCTCGGCACTCCCGCCTATATGCCCCCCGAACAGTTTGAAGACAGCGCAAAAGTCGATAAGCGGGCGGACATTTACGCGCTCGGCGTTATGCTCTACGAGATGGTGACGGGAACAAAGCCGTATCCGGGCACGCTTTCGATCGAAACGCTCAATACGATTCGGAAGGAACGCTATATTCCGCCGCAGAAAATCGATAAGTCCATTCCGCCCGTCGTCTCCAGCCTCATCAAAAAAATGATGCGCGCCGACCCCGACAAACGCTATCAATCGACTGCGCCGATTATTCACGCGATAAAACGCTATCTTAAACGCTACGACGCGCACGCAATCCGCATTCAACTTGCGCGCCTTGTGCTGTCGAAGGACTTGGTAAAAGAATCGCCGTACGCGCTGAAAAACCGCCGTTTAAAAACGGTAAGCGCCCTTTCAGGCGCGTGCGCGGCATCCGCCGTTTTGTTTACGCTGCTGTGGCGTCAAGGCGCGGTTCACCGCACGGTTTTGCGTCCGTGGTTTACGCCGGTAACGCTTGAAATGCAGATGCCGGTCAATTCCGCCTCCGGCTCAGATCTTCCGATAAACGCATTTTTCTTTGAAAACGACGGCGATAAAATTCCCGAAGTTGCCGGAACGCGTCGCGTTTTTAAGGCGCCCAAACCGACTCAGGACGACGGGAAAAAGCGGAACCTTACCTACGTTACGAAAGCCGTATTTTTGCGCCCGGGCTCGTACCGCATAAAAGTTGCGGCAGGCCCCTACGTCTGGTGGGATTCGTTTGCCGTCGGCAAAAAAGACGTGCGCGTCAAAAGCGACTTTCTTACCGATATGCGACGTCCCGTAAAACTCAATCTCCATGCCTTTGACGGCGCTTCCGGTCAAGAAATTACGTCAAATGTAACTTTCCGCGTATTTTACAACGGCGCGTGGCAAAAAATAACCGATATTCCGCGCGACAAAATGCTTTCCGGCTCCATTTGGAAAATAAAAATCGCAGCGAAAGGGTATAAAGAAGAAGTTTTTTCGTTATTGCTGGACTGGTACCAAGACGAACTTTTCCTTTCAGCAAACCTTGAGAGGGATAGTTGATAATGCTTAATTCATAGTGCGTAATGAGGAATTGGGAGACATAGATTTTGTCTGATGACAACAAGAATAACACATGAGAGCCGCAAACCGTGTCCGCCTCAAACCTATTTTCCCGCTCGTTTTGCCATAGGCAAAACGAGTGCTGGCGGCGCCTCGTCTCAATCGTTCAGCCCCCTTTCTCCGCCGCAATGCAAAAACTGGATTAGTTGGGCGATAAAAAAGGCGTTTAAATGACGCAGCGGGGCTGCCCCCGACGCAAGTTTGCCATCCGGCAAACTTGAGGAAAACGGGATTTTGCGGCTGCGCGGTGTTCTTTATTCATGCGGAAACGGAGTTTTAGGGCGTGGCAGGAGCAGGAAAGGGCGTCGCGCAGGCGTGTAAGAATGACGCTTTGGAAGAGGGGGAAACGGTGTTTGTTGGGCGGGGAAGAAAATATGTTTGGAAGACAAGCCGGAATTAACTGTCCACTCAAGTTTGTGTTTACAACCGTGCTTCGTTTTTTTGTTAGATGCGAGAGCAAGACTGTGCGGCAGCAAGCGGAACAGTTTCTTTTGTCGGTTACTCAAACATTTTCGGAAATTACATCATCGTCAAACATTCAAACGGCTACCAAACCCTTTACGGGCACTTGTCAAAAACGCTTGCGCGAAAAGGTCAGCACGTTAGTCAAGGCACGCGAATAGGACTTGTCGGCTCTACCGGCTATTCAACAGGCCCCACCTCCATTTTACGATTTTCAAAAACGGCAAACTCGTCGACCCGATGAAATTGGTAAAAAGGTAAGCGGCAGGCGGTTGTTACGCGGTTTGAAAGATAGAGCGGGATACCGCCTGCCAGAATTTGTCGGGCGGCAGAGAAAGGAGGGTGAAAGATTTAACTGAGTGCCGCCCTCTCGAGTTTCGCGGATAGGCAGAACTTCATTTGGAAGATTTAACATTGTTTCCCATCCGCACGAGTTTGTCGAGCGGTTGCTATGGGTTTTGAAAGACATAGTTATGTACCGCTCTCCCGAGTTTGCTAAAAGCAAACTCGCGGAAAAGGGAGTGTTCGAGGGGCGTCTGTTGTGAACGTCTTGCGTGTTGTATTTTGTAGTGGCAAAAAAAGTTGTGTCGAGAGGGCGATTGGAAAAGAAATGACACCACCCCAAACTGCACTCGAACACCGTTATATCTTTCAAACTGCATAGAACCACCGACGGGAAAATTTGCGGCAAGCAGGATTTTTCGGGGGAGGGCGTTGCATTTTGTAACGGCTAAGAATAACTCTGTCTGCACAGCGACTGGAAAAAGAATTTTCGGCAGTTAAACAGAAAATGATGAAATCACTCCAAACTGAACTTGAATACCGCTTCCAATACGAGATTGTCGCCCGATAAAACAAACAGCCTGCCTATGCAAACAACACCCTCATTCCTCATTATGAATTACGCATTTTTAATTACGAATTAGGTCGATTTCCCTATTTCCGCCGCGCTTTACAAAAACAATTTATTTCCGCAGCGCGCGTTTTATTTCTTGGTGGAAACATTTTACAAAAGAATCGAAGCGTTTTGCCGTATAGGCGCTTTTGCTTGAACCGCCGAGCCCGATTTCTGCAAGCTGCAAATTAAACTCGCGGTCTTTGAGCCGCTGCTTGATGTTATCGCGGGTAAATGCTGTTCCGCAGTCGTTTATCACGGAAACGCCGTTTGCAAGGAGACGCTCGGCAAGGAGAATGTCGCGCGTAATAACGAGATCGCTTTCGCAGGCGTTTGCGGCGATATAATTGTCGGCGGCGTCTTTTTCTTTGGGACAAAGCGCAAGTTTTGCATACGAGCCGCAATCAATCGGAGCGTTTGCCGCGCACACAATTTCCAATGCGCTGCGTTCGGCATATTGGGACGCGTATTCCCGCGCTTTTTTTGCGCAAGAGTCCGCGTCTATCCAGATTTTTGTCAATTAAAGTACCCTGTCGAGTTTTTCAATAAGACTTTTTGTGATTTTTGTCGTTTCGTCTTCTTCATCGATGAGGAATTCGTTTTGCGCGGCGTTTTTCATGCGCGCGTTTTTCGACTGCTCGTCGTAAAGTTTGTCGCACATCATAAGACCGGTCAAAATCGAAACCTGCAGATTGTCTCTGAGCGCAGTCTTTTCTTGAATTTGACTTGCAAGCCGCCGGTAATATCCCAAAAGCCTGTTTAGATATTCGCTTTCCTTATCCGACTTTACAGCAAAAGAAGTTCCGAGAATATCTATTTGAAGCGTCCCCATCGTTTAGAAAATGTCGAATTGACCGTTCGCCGGAGCGGGATTTTGCGCCTGTTCGGGATTCTGCGGAGCGTTTTCTCCGCTTTGAGCCGCCGTCTCTCCGTTTTGCGCGGTATTTTCCGGCTGAGGAGCCGCCTCCGGCGCTGCCGTTACTGTCTCCCCCGACTGCGAAATATTTTCCTGCGGAGCGGCTTCTGCAGAAACAGCAGCAGTTTCTCCGTTTGCAGGAGATTCCGCTGCGTTTTCCAGCGGCGTTTGCGCTCCGTCTTGTGCCGGAGACGCTTCCGCGCCAATGTTTTCAGGCTGCGGCGCATTATCCGCATTCGTGCCGTTTGCGGCGTTGTCCGCTTGAGCGTCCTGCGTAGTTTGAGAAGAAGAAGCGCCCGCCGCCTGCAAAACAGAGTTTTCAATGGATGCAAGACGATCGAGCGCTTTGAGAATGCCGTTCTCGATCATTCCCTGATCCTGTTCAAAATGCGTAAGCAGCTCCGTTTTGTCGGAAAGCGCATTTGTAAGCTCGGCGCACCGTGTGCGAAGAGCATCGTTTTCCGCCTGCAGCTGTGAAATCTTTGCCACAGCGTTTTCAACCTTTTGTTCAAGAAGAAGAATTTGATCGAGTACGCTCATACTTATGCCTTCAATGCGTTTTTAGCAGCTTCCACAACGGCTTTAAACGCCGCTGGATCTTCAATAGCCATATTCGAAAGAGCCTTGCGGTTCAATTCGATACCCGCTTTTACGCAGCCGTTGATAAAGCGCGAATACGAAAGTCCCTCATCGCGGACAGCCGCGTTAATGCGGGAAATCCACAGCGCGCGGAAATTATGCTTCCGGTCGCGGCGGTCAACGTAGGCATGATTTAACGCCTTTGTAACGGCGTCTTTCGCCGCTTTATAATTCGATTTTCTGTCGCCGATAAAACCTTTTGCAAGTTTAAGGATTTTTACGCGGCGGTTTTTCCGTTTTGTTCCGTCTATCGCTCTTGACATATTCTATACCTCACATCAACCGTAGGGCAGCATCTGCTTACGGATTTTTCTTGCGTCGGCTTCGGCAATCATTCCGGCGGCGCGCAGCTGTCTTTTTCTTTTGGGAGAACGCTTCGTCAAAATATGACGGAGATTCTGCTTTTTATGCTTTACTTTTCCCGAACCGGTCAATGTAAAGCGTTTTGCAGCTGACTTCTTTGTCTTCTGTTTGGGCATTTCCTTTACCTCAATAAATTATTTGGCTTTTGCACATATCGTCATCGACATCGTTTTACCGTCCATTGCGGGCTGTTTTTCGACGATATATTCGGAAGTAAGCCTTTTTAGAACTTCCTGCAGAACTCCGTAGCCTAAGTCGGTGTGGGCAAGCTCGCGTCCGCGGAAACGGATGGTAACTTTCACCTTTGCGCCGTCGTCTAGAAATTCCTGCACGTGTTTCGCTTTCGTATCAAGGTCTCCTGAGCCGATTTTAGGCTGCATTCGAATTTCCTTGAATTTAAGCACTTTTTGGTTCTTTTTGGAATCACGGAGCTTTTTTTCCTGTTCGAACCGGTACTTTCCGAAATCCAGTATTTTGCATACCGGAGGATTAGCATTCGGCGATACTTCAACAAGGTCGAGTCCCTTATCTTTAGCCATTCTGAGCGCTTCCAGCGTGGGAACAATTCCCATCTGGCTGCCCTCGTCATCTATAAGCCTGACCTCGCGCACGCGAATCATTTCATTGATCCGCTGCCCCTTATTGCTGTTGTTATTGTATGCCAACTATCCTCCCAGTGTTGCAAAACACGATTTATATATAGCGTATTTTCAATTATATAGAAAAACGGCGCGGTCTGTCTATAAGAGCAGATATTTTTGAATGCTCAAGCGAAATACGATTGGAGAAATGCAGTAGAGGAAAAAACAAACAGCGCGCAAAATTCGACTTAATACAAAGTCCCCAGTCGATGCGAATCTTAATATTTCTCTATAATATGGAAGAGTATGAAGTTTCCTTCGCTCCGTATCGAATTCGTGCGAAAACCTATCACGGAAAATTCCTGCAAAATCATGATTTATGAATGAGTTTTGAATGAGTTTTGAATGAGTTTTGAATGAGTTTTGAATGAGTTTTGAATTAAATGTTCTAAATGAGAAAAATTTTTGTTGCAATCCGTAAAGAAACAGGTTATAAATAAAGCGATATAGAAAGTTGCCGTCCATGCGTAGGCATCCAAAGAACGACGAAAAAGTGCAGAAAGCGGCGATAAAACACGATTTATCATAAGGAGTTACAAAATGAAGATTACAAACGGAAAACGCGCTCGGCGCGTTTTTTATTGGGCTCTGGCGGCTGTAATGGCGGCCGCGTTGGTTACGGCGGGCTGCAAAGCGGAAACGAGCAATGGAGATGAACCGAGGACTGAAAAGGACAAGCAAGACCCCTCGAAGCCGCCGGCTCCCCAGCCGCCATCTCCGACACCTAACCCGCCTGTTCCGAACGGGAAGTATACAAAAGTTAAATTCAGCGACTTAGACACATATCTGACAAAAACGGCTCAAACGTCAAAAACAAACTACATCGAAGTAACCGGTCTTACGGCGGGCGATTTGAAAGGAGAGCCGGGACAGAGCAGCAAACTTGGAGATGCGCTCAAAAAACACAAAGATAAAAAAGTGGGACTAAAGCTCGGCGACGGCATTACGGGTTTGACAGATATGACAAACTGTTTCCGCGACTGTGAAAACCTCATGTCGCTTGAAGCGGTTCCTGAAGGCGTTACGACGCTTAAATATTGCTTTGAAAGCTGTACGGGCTTAACGGAAGTCAACTTTTTGCCGCAGTCCCTTACGGAAATGGAGCGCACATTTGAAAAATGTACCAGCCTTACGGCAATGCCTAAGATTCCTGAAAACGTTACGGTTATGACATCATGTTTTTCACAGTGCGAAAAATTGTCGAAGACCAGCGCACTTCCTAGCAAGGTAGAGTATTTAGATGGGTGTTTTGTAAAGTGCTCCGACTTAACCGCAGGTCCCGATATTCCGAAGGACATCAAAGATATGGAAGCCTGTTTTGTAGGGTGCGAGCATTTAGACCATGTTCGTCTTCTGTGCGATTATAGTTCAACTCGGCAATTCACCGCAGCATTTAGAATGGATACCGCTTTAGCGAACGGCGGAATCAAAGTCCCCAAAGGGCAGCTGGAGGCGTATAAAGAACACACGATGGAGATGGGCACGACGGCAGACAAGTTTTCGGAGGAGAACTAGGAATAACGCGGACGGCGGAGAACGGGGTGTGAATGATAAAATGGAGTTCCCGTCCGCACGAGTTTTCTAACGAAAACTCGTGAAAAATGGTGTTTTACGGGGGAGTATCCCCCGCTTATGCCGGATTTTTTTACCGAACGGCAAAATCCCGTAAGTTGACAGAGTTTTATTGTGAGTTTGTCGGGCGGTAGGAAACTTCGCTTGAAAGATTTAACTGTGTACCGCCCTCTCGAGTTTTTGTCTAACGGCAAAAACTCGTGGAACAGAGTATTAGCGGGGTGAAACACTCTGTTATCTATAAAATGGGTAACAACCGCCCGCAGCATTCCTAATTATTTTTTTGGAGGTATTTAAATCAAGATTGTAAAGCGCAAGTCGCGCATATTTTATTGGGCTCTGGCGGCTGTAATGGCGGCAGCGTTAGTAACGGCGGGCTGCAAAACGGAAGCGAACAGCGGAGATGAACCGACAAAGGAAAAAAATCCGACGCCTACACCCAACCCCAAGCCGTCCGTCCCCAACGGTACTATGTACGCAAAAGTTAAATTCAGCGAGTTGGAAACATATCTACAAAGCAAGGCGCAGGCGTCAAAGACAAACTACATTGAAGTAACTGACCTTACAAAAGAAGATATGAAAGGCGAAACAACTCAGTCCGGCAAGCTCGGAGACGCGCTCAAAAAGCACAGCGATAAAAAAGTCGCGCTGAAGCGCGGCAGCGGCATCACGGATTTGACGGATATGGCAAACTGCTTCCGCGGCTGCACAAACCTTGTTTCTCTGCACGAAGTGCCGGAAGGCGTTACGACAATCAAATATTGTTTTGAAAGCTGCACCGCTTTAACGGAAGTTACCGTTCTTCCTTCTTCCCTTACGGCGATGGATCACGCGTTTGAAAAATGTTCGGCATTTGTAAAAGCGCCTGCCATTCCTTCCAATGTTACGGAAATGGAAAACTGTTTTTCTCAGTGCACAAGCCTCGTTACGGCGCCTACTATTCCCCAAAAAGTGGAATCCCTTGACAACTGCTTTGTCGGCTGCAAAAAACTTACGACGGTTCCCGCCATTCCTGAAAGCGTAAAATACATGCGGAACACGTTTCAAGACTGCGAAAGCCTTACGACTGCGCCGGATATTCCTTCTCACGTCGAGTTTTTGGAAGAATGTTTTGCCGACTGCAAAAAACTGAAGTCCGCGCACTTAAAATGCAAATTCGATAATGACTATAGTTTTCATGATGCATTTAAGACGGACTTTGCTTTGGAAAAAGGCGGAATCAAAGTGCCCAAAGACCAGCTGGAAACGTATAAAAGCCACGCGGCTGCGATGGGCACGACGGCAGATAAGTTTTCGGCGGAGAACTAATGTCAATTAGGAATTGGGAATGCATAATGCGGGCGACAGAGAACGGAAGTTGACAGATTGAACGGATCTCCGCCCTATCAAGATTTTGCCTAACGGTAAAATCTCGTGGAACATAATATTGAGCGAGGGTGAAACACTCTGTCATCTGTAGAATGGGTAACAATCGCCTGCAGCATTTCTAATTATTTTTTGGAGGTATTAAATGAAGATTGTAAAGGCAAAGCGCAAGTCGCACATATTTTATTGGGCTCTGGCGGCTGTGATGGCGGCGGCATTGGTAACGGCGGGCTGCAAACCGGAAGCGAACAGCGGAGACGAGACAACGACTGAAAGCGACAACAGAAGAAATGACGACGGACAGAAAGGCGGAAATAGGGGAAAGACAGCGATAAAGATTCGCAGAAAGGAAACGGCAAAGATTCCGGCGATAAGAGCGGCGCAGGCAAGGACGGCGGCAAAGGATCCGAAAAAGACGGGACAACGCCGTCAAAACCAACGCCAGATCAGCCTCAGCCGCCAAAAAATGACGGTAAGTATAAGGAAGTTGCGTACCGTGCTCTTGAGGCATATTTAAAGGACACCGCGTCGGCAACTGAGACAAATTACATCAAGGTAACCGGTCTTACAAAAGAGGCGTTGCTTGCACCTACGACGGAGCCTTGCGAGCTTGGAAAAAAGATTAAAGAGTACAGCGATAAAAAAGTGTCGCTCAAGCTGGGACTTCCGATTGCGGACTTGGAAAGCATGAAAAGCTCGTTCCGTACGCTTACCAATCTTGTAGAACTTGCAGAAATTCCCGACGGCGTTAAAGATATTGAACACTGTTTTGAGGACTGCACCGGACTCTCGAAGGCTCCTAAACTTCCGTCTTCCATTGAAAAAATGGAACGGTGTTTTTTCAAATGTACCAGTCTCACAGAAGCGCCTGTAATTCCAGCAGAGGTTGAAAGCATTGACGCAGTTTTCACGGACTGCACCAGTTTGACTAAAGCTCCGGCAATTCCTTCAAAGGTCAAAACCATGCGCAGTACGTTCAGTCATTGCACAAACCTTGCGACGGCTCCCGTTATCCCTGAACAAGTCGAGGCATTGGAATCATGCTTTGCTGAATGTCCAAAACTGACTTCCATTCATCTGAAATGCGAATATTCCGATAACCAGTTTGACCATGCTTTTAAGCAAGTCGACGGTTTAGGCGCAGGCAGCATAAAGGTACCGAGTGCATCTCTTCAAACATATAAAAAAGAAGCGAAGGAAATGGACACGACTGCAGATAAGTTCGCGGCGGAAGACTAATGCCAATTAGGAGTGGGGAATGCGTGATTACGAATTAAGCAATGCGCATTCCCAATTATTTTTTTTGGAGGTATTAATGAAGATTTTGAACATAAAGCGCAAGTCGCGCATATTTTATTGGATTCTGGCGACTGTAATGGCGGCAGCGTTGGTTCCGGCGGGCTGCAAAACGGAAGCGAACAGCGGAGACGAGCAGACGACTGAAACCGGCAAGCACGATGACAAAAAGAAAGACAACGCAGGAAAAGGCGGAGATAAAGATTCTCAGAAGGGAAACGGGAAAGGTGCCGGCGACATGGGAAAAGGCGATAACGGCGGTTCAAAGGGAGGCGGCAAAGATTCCGGAAACGAAGGGACGCCGTCCAAACCGTCCGTTCCGCAAGAAACATATACGTCCGTCAAGTTCAGCGAATTGGATGCGTATCTTGCAAAAGCATCCGGCGACAAAACCAATCTTATCGAAGTGACGGAGCTTACGGCAGATGATCTAAAAGGAGAAACAAGCAAAGCAAGCAAACTTGGAGAGGCTCTTAAAAAGCACAGCGGTAAACAAGTCTCACTCAAGTTTGGCGGCACAATAGAAAACTTGACTGACATGACAAATTGTTTCCGCGGATGTGAAAATCTTGTGTCGCTTGACGCAATTCCTACGGGAGTTACGAATCTATCGTACTGCTTTTACGAGTGCGCCAGTTTAACGGCGTCGCCCGCAATTCCTACAGGCGTTACAATGATGGATCAAAGCTTTTTTAAATGCGCAGCGTTGACGAAAGCGCCTGCAATTCCTGAAGGCGTAACGGTGATGGTTTCATGCTTTTCCGACTGCAAGAACCTTACGGAAGAACCTTCCATTCCTGCAAGCGTAGAAGTCATGAGCACGGCATTTGCGAATGATGAAAAGCTTACATCTGTTCATCTAAAATGCAAATACGATGAAAACAACCTTCATAAAACGTTCCGCGGCTGCACAGGCTTGCCCGCAGGCGGCATTAAAGTTCCCAAAGACGAGCTTGACGCTTACAAAGCCGGAGCGGAAAGAATGGGCACGACGGCAGACAAGTTTGCAGCGGAAGACTAATAGGAATTAGAAATTAGGAATGCGTAATTTTTAGTCTTTCATCTCTAACTACGCATTCCTCATTACGCATTTCCTATTATTTCTCTCCGCTTCCCCACTAGTTTGCAGTAAAACTGCAAACTAGGATAGGCGGCAACTCCACAAAATCTTAAAATCTCCTTCCTCTGCCGCCGGCTCACACCCTAAACTTCCCCGCCTCTGCGGCGAGGTTGTCGATGCTTTGTTTGTTTTTCTGGGAAATGCCGCGGACGTCTTGGACGGCGTTGTTGATTTTTGCGGCGCCGGATGCCATGCGGTTCATGTTGTCGGTGATGAGGCGGGTGCGCGCGTCAAGTTTTTGCATTTCTTCGGCAACGCCTTTACCGCCTTTAAGCATCGCTTCCGAGCCGTTTTGCACTTTCATCGTTACGTCGTTGATGCTTTTAATTGCGGCAAGAACTCTGCGGCTGCCGTGTTCCTGCTGCCGCATCGCGTCGGTCAACTGGCTGCTCATGCTGCGGACTTGTTCGGCGCGGTCAAAAATGACGTTGAACTTTTCTTCCACCGTTTTTGCGGAGGCGGAAAGAATTGCAATCTCTCCTCCGAGCGTTTTAAGCGTCGCCGTGATCGCCTTTCCCTGCATTCCCGCTTCTTCGGAAAGTTTCCGGATTTCGTCAGCGACAACGGCAAAGCCCTTGCCCGCTTCTCCTGCGTGCGCGGCTTCAATCGCAGCGTTCATGGCAAGCAGATTTGTTTGGCTTGCAATATTTTGAATGACGCTCGACGCTTCCATAACGCTGCCGGAGGCTTCTTCAATCTTTTGCGTAACCGTATTCGACTGGGCAAGCGTCGCCTTGCCGTCGCCGGTTGCGTCCGTCAGACTTTTTATCACCGCGTCGGTCTTTCCAAGCGTTTCTCCCATCGCGGAGATGTTTTCCGCCATCTGTTTGACGGAGTCGGAAGACTCTGCGACGCTTGCCGCCTGCGATTCAACGCTTTCGTTGAGCGACTTAATCGTCCCGATAATCTCTGCGACTGTCGCCGCCGTTTGCGTAACGCTCTCAGCCTGCGTCAGCGTCTGCTCCTTCACTTCGTCGATATTCGTACTGATTCCATGTACGGCATTTGCCGTTTCCGTCATCTTTTCGGCAAGACTGCTGCCGACTTCGCGCATCGTACGGCTGTCTTCGCCGATTGAACGGATTGCAGTTCCGATTTTTTCAATCGTCGCGTTAAAATAAGCGGCAAGATGCGTAATTTCGTCGTTGCCTGAAACCGGCAGGCGGACGGTTAAGTTGCCGTCGCCTTGCGCAATATCTTCAAGCGCAACGCTGATTCGCTTAATCGGTTTGATAATCATCGTCGTAAAGCGCAGAGAAAAGAGGACTGCGATGATCATGATGATGACCACCGTGAGCGCCAATGAGATTTCAAGCACCTGATTTTGCTTTCTGATAAAAGTTTTCGGAATAAAAACGATGGCGCCGAGCGTCGTAACTTCCGTTTCGATCGGAGCGGTTATCACATAATACGGTACGCCGCCGTCGGTAAGATTGAATGTCTTACGCTCCTTGTAGGAATAGCCCTGCAATTCCGCGATGCCGGCGTCCGCAATATCCGCGCACAGTTCCGTATTGTTGAACGAATTGGCGATAATCTTTCCGAGGTTGTCGATGAGCATGATTTTTGCTCCGATTGTTGAACCTTTATCTTCATTGAGCGCTGCCGTTAATGCGGTAAAATCGATATTGATTCCCACAACGCCTTTAAAATTCCCTGTCGTGTCGGAAATTCGCTTTAAAATAGAAAGAACCGCCTGCGTCGGAGAGACTTTGACGGCTTCGCTTGCATAAAAACCGGTTTGACTTGCCATGGTTGCCTGATACCAACTGCGTGTGCGCGGATCGTAGCCGTCTTTGCGGTCACGGTGCGGATAGCGCAAAAAGCCGCCGTTTTCTTCGAGGGCGATAAAGAGCGCTTTTACGCTCCGGTTTTCCTTTTCAAATTGCATAAAAAACTTGTCAACGGAATCTTCATAACTTCCCGGCTCGGGATTCATGGGCGAACTGCCGTTCGGCGTCTTTTTATCTATATATGAAGTAATGCCGGTATCAGGAGAAACGATTATATCATGCGTTAAGACGGTCGAAAAAACATCCTTTGCGCCCGCAAAATAAAGTTGCGCCATTTTTTCGACATGCGTGAATTCTCCCTCCGCCGTTTGCTTAAGCTGCTCATTGAGCAGCCGCCTTGCCTGCGGATAGAGCGTCAGCACCAAAGTACACGCTACTAAAAACGCAAACAACACGAAGCGGATAAAGATTTTTACTCGAAGGCTTACTTGACGGG
>JBQNBN010000050.1:0-21735 GCA_052169915.1 Treponema sp.
CCCCCCCCCCCCCCGTCGTGTCAAGTAAAAAAGTTACAAAAATTTTAATTTTTTTATGATTTTGCAGGCGGCGGAAAATGACGCAGGCGGTTTTTATAGTCCTTGAAGACAAAAGGGAGTTCCGCCTGCTACAAGTTTGCCAATCGCAAACTTGAGGAAAAATGGGTTCTCCGCCTGCTGCGAGTTTCGCGGCTGGAGAAAACTTTATTTGGAAGATTTAACATTGTTTCCCAGCCGCACGAGATTTTGCCTGACGGCAAAACTCGCGGAAAACGGAGGCTTGCGAGGCGGGCGCTCTATGTAAAAAGCGTGTTTGTACAATGATGGGGCGAGCTAACCATTGCCGCCGCCATAAAACTCAGTTTCTCGGCAACAACCGAATATCATTTTCATCGCGTTTTCTTCAGAAAACTCGGGAGGGCGGTATACCGGCGAGTCTATTAAGTTCTGTAGTAACCGCCCGCCATTCCCCATTAAATAAACCTTGTTTGCAAACGGCATTTCATTCGGATATAATCGTACATTGCTTACGCAAACGGAGGAATCATGCTCAAGCATATCGTTGATTTTACTAAGGCGCTGAACGCGAACTCAAAACCGGATCAAATTGCGAACGCGTTTTGCATCGGAGCCTTGCTCGGCTTTATGCCGAAGACGAACGCGCTGTGGTATCTGCTGTTCGTCTTTTTTTTATTCGTTCGCTTCAATAAGGCGGGATATTTTATCGCTTTGCTGCTCGGCACTCTCATTGCCCCGCTCTTGGACGGACTTTTTGACGCAGTCGGCTATGCGGCGTTGACATTCAAACCGCTTGAAAACGTCTATTCAGCGCTGCTTGATGTTCCGTTCGTCGGATTTACGCGCTTCAATAATTCGATTGTGTGCGGCTCGCTCTTGTGCGGACTGGTTTTGTACATTCCGCTTTTTGTTTTGAGCCTTTTCGGAATAAAAGCGTGGCGGACTTACATTGCGCCGCATTTCAACGACTCAAAAATCCTCAAAGCGCTCTATCGGCTTCCGCTGGTTGCAAGAATCGCGGAAAAATTACAGGACGAATAGACTTACCGGCACGGAAGGCAGGAAATTATGGCAGACGATACATTGACGACGACAAACGGCGGCGACGCAGCAAAAACGGAAAAGAAAGCAAAGACGGTTCCGGCAAAAAAATTGCCGCGAATGTTCAAAAAGCAGTACACGGAAAAGGAATTTAATAGAAGGATTTTGAAAAAAATCTATATTCCGGCGGATGCGGACTTTATCAAAGCGCATTTTGCTCCGGCAAAAGACAAAAAAGGACGCGACGTTCTTGCAGTCGATTTGAATGCGGACGTGATAAAAAGCGACGCGGCAAAGTTTAAAATGCTTGCAAAACAGATTAAGGCGCAAAAGACGAGCGTTAAATTCATTCCGCTTTTTGCAGTCGTTATTTTTGTTGCGGCGGTCGGCGTGTGCGTTACGATGTTCAAAAATATCGTCGTAAAAAAGGCGATGACGTCAGCGATGCAGGGAATTTTTAACGCGAAAACCGACATTGCAAAAGTCGACTTGCAGATTTTTAAGTCGTCGCTTGAAATACGCGGGTTGCAGCAGGCGAACAAAGACGCGCCGATGAAAAATCTCTTTGAAATTGACAAAATCGATTTTGACTTTAATTTGACTGAACTTTTGCGCGGCAAGTTCGACGCGGAAAACATGGAAGTTACGGGCGTTGCGCTCGGCACGGACAGAAAGACGTCCGGCGCGCTGCCGGAAAAAAAGCGCAGGCAGAAAAAGCAGGACGGGAAAATCGCGGGGTTCGATAAAAAGGAACTTGCCGACGCGGCGGTCAACAAACTCAAAGCGATGTTTGCCGACTACAATCCGGAAAAACTTTTGAGCGACATCCAAAACGAATTAAAATCTCCGGACACGGCAAAGAAAATTGCCGACGACGTTATCACGCGCGCGGAAAAATGGCAGTCCGCGCCAAAGGAATTTGAAACGTCGATTAAGGATTTGTCCGCAAGTGTGGAAAAACTCGTTAAAACCGACTGGACTTCAGTCAGCGATCCCGTTCAACTTAAAGATTCGCTTGAAACGATTAAAAAGGCGATCGATTCAGGAAACGACCTCTCAGGCAAGATAAAAACCGCCTCCAACGGCATTGCAGAGGATGCGAATGCCGTCAAAAATTACGCGGCGGATTTACAGTCGGCAGTCAAGGCGGATATAAGTCTTGTCGACGGTAAAATCGACATGCTGAAAAAGACGTTTTCTCCGGCGGGGCTGCGGCAGATTATGAACGACGCCGTCCGCTCGATGATGTACGAACTTTTGGGAAAATACGCGCCGTATGCGGAAAAGGCGATTGACGCGGCGCAGACTGCACGGGCGAACGCGCAGGGAAATGCAAAAAAGAAGGCGAAAAAATCCACGAAGAAGGCGCCGCGCCGTCAAAAGGGGCGCACCGTGTATTACAAGGCTGACCGCGTGCCGAAATTCCTCATTGAACGGGCGGCGGCTTCCGGCTACGAGCACAATTCCGACAGTCTGCTTTTTAAAGCGGTTGCAGAGGAAATTTCAAGCAATCAGGACGTGCGCGGAAAGCCTGCAAAACTTTCGGCGGACTTTAAAATCGGCTCCCACGCGAATGCGGCGCACGCAACGCTTGATTTGCGGACAACGTCGTCCATGCCGCTCATCTCGGCGGACTACGCGGGAGACGGCTACCCGCTCGGCTTAAACGCGGGCGTCTTTGCATTTAAATCCGCCGCCGGCATTCGCGCGGATTTTGCGGCGGATTCTGACGGCAGTTTTTCTGCGGGCGGAGAACTTGCGATGAGCGTTTCCGAGATGTCGGGCATCGATTTTGAACCGGCGAAAGTGTGCGAAATCTACAAAAAAGCGATTGCAGGCATCACGCATCTCAACGTGGGATTTAAGGTAAGACGGACTTCGGACGGGGCATTCGAGGTGGAAATATTGAATCCCGAACGCTTAGCTGAACAACTGTCCTCTCCGATAATCGCCGCCGTAACGAGCGAATTGACTGAAATTGCAAAAGACGCGCAAAAACAGGTTGCCGCGCTCTTGTCGGAAAAAACGGGCGGCGCGACGGACGCGCTGACGCAGTTTACGTCGATAGAGGACGCAATAAAAGCGCAGAGAAAGCAAGCCGCGGCTCTTGAAGCGCAGTTGGAAGCGAAAAAAGCGGAAATCGAAAAGCAGTTGAAAAACGCAGCGAGCAATGCGGCTTCCGACGCGCTTGAAAAAGCGGGCGTTTCCATTCCGTCTGAAGCGACGGACGCGCTGAAAAAGTTTAAGTTGTTTTAGCAGGACGGCTGCCGGCGGCAGAGAACGTCGGGCGGGAAAACTCATTTTAAAAGTTATAATGGAGTTGCCGCCCTCACGAGATTTTGCCTGTCGGCAAAACTCGAGGAAAATGATGTTTAATCAAGGCGGCATTGCGTATACGAAGCGGTGCGATAATCACAAAACGCTGCGAACTCCAGCCAGCAACCGCTCTGACAGAGGAAATGCTGATAGCAGAACACGCCAAACGTACAACTCCGCTCCCTCTCAAACCCCGCAACACGTTTTGCCTGTCGGCAAAACGTGCGGGAAATGATGTTTGAGTACGGAGGGGGCATAACGGGCTTGAGACTGCGGCGGCTCCGTTATAAAGCGGAAGATTCGCTACGGGCGTGAGTTCCGCCTGCGCGGGATTGGAAGGGCGCGCGTAAGCGCGTTCCTGAGCGGAGAGACGCTAAGTTCATACTCATTCAGGCTCGTTTTCCGTAAGGGAAACGAGTCAGGCGGCATAACCTCATGGCATTAAACACCGTAACAACCGCCCGCGAAGGAATGGAGGCGAATGCCGGAACCCTGCAAAGCCCGTTACGAACCTCGTTTGCGCCCGTTTTCGCATTCCGAATTACGGCTTCCCAATTCATAATTCGTAAATTTCCTCTGATTGACAGCGCGTATAATAGAAGGTAATATTTTTTTACACATTATATTTCACAAATTACGGAGTAACTGAATGGCAAAGACAAAATTGGTTTACTTTTTCGGCAACGGAAAAGGCGAAGGCAATGCCTCAATGAAAGGCGAGCTTGGCGGTAAAGGCGCAAACCTTGCCGAAATGGCTTCTATCGGGCTTCCCGTTCCGCCGGGATTTACGATTGGTACGGACGTTTGCGATTATTTCTGGAAAAACAACAAAAATTACCCCAAAGAATTGACGGCGGACGTCGACGAATATCTCGGCAAGCTTGAAGATGCGATGGGGAAAAAACTCGGAGACGCGGACGATCCGCTTTTGGTTTCCGTCCGCTCGGGAGCTGCGGTTTCTATGCCCGGCATGATGGACACGATTTTGAACCTCGGTCTCAACGATAAATCCGTCGAGGGACTGGTAAAAAAGACCGGCAACGAGCGCTTTGCGTGGGACTCCTACCGCCGCTTCATTCAGATGTTCGGCGACGTTGCGATGGGCGTTCCGAGCGACAGTTTTGAAGATGCGATTACGGAAGTCAAAGCGGCAAAGGGTATTGAAAAAGATACGGACATGACGGCTGACGACTTGAAAAACTTAGTCGCCAAATACAAGGAAATCTACAAAAAGCACACCGGCAGCGAATTCCCGCAGGACGCGAAAAAGCAGATGTGGGGCGCGATTGACGCGGTTTTCGGCTCGTGGATGAACAGCCGCGCCATTAAGTACCGCGAATTGAATGAAATCAAGGGACTGAAAGGCACCGCCGTTACCGTTATGGCGATGGTGTTCGGCAATAAGGGCGATACGTCGGGAACCGGCGTCTGCTTCAGCCGCGATCCTTCAAACGGCGTAAACGAGTTCATGGGCGAATACTTAATGAACGCTCAAGGCGAAGACGTTGTCGCCGGTATCCGCACGCCGGAAAAACTTTCTCAACTTGAAAAAGAAAATCCTGCCGTTTACAAAGAATTGTGCGACATTCGCGCAAAACTTGAGGCGCACTACCGCGATATGCAGGACATGGAGTTCACCGTTGAAGAGGGCAAACTTTTCATGCTCCAGTGCCGCAGCGGAAAACGCACGGGGCCTGCCGCAGTCAAAATGGCAGTCGATATGGTCGCAGAAAAACTCATCACCAAGGAAGAGGCGCTTCTCCGCGTTGAGCCGAATCAACTTGACCAACTTTTGCATCCCGCGCTTGACCCCAAAGCCGTAAAGTCGGCAAAAGCGA
The DNA here is from genome assembly GCA_052169915.1 of Treponema sp. Lineage (GTDB taxonomy): Bacteria > Spirochaetota > Spirochaetia > Treponematales > Treponemataceae > Treponema_D. Next base: position 5,214 of record JBQNBN010000050.1, read on the forward strand.
TTGCGCAAGGCTTGAACGCTTCTCCGGGAGCGGGCTCCGGTCAAATCGTATTTACGGCGGATGAAGCCGAAGCGTGGACGAAGGAAGGCAAAAAAGTCATTTTGGTGCGTAAAGAAACGTCTCCCGAAGACATTGCGGGCATGGTCGCCGCGCAGGGCATTTTGACGTCCACCGGCGGACGCACGTCTCACGCGGCGGTCGTTGCGCGCGGCATGGGAAAACCCTGCGTTTCCGGCTGTGCGGAAGTTAAATTGCTCAACGACAACGAAGTTTCCATCGGCGATAAAAAGTTCAACAAGGGCGACAGCATTACAATCGACGGAACATCCGGCAATATTTATGACGGCATTTTGCCCGTCGTACCGGCAACTATCTCAGGCGACTTGGAAACCTTCCTTTCGTGGGCGGACGAGGTTCGTAACGGTTCATCGCGCACGTTCGGAAACACAAAACTCTCAGGTTTTGCTATCCGCGCAAACGCCGATCAGCCCGATCAGGCGGAAAACGCGTTTAAGTTCGGGGCGGACGGTATCGGTCTTTGCCGCACGGAGCATATGTTTTTTGACCCCGCAAAACTTCCGCATTTCCGTTCGATGATTATCGCGGAAGACACGGAAGCGCGGAAGGCGGCGCTGGCAAAAATTCTTCCGCTGCAGAAAAACGACTTTTCCGGCATTATCAGAGCGATGAAGGGGAAGACGGTAACAATCCGCCTGCTTGACCCGCCGCTCAATGAATTCGTACCGAAGCCGGAAGCGAAAGCGGAAATCGCCTCGCTTGCAAAAGATCTCGGCGTCGATGAAGCGAAATTGACGCTTAAAATCCAGTCGCTGCAGGAAGCGAACCCCATGCTCGGACACCGCGGCTGCCGTCTTGCAATTACCTATCCTGAAATCTATGAAATGCAGGTTGAAGCGATTGCGCTTGCGACGGCGGAAGCGGAAAAAGCGGGCGTCAAACACGATGTTCAGATTATGATTCCGAATGTCGTTACCTACCGCGAAGTTGCGCAAATCCGTAAGCAGGCGCTTGCCGTCATTGAAAAGGTGAACGCGCAGGAAGGCACGAACCTGCACTTTGAAATCGGCACGATGATTGAATTCCCGCGCGCGGCGCTGACGGCGGATAAAATTGCCGACGTGAACTTGGGCGGTGCGGAATTCTTCAGTTTCGGCACAAACGATCTTTCGCAGACGTCGTTCGGTTTCAGCCGCGACGACTACGGAAAGTTCATCGACTCGTACCTGCACCAGAATATGCTGGAAAATGATCCGTTTAAGACGCTTGACCCTGAGGGGCCGGGCGAACTGATGAAGATTGCGGCGGAAAAAGGACGCTCCGTCAATTCTTCGCTGCACGTCGGCATCTGCGGCGAGCACGGCGGAGACCCTGCGTCCATCGAGTTCTGCTACAAAATCGGTTTGGACTACGTTTCCTGCTCCCCGTTCCGCGTACCGATTGCGCGCCTTGCCGGAGCGCAGGCGGTTATCAAAGCGGCAAAAAAATAAAGAAGTCTAAAACGGATTTCTAAAAAACGCTCTCTGCTTTTACGGCGGAGAGCGTTTTTGGTTTTAGATCGATTGGAAAAGTCGGCTATGCAAGCGTTTCAAGATTTTGTATCAGCGACTGAGGCGTGAGCGCAAACGACGCTTTTTGCGCTTGGGCGGCAAGTCCATGAGCCAACGCCGCCGTTTTTGCCGCTTCTTCCGCGCCGTAGTCTTGCGCAAGAAGCGCGCCGCACAAACCTGCAAGCGCATCGCCGCTGCCTGCCTTTGCAAGAGCCGGAGTTCCAAAATCCACGATAAACGTATTTTTTCCGCGTGCGATATAGGTTACGGCGCCCTTTGCAATCAGCGTGAGATTGGGGAAACGGGCTGCAAATGCGCGCGCTGCGTCAAACCGGCGGGAAAGGGCGTCAAAGTCCGTAATGCCGCATAAAGAAAGCAGCGCGGAAAATTCTTTGGGGTGCGGAGTGAGAATAACGCGCGCGTCGGGTTTTGCGTTGAGGTCGGACAAGAGAGCCGGCAAGTTAGGATAATAAAACATATCCGCATCGATAACGCAGGCGGCTTTTTCCATTCCCGACACAAACGGAATGATTTGCGTTTCGGCAAAATGAAAGGCGTCGCCGCTCCGTCCAAGTCCGCTGCCGAAAATAACTGCGTTTGCATTCGGCGGAATTGTCTCTTCGCTCATCAGCGAATACGGCAGCTGGAAGCCAGCTTTGCTCAGTCCGCTGTGAACGACGCTGACTAGTCCCGCGCCGAAATGCAGCGCCGCCTCCGCTGCAATAATTCCCGCGCCGGCTTTTTCGCCGAGAACGCTTACTGCGTGCCCGAACATTCCTTTGTGCGCGGATCTTTTTGTCCGTTCGGGAAGTTTCATGTCCGTTCGCTCCAGCAAATATGCGTCGGGAGCCGCGCATTGCGTAAAAAGCGCTTCACTTATACCGAGCGGCGCAACGCGAATGCGTCCCGTAAAATCTTTGGCGGCGTCGCTGTAAAGCGCGGTTTTCAGCGCGCCCATCGTAACCGTGCAGTCGGCGCAAAACGCAAGCGGACGCCCGTCGTCGTCTTTTGTAGCGATGTTTCCGTTTTTGTCGATTCCGCTTGGAATGTCGCAGGCAATTTTTATGCAGTCGGCATTATTTATCAAAATAAATGCGGAACGCGCCTCTGCGGGAAGCTCTCCGCGAAATCCCGTGCCGAAAAGGCAATCTACGACGGCGAGGCGTTTGCAACGGTCGGAACTCAGCGACTGGAAAAGCGCCGCCGAAAAATCCAAAAACTGTACACCCGCACGCCGCGCCATGCGTTCCTGCGTCTCTGCTTCCGCTGTTTTTACGTCGACCAAAAGACAAACAGCACAGTCAATCCGCCCGCAAATGCGCCGCGCAAGCGCAAGCCCGTCGCCGCCGTTGTTTCCCCCGCCGCATAAAATCAACGCGAATACCTCCGCGCCGTCCGCTTCTTCATCAAGCGCGCACTCAAGAGCGGCAGCCGCATTTTCCATCATAATATTTTCCGGAAAGGCAAACCGCGCTTTCGCTTCCTTTTCCGCAGCCGAGGAATCAACATAAACGACTTTCATTTTATTCTCCGTAACGTAACACTAAACCGCGCAAGACGCTCCAACGCAATTCAATTTTGATTTTATGCAGTTGAGTATAACGGATATTAGGGGATTTTCGGAATGAGGAATGCGTAATTATGAATTACGCATTCCTCATTACTAATTATAGCCCCTTCCTCCCGCAGTATTTTTCCCCGCCGTTCGGTATACTTACTGCATACAACTTTACCGGAGGAAACGATGAAAAAACTCATTTTTACGATTGCGGCGGCGGTATGCGCAGTAAGGCTTACGGCACAAGACAAAGCGGAGTTTGGGGCGGAGAATATTCCGCTTAAAAAAGTGACGCTGTATTCGTCGGGCGTGGCGCATTATCTGCATGAAGGGCGTGTTTCCGGTTCCGGCGCTGTGGAACTCCTCTTTTCTCCAAAACAAATCAACGATGTGCTCAAGTCCCTCACGATCGCAGATACTGCCGCTTCAAATTTGAGCGTGCGCTATCAATCGGAGGATACGCTTCGAAAAACGCTAGAAAGTCTTAAAGTAAACCTTGCGGCGTCTGCTTCGGTCTTCGACATTCTCAAAGCGCAGCAGGGTGCGGAGTTGACGGTATTTACGCCGCACCAAATTAACGGGATTACCGGCACGATTTTAAGCGTCGATAAAAACCGGCGTGCCGACGGCGAAGACTTTGTCGTGTCGCTTTCTGCATGGGACGGCGTTCATCTCGTCCCGTTTGCCGATATCCAGTCATTCCGTTTTACCGATGAAAAGCGCAATGAGGACTTAAACGCCGCTCTTGCGCTCATTCTAGATGCGTCGGCTCAAAGTCGAAAAAAGATCAGGGTTCAAATCGATGCGGAGGGCGAGCGGAATATCAAACTCTCATATATAATGGAAGCGCCCGTGTGGAAAGCAAGTTACCGGCTGAATGCGGCTTCCGGCAAGGCGTCTTTTCAGGCGTGGGCGATTGTGGACAATTCCACCGACTTGGACTGGAAAAATATTACGCTGACGCTGACAACGGGACGCCCTGTCGGGTTTACGCAAAACCTTTTTGCCCCGTATTACACAGACCGCCCCGAACTGCCGCTCGCTATTGCCGAAGCGGCTCAAGCGGAAACCTTTGCCTCCGGCGTTGCGAAAGAATATGTCTCAGAAGAGCGGGCGTCTTCCGCCATGCGAAGCAGAAGCCTTGAAAAGCGCGCAATGGCATTTGAGTTGAGCGCCGCTTCCCCCGACACGGCTTACGATGAAGCCTACGCAGATATGCCAGAGGGAGCCGCCGCGCTTGAGAGCTCCGTTCCTCCCGCCTATTTTGAAAATCAAGCGGCTGCAGGCAGCGCAGGGGAAATGTTTGCGTTTACTCCGGCAAAACCCGTCAGTCTTGAGCGGCAGCAAAGCATGATGATTCCGCTGACGCTTGCTTCCATGCCCGCAGAAAAGTTTTCCGTATTCTCTTCAATTCCGTACGGTACGAGCGTCAATCCGAAATTCTGTATACGGATAGAAAATACGTCGGGACTCAAACTTCCCGCAGGACCCGTTACGGTTTTTGACGGCGGCGAATATGTAGGAGACGCTCTTTTGGAATTTCTGCCCGAAAATGAAAAACGCCTTATCGCCTATGGGGATGATATTGAAGTGAGCGGCACAAAGTCCAATTCTACCAATCGGAATATTGAAACCGTTACAATAGCCGGCGGCATACTGAGTATTCTGTATAAGCAGGTGCAAACAGCGGTGTACAGCGTTAAAAATACCGATGTAAAAGAGCGGACGGTTATTATTGAGCATGCAAAAAAAGCAGGCTTTGAGCTTGCGGCAGCGGCCTCGCTGACGGAAACAACGGCTGATAAGTACCGCTTCACGCTGAAAGTTGCAGGCGGCAGCAATACTGAGCTTAAAATAGAAGAAAGCCGTATTTACCGAAATGAAAAAAAGCTTTTCGAGATGGATTCCGCAGCCTTTGTTTCCTATGCTGCAAATTCCGAACTGCCGGACAGTATCAAAAAAGCCTTTGAAGCTATTATAAAAGAAAAAGACAAGGTTGCTGCGGCGCAGAAAATACAGAAAGATGTGCAGGATCGCAGGACGGATGCGGCACGGGAACAAGGCCGTGTGCGCGAAAACCTTGAAGCAGTCGGAGCCGAAACGCAACAGGGTAAAGCATTTTTAGATAAACTCTTAACGCTGGAAAGCGAGCTAGATACCCTAAAAACGGAAGCTGCTGCCGCAGCGGAGCATGTGAAAACGGCGCAAGAGCATTTTGCTGCATTCATCAAAGGGCTTAAAGTAGAATAACAACTGAACTTGATAGTCTTACGGTTTCGATTATAGTCGATGTTTTATCAGTTTTAACGATTAGTTTCGACTATAGTCGAAACTAGTGTTGATTTTCCTCATAGTTTCGACTATAATCGAAATCGTTGAACGTGAGGATGAATAATGAGCAAGATTATCAGACCGAAATATTTGGAAAAGATCAAACCGTTTGTCGACAAACCTGTTATCAAGGTATTGACCGGTATGCGGCGTGTCGGAAAGTCGACGCTTTTAACGATGATAAAAGACGAAGTGCTGAAAACCGTACCGGATGCCAATAAAATCTACCTTAACTTTGAATCTACAGAACTGTTCGATGCCGCTACGGCGCAGTCGCTGCTCGGTTATCTGCAGCCTCAATTAAAAGATATAACGGGAAAGGTTTATTTTTTCTTCGATGAAATACAGATCGTTACCGGCTGGGAGCGGGTCGTCAACGGACTAAGCGTAGATACTGACTGCGATATTTACATAACCGGTTCCAATTCAACCCTCATTTCGGGAGACCTTGCAACGCTGCTTTCCGGCAGGTATATCACATTCGAGATATATCCGTTCACCTTCGATGAGTTTATACAGGCTTTTCAGCATAAACATCTTTCTACCGAATCGTTGTTTGATGCATTTATCACCATCGGCGGTATGCCTTTTTTGCGGTATTTTGATTTGGACGAAGCGCCTTGTTTTAAATATCTGAATGATGTATACAATACGGTACTGGTCAAAGATGTGCTGCAATACAACAGTATACGCGATGTCGATATCTTTAACCGTATGCTGAGTTTTGCGCTTGAAAATATCGGGCATCCTTTTTCGGCTAACAGTATCAGAAATTATTTTAAAAACGAAAACAGAAATGTTTCAATCGATACCATCCTAAATTATTTGGACTATTGCCGCAGTGCGTTTATCCTTCAAAAGGTTGCGCGGTATGATACGGCAGGAAAGAAGCTCCTCAGAGTAGATGAAAAATACTATGTAACGGATCACGGCTTCCGGCAGGCGCAAGGCTTTTCCAATACGAAAGATATTGAGCGGACACTTGAAAACATTGTATACATCGAACTTGCCTCGCGTGGATATGATGTAAAAATCGGAAAAGTGAAAGACAGGGAAATCGATTTTATTGCACAAAAAGGTGATCACGTATCTTATTATCAGGTTTCATATCTGCTTGCCGATGAACAAACGCGCGAACGGGAATTCGGGGTGTATAAACTGATCGAGGATAACTTTCCGAAATACGTCCTGTCGATGGATAGGTTTGATTTCAGCAGGGAGGGAATTATTCATAAAAACATTATTGAGTTTTTGCTGGAAGACACCGGCGCCGAGATAATATAAGGGGCGGTATTGCTGTATAACAGCAGTAATATAAGGAAGAACGATGCAAAAGAAGCGGGTAAGGGCTAAACAAGATGCGTTCCAAACCATTGCCTTTATCGTATTGGCGGTTATTATTTGCTCCTATATGGTCGGAATTTCTCTGTTGCAAAAGAAATATGCATTCCGCAATCAACATACCTCGACGATCTGCGTCGGGATATGTTGACTGCTTAAGTAATTGCATTATACAAAAAGCAAAATATAAAGAATCTAGCCGCATCACTCATAAATTCATATAATGCAGTGTATTTTTTCTTCACGCGGTGTTTCGAATAAGGACACAGCAGCGCCGGAACAGTAGTCACCTGCGTTCTGCCGTGACGGAAAAATACACTCCACACACTCCGATGCTGAATTGGAGATTTCTCCTTTCACTCGGACGGAACTTACGGGTTCGAATCCCGACTGCCCTTTAAGCAGTGCATGGTAGCACGCCTCTGAAAAGAGGCACCAACACTATACGGAACACCGGCTTCTGCTTAACCTGCGTACAGTAACGGCTGATAATCGGCCGCTGCTTTGCGGACAGGCTCTGGCATCGATACCGCGGCATCTTCGGATGCTGCGGTATCCGTTGTGCGGAACCGGTCAGGCAGCGATCGGCGGATAGCCTTGCATTGCAGCGGATACCGGAATGTACCGGCAGCGCTCCAGCGCGGTTTTCCCGCTTTCGTACATTTTACTGTGGGAAAGCGGTGGAATCGCAGCTTTCGGCGCTGCGGCATTACTCAAGCTGTAATCCGCTTTCCGGCGGTGAAGCCGGTTATTCCGTATTTCCTTTTGCGCAAAATTCCGCGCATTATTTTCAGAAGGAGCACATTCATGCATATACGCCATGACGAGAGAGTTTTATTGTTTAATCATGGAAAATTTATCGGTATTCGGAAATCCGGTTTCTTTTTGAATTGGCGAAAATTTACACTTGAAACGCATCCGCTTTTTGAAGAGCTTTGCACTGCGGGCGAGCCTGCCGAACTGCTTGCGGACGAACAGTTCCGGCAGCAAACCGAAAGCGTTACGGTCGATGCCGAAAGCCTTGCGCTCTACTTTGAAGACGGCCTTTTTAAGCAGGTTTTAACGCCCGGAGTACATATTTTTTGGAAAAACAGCCGCGTAAAAACATTCAAAACCGTCAACATCAGTATTCCCGAAATCGATGCGGACATCGACCGGCAAACCGTCTGCAGCGATGCGGCAAAAGCGTATGTAACCGGTTACAGCATTGAACCGTATGAGAAAGGACTGCTCTATTTTGATAAGCGGTTTATCAAGCTCCTTGAACCGGGAAATTATTTTTTCTGGAAAGGAGTACAATCGGTTAATGTCATAAAAGCCGATATGCGAGCTAGGCAGTTGGAAATATCGGGACAGGAAATTATGACCAAAGACAAGGTACTGCTCCGCCTCAATTTTATCTGCCGGTACCGGATTACCGAACCGGTAACTGCGCTGATCGAAAATGCCGATTACGAAGAACAGCTCTATACGGCTTTGCAGCTCGCGCTGCGCGAATATGTCGGTACGCTGCTGTTTGACGAGCTGCTGCAAAAGAAAGAAGAAATCGGCGCATTTGTTGCAGATGCGCTCAAACCGCGCCAAGCGCAGTTCGGCGTTGAAATTCTTTCAAGCGGCCTGAAAGATATTATCCTGCCGGGCGAGATACGTGACATTATGAATCAGGTGCTGATTGCCGAAAAAAAGGCGCAGGCGAATGTTATTACCCGTCGCGAAGAGACAGCCTCCACGCGGAGCCTGCTCAATACGGCAAAGCTGATGGAAGAAAACGCCCTGCTTTTAAAGCTCAAAGAGCTTGAATACATCGATAAGATGAGCGAAAAAATCAATCAAATCTCCATCACCGGAGGCGGACAGATTTTGGATCAGCTGAAAGAGCTGCTAACCGGAAATTTTAGCAAACGATGATGACCTATTTTTCGAAATAGCTGTCGGAGGATAAAAAAAGCCGAAGCGCTTTACGGTTTGCTATAATTGATGATCATCCGGTTATCTTTAAAATCGCAAAACTCTATTGACAACATCACGATACCGTGAATTTAATTCACTAAAAAGAGATGTATCGGATATCCCTGTATTATCAAGATTTTATGGAATTATTATTAGAATATACTTTCAGCAATCGGAGCATAATCCACCGCACATTCATGCGTTGTATGGGGAAGATATGGCCGCTATCGATATACAAAACGGAGAGATATTAGAAGGCCATCTGCCTCCAAAAGCGTTATCCATGATACGGGAATGGATGAGCATGCATCAAGAAGCTCTTTTGCAAATCTGGGAAACGCAAGAATTTAAACCGCTTTCCCCTCTCGAATAAGGACGACTGTTATATGTTTCATAAGATAAAAGCAGTTCGCGCTCTGTCGGATTATCGTTTATATGTTCAATTTTCAGAAGGTATAACGAAGATGTATGATGTTAAACCGCTTTTTAATAAATGGAAGGCGTTTAAAGTATTAAAGAGTATACCGGAATTATTTTATGACGTGGAAGTCGATACGGGCGGTTACGGTATTATTTGGAATGATGAACTTGATTTATCATGCGATGAACTGTATGAAAATGGAAAAACGATAAACACTCCTTTTGACGGATTGATTGCTTTGAGCGATGCAACGCTGCTTTGGGGGTTACATGAAAGCACACTAAGAAAAGCAATTTCTTACGGTAAACTCGTCAATGGAGTCGATGCCTGTAAATACGGTAAACAGTGGGTCGTTTCTGCGGAAGCTATGAGGCGGGAATACGGACAACCAGACGATATCGTGTCGTATGAGCGAAGTCGAAAAGAATAAAACAGGAGAATAAAAAATGGCAAAGAAACGGATAACGCTGCCCGCCGATTTCGACGAGTTGTCGGACAAAGGCAATATAGAAGAATTAAAAGCGGTATTCACCAAGTGCGAACTGAACGCGTACGACAGGGGCTTTAAAAAGCCTGCACTGAGTTTCTACGGCATACCGCTTGAGCTGATGCGGTGGCTGATAGAACAGGGAGCGGACATTGAAGCAAAAGACCTTTACGGCAGGACGCCTTTATTCTATCACGCGCAGGTAAACGATACCGAAAGAGTTACGTTTTTGTTGGAAAAAGGAGCGGATATTCTTGCAAAAGACCGCTACGGCAACACCCCGCTACATTTTGCGGAATACCATGTAGAAACGGCCGAACTGCTTTTGAAAGCCGGAGCCGATCCGCTGGCGGAAAACGAAAGTGGGCAGAATGTTTTGGAGCGGATGCTTACACGAACTGCGGACATGGACATCAAATATGCGGCAAAGGCGGCGGAACTGTATCTGAATGCAGGGTGTAAAGTAACGGAAACTGCTCAAGAGGCCGTTACGCATATCGGCGAAGAGTTCGAATTTCACCGTGCCGATTTTAATCCCGCTTATTTGGGCGAAGCGGAAAAGAGCTTGCAGAAATTATACGAATTGTTCGGCGTACCTCCCGTGCCGCGGCGGGTAGTCAATGACGGCACAACTCCGATTCGACTTTCAGGCGAATCGTGGCAAAAACGGTTTGAGCAGGCATGGGATATGCTCGTACCGGGCAGCGGGAAAGCCGCGACGGTGCAGGGCGAAGCGGTGCGCGTTGCAGGCAGAATACGAGATGAGCTTTTCAGAAACGGCGGCTGCAACTGGGACAAAGACTTCCGCAAAATGCTCAACGCCTTTCCGAAATATGTTTTGCAGGGCAATCCCTTAAACGCCGCCTTGCTCGCCGAAATAGAACAGATTAAAAAAGACATTCTCGATGACGACGATTTAGCCGACCGATTGGCGGAGCTTGCAGTTCTTTGGGTTATGCAAAATCCCGAACCGATAAAGCTTGAAAAAACGGACTATGACAGATAACTATATTACATTCAGACTTTATATACCGATGGGTATAATGCTTCTCCTAATGATAATGCTGTTTTTTCACCGGCATCATGTGCTTAAATACTTATACCTCATCAATTTTTTATGCTTGCTCATAGCTGTAGTCGCTTATTTTATTTTGATACGGCATCCTGTAGGTTACGAGGCTTCCAAACCATGGATTCAGGTTATGCCGTTCGTTTGGCTCGTCGGGCTTTGGGGCGGTTATGCCCTTTCTATTCTGTCCGTTGCCGCTTTTGTGATTGAGCATGCGCAAAGACATCTATGGGCGAAGGCGACGATTGGGATTTCCAGTTTGATTCTGCTGTTCTTGTGTATATGGTGGGGTTATCTGTTCATAAAGGGAATTTTATCACTGAAAAGCGGATAATGTTTTCAGTATTTTATATCAACAACCCCGGCGCGGTATGTGAGAATTTCCCCTCTGCACGAATAAAACATATTAAGGAAGAGAATGATGTATAAAGAACTTGAAAAATGGTTGAATACGATTTTAAGCGGAGCCATCCCCGATGATGTCGCCGCTTTTAACTTTAACTTGAGCGAAGAAAGCGGCTGTACGTGGTCGATGGAATTGGTCGGAACCGAACGGTTTGATGCGGAAGATGAGGACTGGGCTTGCGACGAAATAACCGATTTCGGCTCAAGAGACAATCCGCTCCGATGGCATAAAAAGGCTGCATGGAACCAAGTACTGAACGACGCCGTTTCTGCCGTCAAAGAGTATTTGGACAAAGGAAAATATGCAAGCGTATTCAAATCGAGGAAAGGAGTCGGCATAGGTTTTGTGGACGGCGATCTGGAAATCGTTTGGTCGGAATAAACGAAAAAATATGATAAAAGTAAATCGCGTTCGTGAAATTTATCCCATTGAAGAATTGAATATCGGTGTTATAGAACTATTTGCCGATATAAAAGCGAAAATGTATGCAAAAGCAATAAGAATAGAAGACATGGATCTGTTTATTGCAGCAACGGCAATTTACAATGATTTGACTTTAGTAACCAATAATACAAAACATTTTAAGAATATTCCGTTATTGAAATTGGAAAACTGGAAAACATAATCGGACAATAGAATGAGAGATTTTGATATGACGCGGGATTTTTGGGACTAAAAAATGTTTCCGAATTATTTAGACGGCGCAAGAGTTATGTATTACACAAATGAAGATAACTTTGGAACCGTCGATTACAATGACGGAGAAAAAATCATACCGATACGGTATCTTGCAATTTGCCGTTATGCGAATGAACAAGGTTTTTATTTGTTTTTTTGCGATAAAAAATACAATGTAGTCAGCGATTATTTTTTTGATACGATAGAAGAATGCAAAGAGATTGCAAAAAAATCAAAAGAAAATATCGAGCGGATTGAAAAGACAAACTGGAATTAAAATCATGGGAAAACAAATCAACTATTATTTAGGCTATAATGACTTCAAAACGATTGCACAAACAGCATTAAATAATAAATGTATTATCTTAAAACAAGAAAACGGAAAAATAATTCACGATAGGAATATCAGTATGATTACGCCGGATGTTAATTCCTATTATTTTTATGTGCCTGAAGTCGAAACGTTACAGTTTGAAATGCTGCATGATAAACATATCGGCGGTTATAACGAAATAGGAAATGCCGTTATCGAAGCGGGATTTTCAATAGTGAATCATAAAGATAAGCGAATACCCAAAGCACGGCTTTTTTCCATATCAGGCTATTATGACCGGAATGAAGACTGGATTGCCAGACCCGAATGTGTAAATAAGGTGTATGGCCGCCTAGTAAGGGCTGTTAAAAAACTCGCTGTTTATACGGAAGTGAGAACCGAAAAATATCTCACTGTTTACGGAAAGACGGAATTAACGGTATTTAATACCAAAGAATATATATCCAATAAATTGCTGGCGCTGAAAAATGAAAAGGGTTATGAGCTTATATTATGAAGCATAATCGGCAAAAGCAAAATGACGGTTGGGAAGATACAGAACAGTAAACATAAGGAGATAAAAATATGGTAAAACTTACAAAGATGAGAGCTGTTTTCAAAAAAGAAAAACCCGATGACCTCTTTTTGCAGTATTTCGAATGGGTAAAAACCTTAATCCCGTTTTGGAGGCAGGCTGTTATGAGGATTGCGGAACTGAACGGCACGGCGGAGGAAAAAAGAGATAAACATTTATATGTCATCGATAATTCTTTGGAGCTGATGTATGCGTGGCGGTTTAAAAAGATAAAGTACGTGCAGGCAAGAAGAAGAGAGATTGACAGTGCTATCAGTTTTATATGGAACGGAGCCATAACAACTAAAGTGTCGAAATATGCCTTCGCCCCCGTTTGCAGAAATTTAGCGGGCATTTTGCGCGGCTTTTTGTATGTTTCTACTTTCGGTTATGACGACAAGCAGCTGCCTACTCTCATCGCACAAGACATCTACGAAATAGCGCTTTGTCATACGCTGTTTCCTTTCGATACAAGCGATTTTGTGTATTATCTTCCACGGAGGAAGTCTATCCATACTAGAAACCCCGCCGATTTGGACAACTGGCATTTGATGATGGACTTAGCGGGCAAGGATTTGGGAATTTCTGCATTGGTAGAGCGGATGAATGAGTGCGCAGAAGAGATTTGGACAAATTACAAAACACCGTTTGAATGGAAATACGATGAATCGATTTGGACTTTAGAATTTGAAAATGTTTCTCAAAAACTGCATTATGCCGCTGAAAGAGCTTTTCATAAAAGGTAAAACATAAAGAGGATATATTATTATGCTTCATTTGGAAAAAGTGAACGGAAAAAACATTTGGGATATTTTGAAACTGAATGTATCGGAAGAACAAAAAAGTTTTGTTGCCGCTAACGATATAAGTATCATTGAAGCGTACATTACAATCACGGCAAATGGGTATACCTTTCCGTTCGGGATATATGACAGTGAAACACTGGTCGGTTTTTTGATGATCGGTTTTGGTATTCATGACTATTGGAATGACGCACCTGAAATAGCAACGGGCAATTACAATCTTTGGCGACTGATGATTGATAAAGCTTATCAGAACAAAGGATTCGGAAAAGAAGCGGTAAAATTGGCTCTGGATTTTATTAAGACTTTCCCTTGCGGAAAAGCTGAATATTGTTGGTTGTCTTATGAACCTGAAAATCAAGTTGCACGTAAACTATATAGCTCATTCGGTTTTGTTGAAACAGGAGATATGGATGGAGAAGAACTTATCGCTGCGTTAAAGCTATGATATAAATTTTGCATTAAAGTCTGTGGCATTTTACAGCATCTACTCTATAGCTTCAAGCGGAAAGCAAAATTTCGGACGATGCAGGACAGCTGTATATTCTCCGATGATGACATACTCGTAAAGTAACCGTTTTCAAACGTAACTTTTGGCGCCAGATAATTATCCATTCTTCATACCTCTCTTCTACTACTTTGACTCTATCATCCTACGGTTACGCAGAACCGCCTTTGGAATATTCAAATAGAGTCTCAACAACGGCGATAATTACCGATTATAAATTGCTCAACTACTTATTAGACCTTGCCCCCCCCCCCCCCCCCCCACCACACACACACACACACGCGCCTTGCAACGCTCCTGCAAACAGTCTATTATCCGCCCATCACACTCCGCAGGCGGGGGCTCAATGGCTGAACACGTTGATATTTTGGATTCGACGCTCAGAGACGGGGCGCAGGGAGAGGGGATTAGTTTTTCCGTTCAAGACAAAATCAATATTTGCCGCGCGCTTGACGAACTTGGCGTTGCGTTTATCGAAGCGGGCAATCCTGCGGCAAATCCCAAAGACATGGAATTCTTTCAGGAAATGAAAAAAATTCCTCTTGCCGTCTCAAAACTGTGCGCGTTCGGCTCAACGCGGCGGAAAAACGTCAAATGCGCCGAAGACGCAAACCTGCTCAACCTGCTGGCGGCGGGAACTGAGTGGGTTGTCGTCTTTGGAAAGTCGTGGAAATTTCAGGCGACGGAGATTGTCGGCGCGGCGCTTGAAGAAAATCTTTCGATGATTGCCGAAACCTGCGCCTTTCTCAAAGCCGAAGGGCGGCGCGTCATCTACGACGCGGAGCATTTTTTTACCGGTTTTGCAGACGACCGCGATTACGCGCTCAAGTCGCTTGAACACGCGGCAGAAGGCGGCGCTGAAGTCCTCACTTTGTGCGAAACAAACGGCGGCGCGCTCATCACCGAATGCAAAACCGCCGTTTCCGCCGCGGTAAAACGATTTCCTTCCCTCACAATCGGCATTCATACGCACAACGACTCAGGACTTGCCGTCGCAAACTCGCTTATCGCCGTGGAAGCCGGAGCGCGCCACGTGCAGGGAACGCTGCTCGGATTCGGAGAGCGGACTGGAAACGCGAATCTTTCGACCGTCATTCCCGACTTGCAGCTTAAAATGGGATTTTCATGCGTCAAGGCGGAAAATCTTTCGTCTCTCACGCAGATTTCAAAGCGGGTTGCAGAAATTACGAACATCGTCCTTGCTCCGCAGCTGCCTTTTGTCGGCGCAAACGCTTACAGTCATAAAGCGGGAATGCACATCGACGCCGTGCTGAAAAATCCCGTTGCGTATGAGCACATCGCGCCCGAAGAAGTCGGCAACGCCCGCGTGTTCCTTATGAGCGAAGTCGCCGGACGTTCGACTGTCATCGAAAAGATTCAAAAAATCGATCCGACGATAAAAAAAGACAGCCCCGTCGTCGCAGAGATTATGAATGAGATGAAGCGGCTGGAATTTGAAGGCTACCAGTTTGAGGGCGCCGACGGCAGTTTTGAATTGCTTGCGCGGAAACTCATCGGGCGCTACCAGCCCTTTTTTACGCTGCATTATTACCAAACGAACGGCGTCAATCCGCGCCCCGAGGACGGCGTCAACGCGTGCGCGCAGATAAAAGTTGAAGTCGACGGGCAGATTGAAGTTACCGCAGGCGAAGGCGACTGCCCCGTCAACGCGCTGGACATTGCGCTCAGGAAAGCGCTCGTGCGGTTTTACCCCGCCGTCTCAAAAATCCGCCTCACCGACTACAAAGTGCGCGTTCTCGACGGAAAGTCGGCGACGGCAAGCCGCGTCCGCGTCATCATCGAAAGCACCGACGGCAAAAGCCTCTGGACGACAGTCGGCGTTTCCTCCGATCTCATGGAAGCCTCGTGGCTTGCCCTCTGCGACTCATTTGAATACAAACTTATCAAAGACATTGAAAAACACTTGCGGGCGGCAGAAAACGTTGGGCGGTAAAAACTGCATTTGAAAGACTTAAACTTAGTTAGCGCCCACCATTTTTGGTATACACATCCCGTTTGCGGGCTTTGTTCTCGAACGAGGCTTTTGATGTATTGTAAAAGCAGCAAGTGCTGCTCAAAACTTACTGTTGGTCTTGCACGGTCGGCAGTTCCGCTTGGAGCCTACGGACGGTTTCAATCGGAAGTTTGACACAGCGTGCAACCTGCTCAGCGCTTAAACCTTCTGCAAGAAAATTCTTTGCGTTCGCAAGTTTAGTCGTTTCTATACCTGTCAGCATACCGCGTTTTTCACCGATGACTATTCCTTCCTCTCTGCCCATGCGTCTTAAATCGTATTCTCGTAAGTTCATGCTTAAATAATCGCTCCTGAACGCTTCGTTCCGTTTAGCTTGCTCCACCAGCCTGTTTATCTCGTCGGTGAACGGGCTGCCGGTTTGCTTTTTGCTGATATACTGCAAAAGCGCGAAAAGTTCTTTGTCTCGCTCCTTACTGTAGGCAGATGCATTATAAAAGACTTTGTACGATTTGTCATTTAGCATGGCAGCGGTATTTTCTT
>JBQNBN010000051.1:0-21169 GCA_052169915.1 Treponema sp.
TGTACGTGTACCAATCCTTGAGCCGTCTCATGCCGTCCTCGTAAAATTATAATTTCCTCCCAAATTTTTTTGTCGGCTGGAACGGCGCGGAGGGTGAGGAAAATTGAATACGAGTTTTGCCGCAAGGCAAAATCTCGCAGCGGGCGGGAATGCGCTATGTCTTTCATACTGCATTCTCCGCCGCCCGTGCGTTATTTCGGCATAACGGTATTTTGCTCCAAAAACTCCATGCCTTTAAGCGTAATGGCGATGTCTGAATACTGGATGACTTCGCCCATGTCGTACTTACGGAATGTAACGCCGTCAATATAGCCCGCATCGCTCAACAAATGCAGGTATTTCGCCCATCGTGGATTGCTCAACTGTAAACATTCGGCGGTAATGTGTTCTTTCGGCTTAAAATCCGTGTCATCAAGCCCCAAATATAAGCGGTTTAAGATTGTGAACAACGGACGGCGGATTTCCGTTATGCCCGCTTTTATATGCGGAATTTGTGCTTTTGTTATCATGATTCTATCCTTTGCGGGTATAACCATTGTATCCGTCCGCATTTCCGCATTCGTCTCTGTTTCCACGTTTACATCCGACTGCATTGCTGTTGTTTTTGTTTCCATAAAAAAGCCTCTGCGAATATAGTCAGTCGGGAAGTTCAGAAAATATTTTTTATATTTTTATCGATATTTCAGATATATTCCTCTATACTTTGCTATGCTTAAACAGCGATTTTGTACAATGACTATTTAAGCATGATTGGATATACAAACAAGGGTAATTTGAATATGGAACAGGTGTCTGATGTTACGTTTCGCGCAGAAAAGATGTATAAAAATACACGCGGAAAATTCGGCTATGTATTACGCGAAGTAATTGCAAATGCAATTCATTCTACGGTTATTCGGCAAAAAATAGAAAATAATAATAAATATAAACCGTTTATTGATATTTCGATAGATAGAACGAAAGATAATATTCAAATTATTGTCAAAGATAATGGCATGGGGTTTACAGAAGAAAACCGTAAATATTTTTCACAGTTAGATTATCAAAATCAAGATAAAATACAATGTAACTTCTTTCCGCAAGGGCAGGGGCGGCTTGCAATTATTTATTTTACCGATGGGGCTGATTATAAATCCGTATGCAAAGAGAAAAACGGAGAAGTAAAGGAAATTAACTTTTTTTATCCGCAGGGAGAAAACGAATTATTTGATGTAGAAAAGATGGCTATTAAGCATTCCGAAGATACGGAATTAGAAACAAGCGTAACTTTGAATATTCATAATACAGACAAACTTAATCGAGCCAATACATTTTTTGAAAAAAATCCTAAGGCTGAAAATCTGCGCGATTGGATTATTGATAATTTTTTATCGTTTTTCATGGAGTTTGAAAATCTGTCTATAAATATCAATTATGCGGATGAAATTTTCACCATACAACGCGCTGCCCTTGTTGCTGACTTTGTAAAAAAAGATTTCACTATTTCATTTGAACAAGAAGATATACCGCATACTTTTAATATATGGATTATAAAAAATACCAATTCAAAAAACAATAATAAAGTTCTTTGCTATGCGCGATATTTGCAAGTGGAATTAGAAACAAATGTATTAGAATACGATATAGATTTGCAGGAAAATACTTATTGGATTGTTACTTCCGAATATTTTGACGCATACGTTAACTCCAAAGGCGATAAAATCGAAATACCTGCGATTGACGCTATTGCTATACAAAACAAGTTAAATGAAACGCTTGATGAATACTACAAAAATCAAATTGAAACTAATAAAAAGTAGACAAAAACAAATATAGAAAGTACCGTAAAAAAATACGGCTCTTTAAGATGTTTTATTGACGCAAAAAATACACCAGAAAGAAAAGTATTAAAATCAACAGATATAATTAACCGTGCGATTGAAGAAAAAAGCAAAATTGAAAAAAGGTACTGGCAAAGCGACGGCAAAGAAACAGAAGAATCTAACAAACTGATAAACTCAAGTTTACATGTTTATATTGAGCACAGACGGCGTATTTTGGAGCAATTTCACGAAATGCTTAAAAAATTTAATAAAGAGGGGGAAGAAAATAAGCACAAAGAAGAAGAAATACATAATTTAATTTTGAAACGCGGAACAAAATTGTCCGATACGGATAATATAAATCATCTTCATAATCTTTGGCTGCTTGATGATAAGTTCACTATTTTTTCTGAAACGATAAAAGGATTAAGCTCAAAGCAAGGCGAGGCAAAATCCGACATATATTTATGGACGGATAATCCTGAAAAAGTTAATGAACTGTTAATTCTTGAATTAAAATCACCAACGGCGGCGCATAATAGCGGCAATGCAAACGAAGGAATGATTGCGTAAGTAAGGCGGTATGCGGGGGCGTTTTATAACAATCCCGAAAGTGTTATCGGTTCCACGATAGACCCTCGAAAAGTGTTGTATACTGGAATTATTATTGCAAAAACTACGGATATTTATAATGAGTTAAGCTCAAATAACACCACTGGAAACTATACCAAAATCCCGTTTTTAGATAATTCCTACGTTTTCAACGAAACATTTGTAACAAGGAAGAATAAAACTTCTGCGCCGGAAACGTACGGCATACGAATTGAATTATATTCTTATGAAGATATTTACAAATTAGCAAGCAATAGAAATAACGTGTTTATTAAACTCTTGAATAATGAATACAGTATAAATAACGGATTTGGAAGAAACGTAAAAATCGCATTGTACTTATAGAATGCCCCTACAAGCGAGCGGAGATAAACAAGCCGCCTGCATTTGATTTTTAGCGCGCAGCTATCGTTCTATACTGGGGGATATGCTCTATGTTGCCGTCGGATTTAAGCTGCGGTGATAAAACATCCCCCGTTGTGGAAATACAACGGGGGTGTGTTTGCGGGCTACTGCCATGCGACGGTGTCGGTTGAACGCAGATACGTACCGTTATTATTAACCGTGTATAAATCTTCATTCATTCCATTACTTTTGTTTTTCCTCTCGATAAATTACTTTTCTATTTTGTAAAAAGTATTTACATAAAACTAAAAATATAGTAATATAACAAAGTCAAGGAGGTTAGGCGATGAAACGTAAATCGCCTAAACGAAAAAAGCCGCGAGGTAAACGCGGCTCCTGGCTTCAAGATTGCGGCAAATTCTTAATAGGTCTTGCTGCATTTTTGAAGGTAATCTTTAACTTCGTTGTTTGGTTGTCAACTCGATAACAAAGGCGCGTAGCAGTCTGCTAAACTGCTACGCGTTTAGGTTACCATTCTTTTACAGTGGTGTCAATTATGGAAATAACAAAAATATCTGCGGTTCTAGGGAGAATAGGTATCGTTTTGCTTGTTACGGCTCTCATTCTTGATGTGGTTTTTGATATAGCGACAAAAGGCATTTTGTCAGCATTATCCGCCGACAAAATCATCTGACTCATTTTCGGATATTTTTTAGGCTCTGAATTGGCTGGGAGAAAAAAATATGGCAGAGACAGTCGATAAGCCCAAATATTCCGGTTACGGCTATCACGGCGGGGGCAGAAAACCGACGGGAGTAAAGCGCGTATCTTTTTCGGTCAGCTGCCAGCCGGAAGAATTGGCGGAACTGAAACGCCGCGCAAAATTAAGCGGAAAGACTGTCAGTAAGTTTATTTTAGACGCTGTGCTTAAATAGGTTTATTTCCCGTTCCGGAAAAAGAGGGTCTATATTCATCCCTCTTTTTTCGTATTTTTTGCCGTTTGTTTGTAATTTTTTCTCAAAACAAAATCTGCTGCGCAATAAACATCGGACAAAAATACCGGTCGTGTTTCCACCAGCGCACCCAATTTAAACCGTCTTTGCTATACGAAGGATATGCAATAAATTCTTGTGCAAAAGAATCCCAGTATAACCCGAAACTGTCTATATTAACTCCCAGAAAATGATTGTGCCATGCATTCCCGTCGGAAGAATATAAAATGTTCGTTCCTAGTGAACTTTGGCTCATAAATACAATTAAGCGTTTCAATTTGGGACTATACGCCATGCCGCCGTAGTGTGTTTGATAATTGGCTGCAAACACTTTTCGAAACGTAACTAAATCCTCGCTGACGTACAAATTGCCTTCCGAGTCAATTATCAATTTTTGCAAATGCTCGCACCAAAAACAACGCGTTGCATTCTGAAAACCGATTTTATTCCAATTTATACCGTTGCTTGATACATACACGTCGGAATGTTCAAACCAGTCGCTGCTCTTTCGTTTTTCTTTCAGTATGACAATCGCAATAAGTTTTCCGATGCCGTCGCAAGCCGTAACCTGCACTCTCGCAGAGTTCGGGAACTTTATCAGTCCGCTTTCCGTTATACCGTCTCGGCTTATCGTAATTCCTTTATCAGGAAAAAGTTCGCGCTGTTTGTAAGTATGGTTATACGCATAGCAAAACAACTCTAAATCCTTGCTCCAAATAACGCGGCTCGCTTCGTTGCCTGCTCCCTTACCCAATTTTGTTATGCCGTCCCGCGTAAGAAATCCGCCGGTTATGCCGCAAATACTGAAAACGTCCAATTTGGGGCTATAGGCAATATCCATTATGCCGCCGTTTCTATGGTTATCGCGATTTGAATAAGGAATGTTTGAATGCCATTTACCGTCTTCGGTTTGCCGGCATAAATAAATAGTCGGGTTAGGATAGTCATATTCGTATTTTGCCGGTATGGGATATATGCCTCAATCGGCTTTGTCGGCGATGTGTCCAGTAACCGCAATTTGAATACCGACGAATTGAAAAAAGCCGGTGTCGACGGCATAAATACCCGCTTTTTTTCAATGCCGCTTCGGCTCGGTTATCCTACGCTGTTCAATATCAATGAAAATATGCAATTCGTATTTATCCCCTCGTTTGCGGTCGATGTGCATTTTTTCCGTGCGGAATTTGAACAGAAAATACCGTTCTCAGGCTCTGTTTATAATGTGGAATGGACATTATCCGGCTGGGGCTATTCGGCAGGACTTGCGGCAGATATAGGAATGCAGCACAAAATAAATAAAGTGTACTTGCGTTACGGCGTTGATTTTGATATGCGTCTGGCGACTCTTTTGCTTGCCGATATAAAATACACGGGGGCGATAAAAGGGAGTTCTAAAAGCGCGATAACCGAAAGTATTGCCGATTATTTTATGCTTACGTCTACACTCTATGTTGCCGTCGGATTTAGGCTGCGGTGATAAAGGAAAGAGAATAGTTGTTCTGCCGTCCTCATTATAAAGGGGACGACAGACGCTATAGGTGCAACTACAATAATCCGCCTGCATTTGATTTTTAGCAAAAATTAAAATAGAATACAGCTATGAAACGTTATTTTATACCATTACCAATTCTTACATTCTTATTATTTTCGTGTACTGCTCCATTAACTCCGGAAAATAAAGGATGGTATATTAGCAACTATACAAACGATAACATATCGATTACTATAAAATCTGTTTCAATTACTATCCCTGCTGGTAAAAATTACTTCTCGCCAGATATGGAAAACTCTACTGATATAAAAGATTTAGATACTACAAAATATAAATATCTTAGTTCCTATTTTTACCTTATAGATAAAAAAATCTATCATGAATGCCGTATAGTTCCCAAAAATTATTAAGTAACAATTTTTAGCGTTCCTTTGTCATTCCACACTGCACCTACCTGCATTTGATTTTTAGCGTGCGGGTGTGCTAGTATGTGGTGAGGTGTAAAACTGTTATGAAACGGAAAATTCTTTTATTTGTACTTTTAATATCGTCTCTTGTGCTTACTGCGTGCAAACTTGATGATGGCGATGATAGAGATTCATTTACAAAAGTTGACGTCAGTCAATTTATGCAAACCGGTAAGTATGTTTTTCCGAAAGGAACAACCGCTTTGGAACTTTACAATACTTTTATTTCGCAACACGCTGAAGGAGAGTATTCCGTAAATGGAACGTATGAGCGAACCGAGTCTGCTGTTTTGCTTGGAGAAACAAAGACCGTTACAAAAACGGAAACAGTAAAAACGGTAAAAGTATATCGTTCCAAAACGGAAGTTTCCAATCGTTTTCACGTTGATTTTATAACAAACGAGGGGAAAGTATTAGCAAATTATTATGAATGGCAACACCACCGCTCCAATGTTTGGCACAATAATAAAATTGACGGCGAGATTATTATTCCTACCTTTTAATCCGTAAAAATCCTCCGGCATCTACCCATATCGCACCGCTTTGGTTCGGCTCGTTTGTGGGTAGGTTGTGCAGTTTGAACGTCTTGCCGGTAGGATTGTAAAATCCTATTTGAATAGTATGGCTAATCGGCGTTCCTTGATTATCAAAATCAACTTCAAAATCATTTCCGTTAAATTTAATAAGTTTTAAATCTTTATCATAAAATTGCATCATCCACCAAGCCTGTTTATATCCGGGATAAGTTTCATAATATGCTGCCGCATACCCATCAACGACAATATTTGCACCGTGCATTCCTCCCAATCCCTTTTTACTTTCCAGCCATCTGTATAATTTAGATGATGATTCGCCTTTATTGATTTTGAAAATTTCAGTTTGCTGACTAGGGTTTCTATCATTGAGTTCTAACGGTCCTGATATAATATCGCCCTTGAATACAGAATTGCCAGATATAACGATATTATCAAAATAGCCGGATGTTGCGTTTATTCTGCCGCTAAAAAACGCCTCTCCCGTTTTTGGGTCAATCTTCAATATATCCGCGCCCTGATTCCTAATCTGCAAGCCGCGCGTCTTGTCAAAGTAGGCTTCAAAATCCTGATTGCTCTGCTTGTCGCTGTCGATTTTCAACTGCTGGACGATGAGATTTTCCGCGTCAATGCAGGCGGCGCGGAGTTTACCGTCAATAAAGGCGGCGGCGGTTTTGTCTCCGTTTTGCACAACAATCTGGTCGGCGTTCAGTTGGATTTGGCTCGCCAATAACCCCGCCTTAACCGCCTTGTCCCATAACTCTTTTACGGGCTTGCCGCTTATGTCCCCGCGTATGGCGTAATAGTCCGTACCGTCAAGGCGGGCGTACACTTTTACCGTTTCGGCTCCGCCGCATTTTTCTACGAACTTGGCATATGTCTTTTTATCAATCATCGCGGGAAGTTCTAGGCTTAATGCCAACTGCCCCGCCGCGCCCCCGCCCTCTACCATAGCCTTAACCGCGCCCGCCTGCACCGCCAATAAGCCGGTCAATTCGCGCTTTAAGTCCTGCGCTTGGGCAAGGATTTGGTCTTTGGTAATGGCAACGAATGAACGCAGTCCTTCCGCCGTATCTTCGACTTTTAATAAAATCTGCTCTTCGCTCATCTCGATTGACGAACTAAGCGTGCGCGCGTCGTTGTCAATGCGTTTTAAGATGTCGGGCAGGCTTAATTCCACGTCGCGGATTTTGTGCGTGTCGGAAAAGCGCAGTCCGTGAACGATTAAATCCGCCGCTTCCTGCGCGGCTTTTGTGCCGTCGATGTTGGCAATCGCTTTTTGCAGTTCGTCGTGCGTAACGCCGTAGTCTTTGGGAATGGGCGGCGGCTCTGTTCCCTGCCGGCGCGTTAAATTGCTGTGGTATTCGGGAATCGCGCCTGCGTTGTAAACCGCTTCATGGTAGTTGACCAACTCAAGGGAAAAGCCTTTTTCATTGCGTTTAATGCCTGAGATGATGTAGGGCGTTGTGATACGCGTAAATCCGCCGTCCGCGTCAAGTTCGCCGAACGATAAAACATTTCCCGCTTCAGGGACTGCGTCGTCGCTTATGCGCACCGCGCTCACGACCGTCAACTCGCTGACGTCGCCCGCCATGTCCGCTTCCACTTTGATTGCGACGGGCATTCCGCCGGTTTGGGTAAAACAGTTGACAATAACGCCGTACGCTTTATCCGCATCGGGAACGGGCACCGTCCCATTCAAGGAGATTTTTTTTAATCGTCCGCCGTGCCACTTACATTCGGAAATAACCGCATTCCCCAGTCCGATTTTGAGGCAGTCGTCTTGAATGAGGACTTTAGACATGGGCGTGTAAAAAATCCCTTCGTTGCCGACTTCAATCGTGGTAACTTTGGGGCGCAGGGCTTCAATCGCCATAAGGCGGCGCGCGTGCTTTACGATGTGCTCGTGCTCGGTAATGCCGGTTACCGTTACGTCTTTAATGAGACTTTCGTAGGACAGTTCGCGCGCCTTGCCGTTATCCTCTCCCATGACAAGGTAGGTATCTTCTTGGAATAAATCGTCTTTTGAATTGACGAATTTTATGCGCAGTCCGTCGGTCTGGCGCGCGAATGTTTTGCGGTTACTGATTTTGATGATGTTCTGCGCGTTGTAAACGGCAAGGGCGTTTTCTTGCTTCCTGTCGATTGCGATTGCGCGCCTGCCGTAGATGTCATAGTACAGACACGCGCCGCAGGCGTTCATAATGTAGTTTAAGATGTCGTCCTTTTTAGCATTCTGCGTAATAACCCAATCGAATGTAAACTTGTTGGCTTCGCAAAACTCGTAAAAGTCGGCAAAACTTTCCATGTCTAATTCCGCGTCGTCGTAACGGCTTGCGGGGTGGCTGGGGCTTGTTTCAATCTCTAACGCCCATGCGGCGGGGTTACGCGTCGGTACTTTATCCGCGCTCCACTTTGCGCCGTCCCATACGCGCGCAATGCCCTGCGTGATGATGTTGATTTTCTTTAATTTTTCTTCGTTTCGCGCCGACGCTTTGAGTTTTATACCCATTGTGGTACAGAATGCGCGTTCGCGGTCTTCGACAACTTTACACGGGGTAAGTTCGCCTTTGACATTCGGGTCAAAACAAACGCATTGATAATACAGACAATAACAGTCGTTTTTAATTTGCCCGTTGTTGTTTCCGTCGCTGCAAAAGCGGAGCAAAATCGCCTTTTGCTTATTGAATGCAAGGGCGTTATAGTCGGCGCGGGTAAAATCGTGATGGGCGACGTAGCGCAGGGCTTTGGTAGAAATAAGGCGGTTAAAGGTATTGGTCATAACGCCGTTGTTGTTGAAAGTAAAACTTTCCCAACTCTTACCGCCGTCAAGGGAATATTGGGGCGTTATCGTTACTTTTGTTTTTAATTTGTCGCCCTCTTTGTTATAAGCATAAAGTCCATTCGGGAAAGTAATAGCCGCGTCTACGCTCATGGCGTGCGGGTCTAGCGTGTAGGTAAGGTGCTTTTTGCTTTCGGGATGTTTTTTGATGTCAACGTCGCGCACAATTTCGTCATTTGCAGAAACGGAAACGACTTTGTAATTCAATTCGGGAAGGTATTTAAGCATTTCCCCGTTTTGAGAAATTTCTATTACGCCGTCCTCTGCAAAAATACCTTCGTCAATCGCATAAACGCCCTGCTGCGGCGCGGTATCGGAAAACTTTTTAATGGTAACGTCGTCAATGGAAACGGATTGTAAAATCTGTTTGTTAAATCCGCATTCAAGAATGGAATAGGTGTATTGTTTTCCGCCGTCCTCTCCTTCAAGTTTGTAAAAGGGCTTTGAAAGTAAATACGGGGTCATTAAATGCCTGCCGATGATGTAGGGCTGACTGTTGCCCGTTGCGACGGTGTTGGACGCACCGCGCAAAAAGGGGCGGTTGTCAATATCGCGCTTACCCATCATCTTTTTCATGCGGTCTACTTCTTTTTGCGCCTTTTCCGCCGCAAGTTTCATATTGTAGAGTTCAATGCCGCCGTAAATGGCTCCGGCAAGCAAAACGAAACCTAAAAATATGCCGATGCCGACCATCGCCCCGCAAGGCGTTATGCGGATTGTTACGATGTCGCTTTCTTTTACAATGCGCTGCTCGCGGACAAGTTTTCCGTTTACGATAACGATAGCATTTTCAAAATCGATTGCGGGCAGGTTTTCCGCAATGGATTTTCCCGTTTCAAGTTCGATTTCAGTCGCTTCATTTGAAAGGGAGCGGTACAACGTCGCTTTAATTATTTTCGTTACCGGCGTCATTGGTATCATCTATAACCTCGTAAAAAGTCGGATTCATAAAAGCGGCAAGCGGGGCGATTTTTACGCCGTTGTCAAAGGTTGCGTGCAAAACCTGAGCGCGCGCTACGATATAGCCGACGTGCGCATTGCCTTTATAGGTCGATTGCACAATCGCACCGACGCGCGGGGCGTCTATGCGCCTGACGTTTAAGCCGTTTTTGATATAGTCATTTACGCGCTCGGCGGGCAGGCTTTTGATGTCGGAAAATACGTCAATAAGCGGAGTACCGGCGCGGCGGCAACATTCCAAAACCGCGCCGTAACAGTCAAAACCGTTTTTATCCCGCCCGCGATGTTTAAAAGGCGCGTTTAATAAGTCGTCGTACTTCATGCGTTGCCCCTGTTGTTATACGTGCTGAAAAGCAAGGCGGGAAAGGTCATGCCGCCCCTGTCGTCCTTGTTCATTTTTAATTCAAGGCGCGCGCCGTCCCATGACGCCTGCCCGTAACGGTGTTTATACTGCCCGGTTTCTTCGACTGCTTCGCCGTTGAATACGCCGATAACTTCCACGCGGAGCGCACTGTTATCTTCTACAAGGTCAATAAGGTTTTCATGCGCCTGCACTCCGATAGATAATGAGCCGTCGCCGTCCTGTCCCGGCGCGTATTTAAAAGACGCCGCTTCGTACCGCTGTCCCTTGTAAGTCATGGGGGCGGTATCGTTGATTAAATGAATATGCGTTTTTCCGGCAGGGTCAAAAATATGCAAAAGGAAGGGCAGATTATACCCGCCGCCCTCTGCAAGTTGTTTATAAATGTTCATGCGCACTCCTTATTGCATTTTTGTAGACAACTCTAGACTTCTTCTAACGTTAGTGCGATTTCCTTGTATTGCTGCCCTTTCCATGACGGGGGATTTTTGAGTTGATAGAGTTTTTTCCCCTTTCCGGTGATAATGTCCGGCAGGTAAAAGGGAATGGTGCCGCTTTTAATCGTATGTTCGTACCAATAAAGGAAATGTTCAAATTCGGTTTTGCCGTCCGTTTTCGCCGTGCCCGTGTCGGCAAGGCTCAATGTCAGGGCGTGCGTCTTTTTAGGCGCGCTGTTTTTTTGATAGTAAACCGTGCGCCCGCTTTTAAACTCGATTGATTCGCGGTTGTCTTTATAGTTTCCGTCCTGTCCGTAAAACTTTTTATTGACGTGTTCGCTCCATTCCGCTGCCATATCCGCCCCCTAAATGCCGTAGTATTCCCCGCTCATGCCGTTTTCCGCTTGTTTCAATGAAGTGCTGTAGCGTCCGTCTTTAAGACTTTCGTTTACGCGCGCGTCAATCATCACTTCTATTTCACCTTGAGAAATGCGCGGCTGTGCGTTGACGATGTTCGCCGCGCTGTTGTTGATGACAACATTCGTACCTTTTGCCACGCCGCCTTTGCCGTTCATTTGCGGACTGCACATACATTGTTTTACACCGTTTACGGGGTTTGCAGTCCGCCCGAGATTGCTATTCGCAATCTCGTTGTTTGGTCTAGTGTGTGTCTTCGAGGAAGATGAATACCGCTAAATCGCGAGTTTGGCGAAAGACAAACTCGCAGCGGGCGGGACTACGTTATGTCTGTCACGTTCCATAATAACCGCCCGCCTCACATACGGACTTTATATTCTTCCTGAGCCGCGTCCTTTTTGATTTTGGTTTTGCGTTCTTCAAACTGTTCTTCGTTGATTTCGCCTTTAAGGTAGTGCATTTCTTCTTCGGCAAGTTCCTTTTTCGACTGCGCTTGAATATACTGCAATCGAAGGTCGGCAGCGTCTTTGACAATCTGCGCGGCTTGGTCAACGTACTGTTTGATGACGGATAAAACTTCCGCCGCCTGCGCCGCTTTCGTTTCCGCTATCTTTTTATCGATTTCTTCAAGTTGTTTTTGCTTGTCTAACTCTCCGTTTATTTCCGTTTGCCGCAGTTCTTCTTTGAAGTCGGCTAATTCCTGCGCCTTTGTTTTTAATTTTGAATAATTGCTTTCTTCCGTTTTTAGAATTGTTCTGCACTTTTCTGTGACGGCGGCTTCCTGCGCCTTTTCAAGTCCTGCAATTAACTCGGCTTTCGATAACTGCGTTATCTGCCCTTTCTGCGCCGCCTTTACTTCTTCCTCGCTTACTTCCTGTATTTTCTTTTTGATTTTGTCGAGTTCTTCAATGGACTTATGTAAATCCTCTGCCGGCGTAAGCGTAACTTTGACGCTCTCCAATGCGCGCGCGGCTTCCTGCGCGTACTTTATTGCCTGAGCCCGCTTTTCCTCCGCGTCCGCCGCTTCCTTTACCGCCTGCCCTTCCTTTTTTAATTGCGCGAGCCGTTTTTGTTCAATCGGCATTCCTTCCGTGATAAGCCCTTCGGTTTTGGTCAAAAGGTCGACATAGGAATTCATATAAACGTTGAATTTGTCTTGTTCCTTTACCGCAACGCCCTTTGCTTTCGCTTCGATTTCAAGAAGTTTTAAGTTTTCTTTTAACCGTTTTTCGCTTTCTGCGATGTATTCTTCGGCGGTCTTTTTGGCTTTGCCTTTTTTCTCCGCCTCTGCGTCCGCCTGTTTCTTTTCTTCTGCGATAATTGCCTTGCGCTGGCGCAATTCGGATTTTATGAGAATGAGCGCCTGCGATTCTTCACTGTTTAAGTCTTTGCGCAGTTCCAATTCTTTTTTTAGCCATTCAAGATATTCGGTTGTCTGCGCCTGCTCTCCGCCCTTTTCTTTCCATGTTTTAGGGGCAACTGATTTGGTGTTAATGGCTTTTACGCCCTCGTCAACGGCTTTATGGATACCGCCGTGTTCCCATGTGCGGCTTTTTTCTTCCAGTTTATCGCTAAATGCGTTCATGGCGTCGCCCGCTTTCGTCCATACCGCCGTTGCAAGCCGCGCAAGACCGTCAAATGCGGGCTTTGCTATACGCCCGATACTTTCCATGAAGTCGCCGAATGCGTTTTTTGCTTGGATGCTTGCGTCCGCGCTGTTTTTCGCAAACCCTGCATACTTTTTAGCGATGATGTCGACGGCTTCCCCGTTCTTTAACTGCTCTTCGGTCAAGGCTTTGACTTCGGGGAACAGTTCGCCTAATTCGCCGGCAAGTCCGCCGTAGGATTTATTTAAGTTTCCGACTGCCGCTTCAAGGCTGATGTGCTTTGCCGCAGCGTAGTCTGACGCCGCGCCGATGAGTTTCATTATCTCGGCTTCGCTTCGTCCTGACGCGGCAAGCTGCGCCATAACGTCAATCGTGCCCTCGTCGCCGAAATTCGTAACGCCCTGCAATTCGCTTGCGTAGTCTTTAAGCCGCTGGACGCTTTCTGTAGAAAGATAGGGATTGTTTGCGGCGGCGGCTTGTAATGCTCCTTCCGCCTTTTCCTGCACTTTGTAGGCTTCCGTTCCCTCTTTTAAGACGCCGATAAAGGCTTTCGCCGCCGCGATTGCCGCCGTAATACCCGCTGCAACCGGTCCGCCTGTTGCGGCAAGGCTCTGCATTTTTCCGGCAAACCCCGCCGCCGCTCCCCCGTTTTCTTGAAAAACAGAGGTTAAAGATTTAGAGGCTTTCCCCGCTTCTTTTGCCGCTTTTGCCTCTTGCTTTAAGGCTTTTTCAGCTTCCTTTAATTGTTTAAGCCGCTTTTGCTCAATCGGCATTCCCTTTTGAATTGTGCCGTTCGACTTGGTTAAAAGGTCGATGTAAGATTTGAGATAGACGTTATATTTTGCCTGCGCGCTTACCGCTTCCCCTTTTGCGCCCGCTTCGACTTCAAGGGCTTTCAGGCTTTCTTCAAGTTGTTTTGTGTTCTTTGCCGCCTCGTCGCTTGCTTTTTTGACGGCTTCGCTTGTCCCCTTGCCGGACTTTTCCGCCGCCGCCTCAATAGCCCCGCCGGCTTCTTTTGCCTTTTGCGAAAGGTTTTGAATGCCTTTGTCAAATCCGCTTTCGTCAATCTTTGTGTTTATAACAATTTCGCCGTCGTCCGCCATTTTTCTAATCCCTCGTTTTAATACAACATCGCTTCAAACCGCGCTAACGCCTCATCTTCGCCGTCGTCCTCATCTTCCGGCAAGTCCCATGCGGACTGCATATACATAGTTGTATATCGTTTACGGGTCTTGCAGTCCGCCCGAGATTGCCTAGAGCAATCTCGTTGCTGTGTTCGGATATGGACTTTGTGAAGAAGGAATAAAGTTAAACTGCGAGTTTGGCGTAAGACAAACTCGCAGCGGGCGGGTTTCCGTTGTGTCTGTAAAAAGCAATAACAACCGCCCGCGATTTTCGCGGTCATAGTCGCTTTTCTTCTTGCCCGTCTGCTTGTAAAGACGGTAGCCGATGATTTCGTTTAGTTTGGTGTCGTGCAGTCCCTTGAATAAGGCTTGAAATTTGTGCCATCGCGGACTGCATATACATCGTGTACACCGTTTACTGGTTTTGCAGTCCGCCCGAAATTGCTATTCGCAATCTCGTTGTTTTGTCTATAGGAGAGTTTTGTGGAGACTGAATAAAGTTAAACCGCGAGTTTTGCGATAGCGAAACTCGTAGCGGGCGGAATGCAATTTTTCATTTATACAATCTCCATTTTCTGCCGCCCGCGTGTTTTCCGTGTCAAGGTTGTTCACCTTAACAAGCGCGTCCACAAGCCAGCCCATGAAAATCGTTTTTTCCTCTCCGCCTGCAGGCGTGTATTTGCGTTCCTCTTGGTAGAATGCAATTAAAACCTGCTTATGCGCCTCTGCCCCCGTGTACCGGTGATACAACAAATCAAAAACCATGTCATAATCCGGCTCACCCTTAAACATGACGATTTCCTGCGGCAGCGCGGGCTTATAGCCGGTTACTTCTTCCGTTTCGTTTATCTCGCTGATAAAAGAAAACGACTTTGTTGTCGGGTTCATCGACAAATTAAACGATGTCGATTTTTTGATTTGCAGCCATTCAGGCGCGCTGTCCGTCCCCTTGTTCAAGAAAGGAACGATTTTTGTTTTGTTGATTAAATTTCCTACGTTTACGCTCATACTATTCTCCTATTGTTCAAGATATGTGCATTTAATCGACGCCGAATAGGTTGTATAGCCTTTAGCGTCCGTGTCGATGTACTGCGCCATTGCTGACTGCACATACATTGTTTTACACCATTTATTGGTCTTGCAGTCCGCCCGAGATTGCTTGAAGCAATCTCGTTGCTGTGTTTGGATGAGGGCTTTGTGAATGCGGAATAAATTAAATCATGACTTTTGCGTAGTCCTCGTGAGACTGGAACAAAGTTTAATCTCGAGTTTGGCATAAGACAAACTCGCAGCGGGCGGTACAAAGTTATATCTGTAAAAAGCAATAGCAATCGCCCGCGATTTTTTCTTCCGCCCATGCGCCGATACGTTCAGCAATGTTTGATTTCATCTTCTACAAGCCTCCGCCAATCTTCTTTTTTCCGCGCCTTTGCGCTTTCAAACCACTTTGCCGTTGCGTTCGGGTTACGGCTTTTTGAATGGTCAAAGTTCACGCCGTAGTATTGGCGGCGCGCATAATCAACCGTCCAGCGCACCTGTCCGCTTCCGGCTACCGTTTTGGCAATACCGGAATCGCGCAGTTTCATGTTCATTTTGGGCACAAAATATTCGCAGTCGCTTACAATCTGAATGTCTAACTTCATTTGCGCCCGATGTACTTTTTCCGTAAGGCGCGCGCGTACATCGTCCGCGTGGAATTCCGATTTTACGTCAAATGTCATTCAAGCACCGCCTCATAATGGGAAACGCCTCTGCCGCCCGCATAGTACGGCGTTACGCCCGTTACCGTGTACATGCGGACTGAACTTACGGTGCTGTATACCGTTACTTGTTTTTCAGTCCGCCCGAGATTGCCCAAAGCAATCTCGTTGCTGAGTCCAGTGCGTATCTTTAGGAGATTTGAATAGGGGTGAATCTCGAGTTTGGCGTAAGACAAACTCGTAGCGGGCGGGTCTCCGTTATGTCTGTAAAAAGCAATAACAACCGCCCGCGAGGTACCCGCCGCGTGATTCCGACGCGGACACAATGCAGTTCGCTTTCCTCATAGACGGGGTTACGGTCGCGGTCAATGCCCGTCTGCCGCTTCAAGATTATCGAATGGATAAGCAAGCGTTTGGGAATGTGCATTTTTCTCCCCCGTTATCCGCGTCCGTTCGTGATATAGCAAAACGCTTTAAGCCACGCGTATTTTTTCGCTTCAAGGCTTTTCGCCGTCCCGCTCCACTTGCGGACTGCACATACATTATTTTTCACCGTTTACGGAATTTGCAGTCCGCCCGAGATTGCTATTCGCAATCTCGTTGTTTTGTCTGGCATATGACTTCGGGAATTTGGAATACAGTTAAATCTCGAGTTTGGCGTAAGACAAACTCGCAGCGGGCGGGTCTCCGTTGTATCTGTCACGTTCCATAATAACCGCCCGCGTCTCTCCGCCCGCCGCATAGTCTTCTTCAATCATCATGCACACCGCTTTATCAATGCCGTCATCCTCACGCTCGACTATTAAGCCGTCGTCTGCAAGTCCCTTCACGAATTGCAGGTTTTTAAGCGCGTATTGATTGAATGCCTCTTCATCGGGAATTGCCGTCCGCCCCAACTCGCCGGAATAAAAGGCAAAATTGACTTTTTCAAACACCGCGCGCTTCTCCTACTTTTTGCCCGCGCCGTCTTTGGACTTGTCTCCGTCTTTCGGAGCGTCTTTTGCCTTGCCCTCATTCGGCTCTTTCGGTTCTGCCTCATCTTCAATAATTCCGATTGTCCGCATGGTTTCCCCCGTTTTGCTAGAAAAAAAGCCGCCGCACAAATGTCAGCGGCTCCCTCACTCCAATATCCCGCTTTACGCCGCCGTATGGACGTAAATGCCGTTTACCTTGTTTTCAAGCGTGTCGGCAATACCGTACGAACGGTAGAAGAAAAGCCAGCCGTCAGACTTTTGATTTTCTTCGGGCGTTACAATCTTCGTAACCGTGTGCCTGCGGACTGTACAAACGGGGGTTAAAGCGTTTACGGTTCCTGCAGTCCGCCCGATATTTTGCCTGACGGCAAAACTCGTTATGAAATCATGTTTACCCGCGAGTTTGGCGCAAGACAAACTCGTAGCGGGTGGGGCTCCATTATGTATGTAAGAAGCAGCAGTAACCGCCCGCGGCTCCTTCTTCCGGCACTTCCGCGTCGTCCATGTGGGTAATTGCCGCTGTTATCGCGTTCATTACCGCGCTGCCGTCCGCTAACGCCGCCGCTTCTTTCTTTCCCGCCTTGCCCGCGTATTTTGCAAAACGGTACGCGTCCAATTCCGGCACTACCTTTGTGCGCATAAACTCGGCGGCAAGACGCCCGAATGCAACGCCCGCCGTTTCCTCGTTATCCATTGCGTCAACCGTAAAGACGCGCCCCCTGTCAAAGTCGCATTTGACCGTCTCATTGGTCAAATCGACTTTTTGCGGACTGCACATACGTTGTTTTACATCGTTTACTGGTTTTGCAGTCCACCCGAGATTGCCTAAAGCAATCTCGTTGCTGTGTTTGGACGAAGGCTTTGTGAATGCGGAATAAATTAAATTGTGACTTTTGCGTAGTCCTCGTGAGACTGGAACAAAGTTTAATCTCGAGTTTGGCGAAAGACAAACTCGCAGCGGGCGGTACAAAGTTATATCTGTAAAAAGCAATAGTAACCGCCCGCGATTATTTCAGGCGGCAAGCCCATTACCGCGCGGGCATGGGCGCGCGCGTCGTCAGGCGCAGTTCCCGCGCCTTTCATGCCGCCGACTACCGGCGGGGTAGGCTTTTTGTCATCGACAAGGATATTTTCCTTGTCTTTGGTCAGCGCAGTAAAAAGGTCGTCAATCGACTTTCCTTTTGCCTCATCGCTTCCGAGCTGCTCGGCAAGTTTTGCCGCAAGCGCGTCGCGGGTAATGTCGTTTACGAATTTCTTGCCGCTTAAAAAGTCTTTTACCTGCGCGCTCCGCTCAAGGTGCGCGATTTTTTCCGCCGCTTCTTTTTTAGCGGTTTCCGCTTCGGCTTTGTATTTTTCTATGTCCGCTTTTGTTTGGTCATAGTCATTAAAGCCCTCAAGCGTTTTATTTGCCTTTTCAAGCTGCGCTTGCGCCTCTTTTGCCGCCGTTTCTGCCGCCTGCGTCTTTGTTTTTTCCCGCTCAATATCCTTGCCGTTTTCCGCCATAATCTGGTCAATGACAGACGCGTCAAGTTTTAAGCCCTCTAAAAATTCCCGCTTCATGTTTTACCTCTTACGCATTGTTTTACGGCTCTGCCTGCCGCCTTTGGTTTTTGCGGATTACGCGCCGCACCGCCATATCTATATAGTCATTTTTGTTTTTCTCGCTGCGCATTTCCTAAAATCCAGCGTTTGACTTCTCCGGCGGGTACGCCGTTTTTGTACTTTTCTTTTATCGCCTGTATTTTTTCAGGTAGATTGTCGTAGTGCATACCGCTTGCCCTTTTGCGAAATACCTTTCTTTTTCGCGGAGGCGGCTTTAATGGGTATGCCGTTTTCTGTAATTCGTTCGTCATCATGCGCCCCTCATTATCTTTGCCTAAAAAAGAGACGGCGCGCATACCGGTAGGGAAGTACACACACCGCCTCAACCCTTAATAGGCAAAACCCGTTTACATAGTCATTCGGTCGGCGGCGGAAAAACAAGTTTGAAAGACGTAACGCATTTCCGCCGCCCCGAGATTTTGCCTTGCGGCAAAACTCGCATTAAACGCAGGGAGAATAAAAAAGGCGGAAACGCCGGAATTACCGACGCCCCCGCCTAAACATTTGGGAGGTTAAATGGTATTTATATAGTCATTTTTCCAATTTGGAATTACTCACTATCCATTAAATCAAATGCCGCTTCCGCGCCGGTGATGTAGCGGACTACCTTTTTCCAGTACCACAAGGGCATACAGACTTTTTCCGTCTCACGGTCGAACGTTACGATGCTTTGCCCGTTTACTATCGGGTCGGGGACTGTCGGGCGGCTTATTGCGCTTGTTCCTTCCGGCAAACTCCTGCAAGACGCCAATAGAGGCGTCAAAATCATTAGTGCTATCGCCGGTTTCCATGCTTTCATTCCTCCGCGCCGCTTCTTGGTGAATGCGCGCTGTCCTCTGTTCATGTTTCTTTCTCCTCTCTTGTTCCCGCCTTTCTTTCCGTCTGTTTGCCGCTCCGTTGACTGCAAAGACGCCGAATAACGTCGCAATAAGAAAAGCGATAATCAAAAACAAAATCCCTGTAAAACTCATTTAGTCCCGCTCCCTGACTTTCGCTATATCGTTCATGCTCAAAAATACTTTTTGCCCTGCTTCATGCGCAAAGTCGTATTCGTCCAGCGCGCCTTTGGAAAGTTTCCAATTCGGCAAAAACAATACCGCCTTGCACACCGCTTGCATTGAACGCGATACGCTTATGTAGTCCGCATAGGTAAACTCTTTGCAGGGCAAAAGGCGCGCGGGGTTCATAACGCTGTGCCCTTTTTTGAGTAATGCCCGTTCCGCCGCGAAAAACTCTTTTTTATAATTCGGGTTATCCGTTATCTTTCCGGCTATGTAGATTTTCATCGTTCGTAAACCTCATTTATTGCAAGTCTCCCCCTTGCAGACTATTCGCGGCTTCCGTCCGCATAGATTTTCTTTTGCCAGACATTCGCGCCGATGTAGGCAAGCGGTACGCCGCAGAGCCATTGCGCGATTACCGTGAAATCCGTGCGGTCGGCAATAACGATAAAACTCACCATGACAACCGCCCACACCGTAACCCACAATTTTGCGCTGTGAAACTTGCTGCGCTTTTTTGCATATCCCGCCGGAATGTCCGCCGCGTCTATTTCGTCTTTGTGTTCCATGACTTTCCGCCCCCTGTTACGCATTACGCAGCGGTGTGAATATCCGCTTGCTTTCTATGACGCCGTTTTTTACCGTGTTCGCGCCGTCAAGCGGGTCGAATGCGACGCGCCCGCTTCCGTCTCCGAGTACGAAGTGCGCCGATGTTTCGCCCTTCCGCCGCCACTCATAGCGCAAAATCTCGATTTCCCCGTCCTTCGCCTTATAACTGCGGCTTTCATGGCGGACTGCATACGCCTTTCCCGTCAATTCGCTCATAATCCGGTCGGGCGCAAGGACGTAACTGTCCTCTCCGATGTACCCGCGCTTTTTCATGTCTAAAAAAGTAGGCAGTATCGGAAAACTTTTACCCGTCTTTTTCTCCGCCGCTTCCACAATCGACAAAAAATAACACCCGTACCTGCCGATTTCCAATGCTGTTTTCTGCATTCCCTTGTTCATGTTTTCCCCCTATTTACTCAATCCCAATTTTAAGGCGATGTAAGACAGTCCCGCACCGACTGCAAACTTAAAAGCCGCGTCGATGATTTGTTTCCAGCGCGCCGCTTGAGAGACTACCGGCTGCATTTCCAATTCCTTGAGCCGATTCTCGTATTCGTTGACTTTTGCCGTTAAGTCGGTCAATTTTGAGTTAATATCCTTCAATTCCTTTTCTTGTAAGCGGTCGTTGACTATCACGTCTTTAAGCCGCGACAATGTTTCTTCCAGTTTATCCAGCCGGTAGTTGATTGTTTGAATGCTGCCCTCGTTTTCCATATGTCCCCCTTATTTTGTTCTCAGCCATACAAACACGCCGAAATACGGCGGCATATTGTTGTGAAAGGATTTCCGTCCGGCTGATTCGGTTTCCGGCGTCGTATTAAAACGCTGTTTTGTGTTGTTATCGCCCGTGTGCCAATATTGACAGTCCGCTCCGCTCGAACGGTCTCGTTTGCCGTCGGGATTGCCGTTGTTGCTGACGTTTACAATGTGCGTGTGCTCAGGCATTTCGTTATACGTCAAACGGTGCATATATTCGCCGAGATTATGGGTGTCATTCGGGTAAATAATTCCTCCGTTGCCGTTTTTATCCTCGCCTTGTCCGATTCCCGCCAGATACTTGCCTTTTGCAATATATTTCCATTCCGTGCCGGGAAAGTTTTTGGCGGGACTGCCCTCGTAAAAGGTCAGCATTACCGAGCCGACTGGATAAATCATGTTTACGATATGCTGCTGCGTAAGCTCTAGGAATTTGAGCGTTTCTTCTTTGGAGATGTCTCGGACTTTAAAGCCCCTGTCTTTTTTGCCGTCAAAGTAAAAGCCCGCTAAGTGGCTGGTTGTGGCGGCAGTTAGTC
>JBQNBN010000052.1:0-20140 GCA_052169915.1 Treponema sp.
ATACGGGCTGTATGACATGAGCGGGAACGTATGGGAATTGTGCTGGGACTGGTATGAGAATAGTACGCCTGCAGGCGGGCAGGATCCTACGGGCGCTGCTTCCGGTAATCTCCGCGTCTTACGCGGCGGCAGCTGGGGTAACAATGCGGTCAACGCTTCTCGTGCGTTTCGGCACCGCAGCATCCCGGGCATCAGCAGCATCAGTCTTGGCTTTCGTGTGGCTTGTCGCCCCTAGAGTTCACACATTTTGCCTGTGAGGTTGAGCAGCCTGTTAAGCCGTTGTACATCCGTGTACAACGGCTTAACGACAAGTTTTTCGCTCGAAAAACTTGCTTCTGGTTAGTATCACCGCCATCCGAGGCGGTATGCGGCAAAACCGAATCGGCAAAATGTGTCGTATGGTGCAGTTCAGTTTTGAAAATGAAACTGCACCGTATAGCCGCTTTAGCGATTCGAAAAATTTTTGTAATTTAAAGGAGTTTTAGACTATAAACTTATTCGATTCCATGAAAGACAAAAATATCTTAATTCAAGATGTCGGATATACGGCAGAATTGCAGCGGTTTATCGGGCATAACATCTACCGCAGAGACACGCCTGCGTCAGAACACATCGATTTTTTTTGCGCCGTATTTTACATTGCCTGCAAAAGAAAAAGCAGGGGTAAACGGTATTTGCTGGTATTCGCCCGTCCTGCTTATACTTAAAGATGTTACCGTTGAAGACGCCATAAAAACGTTTGCTCTAGAGCGCGAACGGCTGCAAAAGGTCTTCGGTAATGTACTGGTTTTCAAATGGGAATGCGGACTGGATATGCGTAATAACGAGGATAAGAAATATATCTACTATTTCTTGGGCGAACCGATCCCCTTGAGCCGCCCCGTACTGAAGAATACGCCTGCGGCGGATCTGCTGAATTTAAATAATGAATTATCAAGAAATCTTACAAAACCTATGATGGACTTTTGCGAAGCGGCAAAAGCGTAATTGAAAAATAATAACGTTCCGAATGCTTTATTCATTAGAGCAATCGGAATATTAAACAGTAGGGGCAAAAAGGCCCTGCTTCCGGTAATAACCGCGTCAAACGCGGCAGCGCGATAGAATACCCATTTTCTCGCGCTCCCTCAAATCTCCTTGTAGAGCCTCAGCATGTAATACTTCCCTCCGCCGCCGGTGTCAAATGCAAAGTCGATGGTTTTAAAGCCCATTTTTATCCAAAACAGAATCCCGTCAGCGTTTTTCAAATCGACACTGGGGACGGCTTTCGTAAATCCCGACTTTTTCTAGTCCGTTTCAAGATGCTGATAAACCGTGCGGCCGATGCCGGAGCCTTGCTCGCTTTTATCGACGTAAAACTCACCGAGAAAGACCGTCGCTTCGTTCAAAAAGCGCTCATAATACTGAATCCAAACGCACGGTTTGTAGTCGCTGCTGCGTTTTACGCCGAGTACGACATTGTTTTCCGCGCAACCGCCTTCCGGCAGGTCTGGATTTTTGAAATCTTCGACAATATCAAAGTTCGAATCAAAACCGTTGTATTCGCAAATAGAGCGGATGGAGTCCATCAAGCCTAAATACTCATTGATATTTTCCAGCGTAATTTTTCAAAAAACAATTCGTCTGCTGGGTGCATGGTGTTTTTTCTCATTCGTTTTTCTTGTTTTCAAAAACAACCCCGCCCGAACGCATTACATCGCCGGACGGGGTGCGCTTTTTCTAGTCGCGTTTACTTTGTCGTTTTCTTAGACGGCTTTTTCGCAGGTTTTACGGTTTTGTCGTCGTCCGCGCTTTCGGCTTTGCTCTTGTGGGGTGCTTTTTCCGCTGCCGCCTTTTTTGCAGTCCTGCTCGTTTTCGGTGCGGCTTTTTTCGCGGACTTTTTAGCGGCAGGCGGCAAAAACGGTTTTACAAAGTCTTCGCATTTGTATTCCGCTTTGATTTTTGCGCCGAGCACCGCCGCGTATAATTTCAGCAGGGGTTCTTCGCGTTTGGCGTCCGTCAGCACGGCGGCAGCGGCAAACGCGTAGATAAGGCTCAAGTCCGCCGTCTCCTTGTTAAACCACGTTACGCCATTGTAGCGGTTCGCGCCGGAAAGCAGCGGGGCTTTTTCGCCCTGCACAAGCGGACTGACGAGCGCGAACGCCGCTTTTTTCTTGTCTTTTTCCGTAACAGCGTTGCGGGCAGGCTCGGCAAGCGCAAAGAGTTTTGTCAAATCGCCGCGCAGATCTCCGGTAAGCAGTTTTGCATTTTGAAAATGCTCGGCAAACTTCCGCGCCAGCGCCCAGCGTTCGGCAAGTCCCGTAACGGCGTAGTCTTTGACGAGCGCAAAACAGGCAAGCTGCTCAAGCAGATTCGGGACGTTTGAGGCGGCAATCGTAAGGAATTCCTGCGCAGTCTTCGCTTTTTTCAACGCCGCCGCCGCGTCTTTCGCTTTTTTCGGCAGTTTCGCCGCGCGGACGGCTCCCAACACGTCAAGCATTTTCGTAAGCGCCTTAAACTGCGCGCTTTCTTTCGGCATCTTGCAGCCGCTTCCGGCAAATCCGTTCGCCGTCACGTAAAAGCGCACGGCGGCTTTTTCCGAATCGGCAAGCAGCGTTTTCATTCCCGCTTTGATTTCCGCGCTGGAAAGAATTTTTCCGTCGGCGGGATTAAAAAGCGCATGAACAGTCGGCAGGAATGCAGCGGCAAATTCGGAGAACGCCAGATACAAATCGCGGTAGCAGATTTCCTGCCATTCGACTTCAAGATCGTAACAGCCGCGCCCCTGCAGCGCGTCGCAGAGAATGCGGTAGCGTCCGTCGGGCATATCCGCAACTTCGTGAACGTCCATGAGCACTTGGTACTCAAAGCCGTTGAGAGCGACGAACATACCGCGTTCAAAAATCTCGCGGCTCCGTCTGACGTACCACAAACCCGTCCGCTGTTCGCGAAAAATCATAAACTTGTCGTCATCGGCGGAAAGTCCAAGCCCGTCCGCCAGCGTCCGCGTGCGCATTTCGACGCCGTCGCCGTTTTTGACCGCATATTCGCACGACTGTTTAATCCAGCCCTGCGCGCGATCGTACTTATTATTATAGAAGACAATTGCGCGTTCGCTTCCCGCGCCGTTGGAATACGCAAAAATATTTTCGTTCACGCGCCCGTTATCCCACACGTCGTAGAACAAAAAGTTATCGACATTCGCGAATAAATAGCGTTTTTTCATGAGCGGGAAAATGTCGTGCCAATGCCGATTCATTAAATCTTGGTCGGGCTGTTCGTCGCGGTAGGCTTTCGTGAATTCCATGCCGTATTTTTCCGTAAAACCTTCAATCTGTCCGTGTCCGAACATCGGAAGACCGGGCATCGTAATCATCAGCGTGCAGACGCCGAAGTATTTGTCGCCTTTGCCGAACTGCGCAACCGCCGTTTCCTCGTCGGGATTGTTCATAAAGTTGACGTACCGCTTGAGAATCTGCGGATCGAATTTAATCGTGTTTTTGACGGTGTCGCGGTATTTTTGATTTTCCTCTTTTTTGAGCATGTTCATAAACGCGCTGTTGTACACGCGGTGCATACCGAGCGTACGGACAAAATAGCCTTCCATCATCCAGAACGCTTCCGCCAAAAGAAGCGTGTCCGGCACTTCGCGCGCAACGCGGTCGACAACCTCGCGCCAAAACTCATTGGGAATGCGCGCTTCAAATTCCTGATTGGAAAGACCGGTTTCGCTCCGCGTATAAATGTCGCCCCCGTGTCCCGGCTCCGGATACCAGAGGCGCCGGATATGCTTTTGGGCAAGCACCATCGCCGCGTCAAAGCGGATAATCGGAAAGTTCCGCGCAACGTGCAGGATTTCCTGCATAACTTCTTCGCGCGCCGCGGGATTCAAAAAGTCGATTTGCGCCGTGTCGTTCCACGGCATTCCCGTCCCGTCGTTTCCGTGATAGATGTAGCGCGTGTCGCCGTTTTTAAAGTCCACGCGCTTAAAGACGACTGAACAGTCGGAATGATCGTAATAGTGATCTTCAAGCCAAACGCCGACGTTCGGATCCCATGAAAGATTTTCGCCGTTGAAAGAATAGGTCGGGGAAGGTGCGTCGCGCCGCTGAACGAACAAGTCGGGCTTGTTGACGACCCAATTTGAGTCCATTCCCGTGTGATTGGGAACCATGTCGGAAGCAAGCCGCACGCCGCGCTGCCAAAGCCGCGTCCGCAGATTGGAAAGCGCGTCCCAGCCGCCGATGTCCGCGGCGATATTGTAGTCGTAAAGACTGTAGGCGCTCGCCGCAGCCTCCGCATTGCCGCACAACTGCTTAATCCGCTTGGAAGCGTGACTGCGTTCCCACAGCCCGATGAGCCACAACCCCGTAAAGCCCTCGTCTCGGAGCGCGTCCAATTCCTCGTCGGGAATCTGGTCGAGCCGCGTAATCGGGCGTTTGTATTTTTTCGTCAGTTGGTCGAGCCACACGAGGACGGTTTTCGCCATCAAAATGACGCAGGGCATCCACTCGCGGTCGGGGCTGAATCGTTCGTATTCCTTCATCAAGCCGTCGTAGTTGTACGGCTCCATGCTCACCTCGCCTCCGTTCGTCGGACGCCAGCCCATTTTTTCTTCTTCGCTGAGCGTGTCGAATCCGGTCAAAAGCCGTTTGAGCAAGTCGCCGAGCATGGACTCCCAATATTGCCGAATGTAGTCGAGTTGTCCTTTGAGACTGTTCGGACTGAATGCGACCGGTTCGCGGAGCATGGTTATCAAGTCGTGATTGAAGGGACCGAAAGCGGGCATTTTTTTGAATTCGACTTGAATTGCAGCCCATG
This sequence comes from Treponema sp., assembly GCA_052169915.1. Taxonomy (GTDB): domain Bacteria; phylum Spirochaetota; class Spirochaetia; order Treponematales; family Treponemataceae; genus Treponema_D. The sequence goes on from JBQNBN010000052.1 coordinate 4,801, forward strand.
CCGAATCGTATACTGCGTTTTTGGAAAGTTCCGAGTCGTCAAATAAAAGCGCAAAGGGACGGAACGCGGGATTTTCGTTTGCGAGACGGAGCAAAATCAATTCTTCAAGCGTTTGCTCGCGGTTGGTGCGCGTTTTTCCAGTCCCCGCGTCGAGCGCGGTCTTTGCAAGATATTCTTCCGCCGTGATTTTCCCCTGATAGACTTCGACGGGCGGAAACTCGCGTGAAAAGTCGAGAAGCAGAGAATCGACTTTTGCCTTTCCGAATTGAGAATCGAGCGCGTCAAGAACCGCCGTAAAAGCGGACGACTCTTTATCGCGTCTGAAAAGCATACAAACGTAGTGGAAAACCTCGTCGATAAGTCCCATTGCGTTTAACGCGCCTGCGGAGACGCGCTTTTCGTGCTCGCCGCGCTCATCGAACAGGGCGTTCAGTTTTTCGGCAAAACGCCGGACGCTTTGCAAGTCCGTAAAAACGGCGTTGCCGCTCGAAGCAAAAAGCCGCTCGTCAAAACCGCACGCGTCGCGCACCGTTTTGCCCACGTGAAATTCATTGTAGGAAACGCTCATGATTTTCTCCCTTCATGCAATTCTGCTATGTTTTTGATTTTTTGAATCAGCGTTTGATTTGCCGAAAGTTCGGCGACGGAAACCGGCATCCGGTACGTCCAGTTGAATTCGGAGACGGAACCGGGAATGTTGACGCGCTCGTTGTCGGGGTCGGAAAGCCAATAGGCGCGCTCCATCGCAAGATAATCTTGCAACGGGTGAATGCACCAGACGCTTGCCGACTGTGCAACGGTTTTAAGGTAACTTTCCGCGATTTCCGGTGAGAATGGTGCGGCGGCGGCGCGGTTTATCTCGTCCCAGTTGTTCGTGTCATTGAAGAAAAACTCAGGGTTTGAGCGCACGAACAAGGCTGACGCCGCCTTGTCTTCGTCCCACCAGCGGCGCACCGTCGGAGAGTCGTGAACGGACGTCGTCGCGACGGAAAGCGGCGTAATTTCCGCAAGCGGCGTGTACGGCATCTCCGGCTGTTCGTTCCATTTGCGGCACCAGCGCATTACGCGGAGCGCAAGAATGCCGTTTTTATCCATGACGGACGGCAGACACGGAAGATTTGCGCCCAAGTCTTCGCCGCACGGAATCATGTTGACGGCGTTTGTCAGCGCGGAAAGGATTTCATCAGACTGCCGCTCCCAGAGTTCATTTTGCGCGCGCTCGGCGTTTTCCATAATGCGCCGGAGCGTCTCCTGTTCGCCTGCGGAAAGCGACTGCCATGCGGAAGACGCGTTGTACGTCCACACCGGAACGAATTTTCCCTCTTCAACGCGAATAAGCGCGCGGTCGCGCCATTTTTGCGACAAGGCGTCTTTTACGCGGCGCGCGGCGTCTTCGGCGCAGAACGGACTCAAGTCCGCTTCGTAAAAATCTTTGTCGCCGCGCACGTCTTTCTTAAAAAGCCACAACTCCTCGCTGCCGATACGCTCGGAAAAGCGGCTCAAGATCGCGCACGCCGTCTCGCGGTTCCACGTGATGTCTTCAATCGCGCCGGTCGGAACGTGCGGCTCGGAAAGCCAGCGAATCCGCGCGTCGTCAAAGCCGTTTGCGTTCAATTCTTCCTTTGTAATTGCCGCATACGGCACGGCGCGCCCCAAAACGGCAGTCGTCTCGCGCTCAGGAATCGCCCAAATGCGGAAAAATCCCAAAATGTGATCGAGCCGGTACGCGCCATAATACTGTTCCGCGCTCTTTAAGCGGTCAATCCACCAATCGTATTTGCGTTCTTTGAGGCGCGTCCAGTCGTAAGTCGGAAAACCCCAGTTTTGTCCCGTCGGGTTTTCGCCGTCGACGGGAGAGCCTGCGCGGAGATTGTGATTAAAAATGTCCGGCAGCGCCCACGCGTCGCACGAGTCCTCGTTCATGAGGATGGGCATATCGCCTTTAAGCGTAATGCCGAGCGCGCGCACTGCGTCCGCCGCCGCCTTAAACTGCTCTGCCGCCCGCATCTGCACCCACGCGTAAAACAAATGCGCCTTTTTCGAGCCTTTGGCATTCCACCGTTTTTGTATTTCGCCGTCCTTTAAGCGGCGGTCTTTTTCTTCCCAGTCCTTCCACGAGGCTTGTTCATACTTATCTTTGAGATTTTTGTACACCGCGTAGTCGGCTATCCACGGATTTTTTGCAATCCACGCGTCAATTTCAGCGGAAGGAGCAGCGTTTGCCGCCGTGTCGGTCGTTTTGTAGAGCCGTTTTAGCAATTCCGTCTTTGCTGTCAGAATTCCTGCGTAGTCGTAGCGGCTGTTTTTGTCGCAGGGGAATTTTTTAATCATGTCCGCGTAGAGTGAGGCGAACTTTTTATCGGATTTTGACGCCGCTTCGAATTCCGGCAGCGCGTGAATGTCGATGTAAATGGGATGAAGGGCGAATGCGGAAAGTCCGCTGTAGGGAGATGAGTGCGTTCCCGTGTCGTTTACGGGCAAAAGTTGAATAACCGTCAATCCCGACTTTTTTGCGAAGTCCGCGAGTGCGGGAATCGCCGTGTACTCTCCGATGACTGTATTTTCTTCCGTGTATAAGGCTCCGAGCGGAACCGTTATTCCTGTCGATTGTGCGGGGCTGTGCCGTCCGCTTTTTTTTCCGGTGTTAGCGCTTTTCATGGCGGTATTATATCACGGAATGCGCACTTGTGTTTTGATTTTCGCGTTATACGGACGTATTGACGATAGGACTTTCCGCAAACCCGAATTTCCAATGCCATATCGGAGTCGCCAATTTGTTGGAAAACGGCTGGGGACGGGAAAAATCGGGGAGCCAACTCGTATCGTCGGAAAGTTCTTGGTAAAAAAGCAAATCGAAGTCGAACGCTTCTATTAAATCGCGTAAATCTCCGTCTTCGGTGCGGTTTACGAGGCGGTTTTCAATCGCTTGGAGCGCGTTTTTGCGTTTTTGCAGCCGCTTTTCGTCTTCGGCAAAGGGTACCGGCGTGTACTGCGACATCAGCGATATGCACGCTTTGGAATCCGCGTTTTCCTTGAGCCAGACCAGCGCGTCCGCCGTCTCTTCAAATCTGCCGGGCAAAAACAAGTGGCGCACAATAACGCCTTGCGTGATTTTTTCCTTGACCGTACCGACTGGAATAAGCCGGTTTTCCCCGTCGCGGTAAGCATACGGCGCAGGGACTCTGCGCGTTTCCAGCGGAAAATTGCGTATCATCCATTGGATCGCGTCCGCTGCGGCGGCAGGATAATTTTCCGCCGCAAAAAGTTGCTTTGCAAGCGCGGAATTGAGCGTTTTTAAGTCGGGAAGCCAGATTTTTACAAAGGGCTTTAAAAGTTCGAGCGTTTCCGTGCGCTCGTACGCGGAACTATTCCAGCAAAACGGAAGCGTGCAGCCCGCCTTTTGCGCCGCGTCAATGAATTGCGCCAACAGCGGAATGACGTGGCTTCCGGTAACAAGATTTATGTTTTCCGCGCCGGCGTTTTGCAGACGGAGACAGATTTCCGTAAATTCGTTTTGCGTAACGGCGCGCCCCATTCCCTGCTGCGAGATTTGGTAATTTTGGCAGAATGCGCAGCGGAGCGTGCAGCCGGTAAAAAAGATTGTTCCGCTGCCGCCGTGAACGGTAACAAGCGGCTCTTCGCCGAAGTGGAGACAGGCAAGCGCAATTTTGATTTCCTGCGTTTCGCGGCAAAATCCGGTGCGCCCGCCTGATCTGTCCGCGCCGCACGTACGCGGGCATTGCGCGCAGGAAGAATATGCGCCGTCTAAAAAGGAAGACATTTAGTCGAGGGCGTTTTTACTTATCAAAATATTCATCAGCGTTTGCAGGACTTCTACCGCCATATCGCCCGCTTCAAAGTTGACTAATTCGGCAAGCGCGCGCCAATCGTTTTGCGTCAGCAGCTCGGAATCTTCATCGGAGCCTTCCAAAAACGCAAGCATCGCGCCAAGTTTTCCGAGATTGTCCTGTACAAAGTCGATATTTGCATTGTCCGCCTTATCGATATATTCTTTTTTCCAGTATTCGGCAACGGACGCGGCAAGCGTCTTCGGCACCGTATATTCGCATTCATGAGAAAACAGATGAACGATGTCTTCGCACGCTTCTTGTACGTTGTAGCGGCCGTTCTTTTCCGCGCGGCTGTGTTTTATTGAACGCCGTATATCCGAATGGAATTTTTGTACGTCTGTCATAATGAGACGGATAATAACACAAAACGTCTTTTGTGTGAAACCGGATGAGGCAGGGCAGACGCGTTCGCAAACAATCGTGAAATGCCGACTGGCGATTGCGCGGTCGTCCATCGTATACGGATTCTAATAATAACAAAATTTTTTTCTTGACATAAAGTAAAACAGTAAATACACTAATCACATGGACTTGAAAACAGTATTAATAACCGATACGGTCAGTCTTCATTTGAAGGGGACTACAAAAGAAGCGATAATCGACGAAATGCTGGAAATCTTGGTTAAAGCCGGTAAAGTTACGGATAAAGCCAGCGCAAAAGAATGTGTACTTGACCGTGAACGAAAAATGTCTACGGGTATGAAACACGGAATTGCAATCCCGCACGGAAAAACGGATTCCGTCACCGACTTAGTAGCCTGCATAGGTATTTCCGACAACCCCGTCGATTTTGATTCGTTGGATCAGGAGCCGTGCAGAATCTTTATTATGACGCTTTCTCCCGTCAATAAAACGGGACCGCACTTGCAGTTCCTTGCCGAAGTGAGTTTGCTTTTCAAAAGCGCCGACAAACGTCAGCAAATCCTCAATACGCAGGATAAAGCCGAAGTTATTAAGATTTTGACGGCGTAGATTGTTGCTTTCGTAAAAGACCTTTAGCGTATAAAGGTCTTTTTTATTTTAACCGTGCCGATGCCGTTTTGCAGCGTTATTTTGCGTCTCGCATGGATAAAAGCGGAGCCGGAAGCGAGCATTGGGGTGTTGTTATTCCATCTGCCGGTGAAAATGCATTGTTTTCTTCTGGGGATGCGGCATTTGTAAAAACGATGACGAGTATTGTTCGCCGTGTCAAACTTGCCTGAAGCGCTGCCGGATTTGTCTTCCCTGTCGAATTTCTATGTGTGAATGCCGGCGTAGCAGTGCGGAAAAAGAGCTTACCATCGCAATTTTTTTTACGGAAGCAATGCCTGCAATACGTGGGCATTGCGTATTTGGGGGGCGTGTGCGCGGCATTACAACGGCGCGAAGAAAGAAAACTCCTTCCGATGGAAGCGTACAGCGCAGACATAGTAAAATCGCGTCAAGAAGGTCTCTTCTGTCGATTGCATGACGGGAATCGTAAACGAGCCGGACAAAGTTCGTTGCCGTAAACGCATTTCCATATGAGTGCCCGCGCGGTACTGCCAAGCGTCCCCTGTCCCGTCGATATTTTGCTGTCAAAACTTATTGCAGGGACGTGTCCCCGTCGGTGCTTTCATTAAATAGTCGGTTTGCACGTCCGCGCCGAGTATGAAGTCGTGTTCGCCGAAGCGCGTAAAGCCGTGTCGGGCGTAAAAGGCTTGCGCGGCGGCGTTGTGTTCCCAAACGCCGAGCCAAATATAATCGAGGGCGGCATCCTGCGCGGCGGCAAACGCTTGACGCATTAAGGCGGAGCCGATATGCATTCGCTTGTATTTTTGAGCGACGTAGAGCCGTTGAATTTCAAGCGAACCGTCGTATCCTGTTTCCGTTTGCGCGGGCGGAAAGTTGAGTTTCATGTAGGCGGCGGTTTCCGTCCCGCATTCGGCAACGTAAACGTGCGAAAACGGCGCGGACAATTCTTCGGCAACGCGGTTTTCGCAAAAATGCGTCCGCACATAATCTTCCATGTCGTCCGGCGTGTTCGTGTCGGCAAACGTTTCGCGGAAAGTCAATTCTCCGATATACATAATGCGCGCCGTGTCCGCCGGTGTGCATCGCCGAACGGTAAAATTCTCCATAAAAAATTCCCTTTTTTTTCTTGATTGGATGACTGAAATAAAATGCGTTTTATAAAATCGTGCCGATTTCCCGCAAAGACGGCAGAATGCGCGCGGTAAGTTTTTTAAGCGCGTCATCCGGCTGGATTATGTCGGGTACCATGATTGCGGCAAGTCCCGCGGCGTGCGCGCTTTTAATGCCGTTGGGGCTGTCCTCAACGGCGGCGCAAAGGCGCGGCGGGATTCCAAGCGAAGCGCAGGCGCGTTCGTAAATTTCAGGGTCGGGTTTTGAATGGGCGACTTCATCGCCGCAGGTGAGCGTTTCAAAATAGCCGATGAGCCCCGCCTCCGTAAGCTGGCGCGTAACGGTCGCCCGCTTTGTGGACGAGGCAAGCGCGAGCCGGTATTTTTGCTTGAGATATTCGAGCGCGTCTTTGGCGCCGTCCATCAGCGGAATGCCGTCGCGCTTTTCTATTTCGGCGAACAGTTCTGACGTGCGGCTCAGAAAGGCGCGGGCGTCAAACGCTGCGCCGAACCGCGTTTTGAGAAAGATGAGCGTATCGGCGATATTCGTGCCGACGCAGTTGTGATAAACGCTCTCCGCGTCGGCAACGTGGAACTCCGCGCCTGCGCGTTTCCATGTTTCCAGCGAAATGCTTTCCGTGTCGAGGAGCACGCCGTCCATGTCGAACACGACTACTTGTATATTCGTTAAAAAATCTGAAGTCATACCGGACTATAGCCGGAATTCCGCGCTCTGTCATCCAACGGGGGACTGGAAACGCGGCGGACTTGCGGGCGGTTCCGCTCCGTACTCGGAGATCCCGCAAGCGACGGAAACTGAGCCTGCGCCGGATAGAAGCGGAAATTGCGTCCCGCAAAATGTTTGTGAAGTCCCTTTTACGCGAGTTTGCCCTCGGCAAACTCGCGCCGGCGGCAAATCCGTCAAGTCTTTCAAACGCCTTTCTCTGCCGCCGGCAGCAATTGGAGCGGATAGCCGATTTCGAACACCGGCTGCGCCCTTCAATTCAGGAGTCTAAAAATACCTATTTTACTCACGTTTTTCACAGAAAAACGTGTAGGGGCGGAAAGAAGTTATATTTGAAAACTCCGTAGCACCCGCCCCGATTTGCGCCCTGATTCTTCCGATTATAAATTTTGCGTTTTGTTGCAATCCGGCGGAAAAAACTGTATGGTACAGCAATTTTAAGGAGAAGCCGATGAAAATTGCATTTTACGATACGCATTCGTACGATAAAACCTCTTTTAGCAAGATAAATGAAACTTTCGGGTATCATATTGATTTTTTTGAATTCAAATTGAATGAAAATACGGCGCCGACGACCCGCGGGTACGACGTTGTGTGCGTGTTTGTCAACGATGTCGTCAATGCGGCGGTTATCGCGCAGTTGAAAGAAAGCGGCGTCAAACTCATTGCGCTGCGCTGCGCGGGTTTTAATAACGTTGACCTTCCGGCTGCCGCTGAGGCGGGAATTAAGGCTCTGCGCGTTCCCGCTTATTCGCCTCATGCCGTCGCCGAGCACGGAATTGCGCTTCTCATGGCGTTGACGCGCCACATTCCGCAAGCCTATCTCCGCACGAAAACCGCGAACTTTAATATAGAAGGATTGACCGGCCGCGACTTATACGGACTGACTGCCGGCGTGCTCGGGACGGGAAAAATCGGGCAGACGATGGCTGCTCTGATGCAGGGAATGGGCATGAACGTGATTGCCTACGATTTGTATCCGAACGCGGAATGGGCAAAGGAAAAGGGAATTGAATATGTGTCGCTTGAAGAGATTTTTAAGCGGAGCGACGTGCTTTCCCTGCACTGTCCGCTGACCGAAGAGACGAAGCACGTGGTCAATCACGACTCGATGAAGACGATGAAAAGCGATGCGATTATCATCAACACGGGACGCGGCGCGCTTATCGACTCTAAAGCGCTCGTTCACGCGCTCAAGCATCACCAAATCGGAGGCGCGGCGCTCGACGTTTACGAAGAAGAAAGCAAATATTTCTTCGGCGACTGGTCAACGCATGTTCTCACCGACGACGTTCTTGCGCGCCTTTTGACGTTCCCGAACGTCATTATTACGGGGCATCAGGCGTTCCTCACGACGAACGCGCTCGGCAACATCGCCGAAACGACGCTCGGAAACATAAAAGCGTTTTTTGCCGGCGAGCCGCTGAAAAACGAAGTTAAGATGCAATGAGGCGGCGGCAGGCGGTTATTACTGAGTTTGAAAGATAATGCAGAATACCGCCTGCCCGAGTTTTTCTGTGAAAAACTCGCGGGAAAATGTCGTTTTATTCTTTGGCGGGCGGTTGTTATGCAGTTTGAAAGACTTGATTGCTCGCCGCTCGCTGCAAGTTTTTAACAATGCAGATCGCCCGAATTTTTCTCCCCGTCTTGACTTTTCCCTCCGAGTTAACATACACTAACTTTAATTTAAGAAGCATCCGGAAGGTATATATGAAGTCCAAATTCCGTTTTTTTATATCAATTCTTCTGCTGTCGGTTTTCCAATTACAAGTCTTTGCTCAAGCGCAAAAAGAATATTCTACATGGACGAGTATCGTCGAACAAATGGAAGTTCATTTGAACAACGCGTACGATTTGTATACGCAGGGTAAGAATAAAGAGGCGTACGCGGAAGTCAACGCGGCGTATTTCCGCTATTACGAGTCGAAGGGAATGGAAAAGATAACGATGGGTTATCTGTCCGGCGCGCGGAAGACGGCGGTGGAAAACGCGTTCTATCAATATAGAAGAAATGTCAAAAGCGACAAGGATGCCAAGGAAGTCAAAGAGCACAAGGATATGCTGATTAAGATGCTCTACCAAGACGCGGCGGAACTTGACGGAACGTCCGGCAACAACAAGGGGAAGGGCTCGGGGACGGCGGCGACGTTTATCGCGTCGTTTGTGCTGGTGCTCCGTGAAGGGCTTGAAGCCATTTTGGTTATCGCGGCGATTATCGCCTATCTCGTCAAGACCGGCAAAAACAAATACGTTAAGACCGTGTATGCAGGCGGCGCGTTCGGGATTGTGTTCAGCGTGATTCTTGCGGTGCTGTTCGGGCTTATTGCCGGCGCGCAGAGCGGTATCGCCCGCGAGATTTTTGAAGGAATCGGGATGTTTGTCGCCGTCATCGTGCTGTTCTACGTGAGCAACTGGATGCTTTCAAAGTCGGAAGCGCAGAATTGGGAAAAATACATTAAGTCGAAAGTCGAAACGTCGGTTACGACCGGCAACAAGTGGCTTTTGATTTTTACGGCGTTTATCGCGGTCGCGCGCGAGGGCGCGGAATTGATTTTGTTCTTTCAAGGCGTTGCGGTTGACGGCGCGGAGGGACGGCTTGCGATGTGGCTGGCAATTCTTCTTGCCGTTCTCGTGCTTACGGCGGTTTTCCTTGCGTTCAGATTTTTGAGCGTCAAACTTCCTTTAAAGCCGTTTTTTATCGTAACAAGCGTTTTGATGTATGTCATGTGCTTTTCGTTTACGGGAAAGGGCGTCGGCGAATTGCAGGAAGCCGGTATGGTGCCCAAAACCGCGGTCAGTTGGATGGGCAATTTCAACGTCGACTTGCTCGGCATTTATGCGACGTATGAAAGCATTGTTCCGCAATTCATCATTCTTTTGATTACGGCGGGACTGGTTGCGTGGTCGGTCAAAAAGAATAAAAAACTCACGCAGGAATTGAAAGATTCTTCCGGCAATGCATAACGCAAACCGGAGCAGGGTGCTTCTCCTGCTGTCGGGGAGCGAGCAATTTGGGATATTATAATCGCTACGATTAGAATATAAATCTTTTATAAGGAGCTTTTTTTATGAAAAAGTTATTGTCAGTAGTTTTAACGGCGTCGGCATTTGCATTCGTCTTTGCCTCCTGCTCAAAAGCGGATAATTCAAAGATGATGTCCGAAAGCGGCGACAAAATGGCGCCTGCGCCTACGGAAGATGAGGCTGCAGGATTTGACGAATTCCCGTTCGGCGATGAAATGGACGTCGGCCCGCTTCACGTCGGCGGCGTGTACTTCCAGCCGGTCGATATGGAACCTGCGGGAAACAGCCTTGCGAAAAATGATGCCGACTGCCACGTGGAAGCGGACATCAGCGCGAACGACATGGGCGTTGCGCTCGGTTACGGCGCGGGAGACTTTGTTCCGTACCTGCACGTCAAGGCTTACGTTCAAAAGCACGGTTCTGACAAAGTGCAGGAAGTTGCGTTTATGCCGATGAACGCAAGCGACGGCCCGCACTACGGCGCGAACATGAAGTTCGAAGAAGGGCTCGGTATGTACAACGTTAAGTTTGAAATCAAGGCGCCGGGCAATGACTACCTCTTGCACGTCGATGCGGAAACCGGCGTTACCGGCCGCTTCTGGACGGAACCGCTTATCGTTGAATGGCCGGATTTTGAATGGGCCGGCCCGCAGTGGTAATGCGGACTTCGGTTTAATGAGTCGTTTAATGTAAAAATTCCATGAGGAGCGGAATGAGTTTTCGCTCCTTATTTTTTGAGTTCGATAATTTTGTTTTGAACAGGTTTAATCAGGAGGCTTGATATCTTAAAGTTTTTTGTACGGGTTATGGACAGTGCCTCGGCGTTTATTTTAATTCTCGCAGTTGTAACCGTTTCTTTTTCAGTTATTTCCGAATCGAATAAATGGCGGCTTACGCTTTCCGCCTTTCTAGCAGGACTTGCGGCAAGCGTCGTATCGATAATCCTGCGCTCAATCCCGAATTACGTAAACCGCACCCAACTCGCTTTTTGGAGCATGATTCCGGTTGCAGTCAGTTTTACCGTATTTTTATTCTTTCTATTGAAGAAAACCGCCGCTGTCCCGCAAAAAAAATATGCGGACGCTGCGTTCTCCGCGGCGTTTTTTACCTATATCGCGTCGTCAATGTTCTATTACGTGCCGCTCACGGCGTCCGTGCAAAAAGCATTTGTCTACTACGGTGAAAGCGCGGTCAGTTCGCTGGTGCTTTTCCGCGTGCTGGGCTTTACGCTTGCCTTGTGCGTGCTCGCGCTCACCTTTCTTGCCGTCTACAAATCGCTTGCAAAACTCGGCGCACTCGAACTCCGCATTGCGGCGGCGGGCTCCGTTGCCGTTTTGGGCGTTACGCAGATCATCGTTATCATCCAGCGGCTCTATTCGCTCAAGATTATCCCAAAAAACCGGACGCTGTTCCGCTTTATCGCCTTTGTCGTCAACAACAACCGCTATTTCGTGCTCGGCGAAATTGCCTTTGTCGCGGCGGCTGCGGTCATTCTGTGGAAAAACAATATCAAAATCGTAAAACCGTATGCGAATAAGGCGGAATTGCGCAAACTAAAAGCCATAAACAAAAATGCCCGCAGCTGGGCGCAATTTCTGTTGGTTTTACTTATCGTCAACGCGCTTTCGCTCACCGTTTTGCGTTTTTACGCGGGGCGGGAAGTCCCCCTTTCTCCGCCGGAAAATTACACGATTGCCGACGGGGCGGCAGTCATTCCTTTGGAGGAATTGGAAGACGACCGTCTGCACCGCTACGAATACAAGTCGCAGGACGGAGTGAATATGCGCTTTATCGCCATCAAAAAAAGCGAAGGTTCTTACGGCGTGTGTCTCGACGCGTGCGACATTTGCGGCCCGAGCGGCTATTTTGAGCGGAAGGGGCAGGTTGTCTGCAAACTCTGCGACGTCGTTATGAACCGCGGCACCATCGGTTTTCCGGGCGGCTGTAATCCGGTGCCGCTCGTCTATATCATTCACGACGGGAAAATCAAAATATACTTGAGCGACCTTGAAAAAGAATCGTACCGATTTAAATAGGCAGGTGGACTGATGTTTTGGAAAATGATCGGCGGCGCTCTGTTCCGCCAAAAGTCGAAAATGCTGATGATTGCCTTTACGATTGCGCTCGGCGCGGCGCTCTCCAGCGCCATGCTCAACACCATGCTCGGCGTGGGCGATAAAGTCAATCAGGAACTCAAAACCTACGGCGCGAACATCACGGTCATGCACAAAGAGGCATCTCTTTTGACGAGCATTTACGGCGCGGACACCAATAAGACTGCGAACAGGCATTTTTTGCGTGAAGACGAACTGCCGAAAATCAAAACGATTTTCTGGGCATATAATATAGTAGATTTTGCGCCGTTTTCGACCGTAAACGCGACAAACGAAGGTTCGGGCAGCGCAGTGAAAGTAATCGGGACGTGGTTCAATAAGCAACTCGACTTGAGTACGGGACAGTCCGTTACGACTGGCATGAGCCGCATGCGCACGTGGTGGGAAGTGAACGGCGAGTGGCCGCGCGACACGGATGAGGGCGTCTGCATGGCGGGAAGTCTTTTTGCCGGCAGAAATGCGCTTAAAGCGGGCGACGAAATTACGCTTGACGCGGCGGGCGGAAAAAAAGTTTTTACGATTGCGGCGGTTTTTAATTCCGGCAGCGCGGAGGACGAAAACATTTACGTTCCGCTCAAAGCCGCGCAGGAATTGTACGGACGCGCCAATATCGTCGAAAGCATTGAAGTCAGCGCGCTTACAACGCCCGACAACGACCTTGCGCGGAAAGCGGCGCGCAATCCGCTGAGCCTTACGATAAAAGAAAAAGAAGTCTGGTACTGCACCGCCTACGTCAGCAGTATTTGCTATCAACTTCAGGAAGTGCTGACGGACAGCGTTGCAAAGGCTGTGCGGCAGGTTTCCGAGTCGGAGGGGGCGATTTTGAACAAAACCGCGCTCCTCATGCTCCTGATCACGATTTTAAGCCTCATCGCCTCCGCGCTCGGCATTTCAAACTTGGTGAGCGCGAGCGTCATGGAACTCCGCACAGAAATCGGACTGCAAAAGGCGATCGGCGCGGCAAATTATTCGGTCGCCCTGCTGATTTTGACGCAGATTATGATAACGGGCGTGTTCGGCGGCACGGCGGGCTATTTTGCGGGACTCGGCATTACGCAGATTATCGGGCAGACGGTTTTTTCGTCCGCCATTCCCGTCACTCCGATGGTCATTCCGATTGTCGTGATAAATATTTTTCTCATCACGCTCATCGGAAGCCTTCCCGCGCTGCGCTATCTTTTGAAACTCAACCCGACGGAAGTCCTGCACGGACGGTAAGATGGAAGGAAAGGCTTGTGCAGTCGGCAGGGGAAAGTGGCAGGCGAAAGCAGGAATGCGAATCCGGTCGGCATGGACGGGAAGGTACGGAAATTCAAGATGAGGAGTTTGCATGACAAAACGAAATATGTATTTTAAGATGATTTTAGGCTCGCTTTTGCGGCGGAAAAGCCGCATGATGACCGCGCTCCTTGCCGTTTCCATCGGCGCGTGCGTGTTGTCCGGCCTGCTGACGATTTACTACGACATCCCGCGCCAGATGGGAAAGGTGTTCCGCTCGTACGGCGCAAACATTATTTTTATTCCGAGCGCGGAGGCAGCAAACGATGCGGGCAGCAAGATAACGAAAGCCGATGCGGAAAAAATCCGCGCGGCGATTCCTCACGACAAGTTAGTCGGCTTTGCGCCCTACGTGTACAAAAGCGCGAAAATCAACGAACAGCCGTGTATGCTTGCCGGAACGGACTTAAAAGAAGCGAAAAACAGCAGTCCGTATTGGCTTGTGCGCGGCGAGTGGCCAGACGCGGAAAAGGAAGTTTTGATCGGCAATGAAATTGCGCGGGCGCTCTCCGCGTCAATCGGTAATGCCATTATCATCAACACGCCCAAAAGCGACGGGGACGAAACTGTTACGCAGTGCAGGATTACGGGAATCGTCATTACCGGCGGCGTTGAAGAAGAATTCGTTTTTATGAATGCCGAAGACGTGTTGAACATCGGCGGCTCGGCGCAGGTTGAGGGGCAGGGCGTATTCGACGTTATCGAATGCAGCGTGGAAGGCAATCAGGAATTTCTTGCGTCGATAAAAAACACGGTTGAAAACTCGGGCGCGCCCGTTACCGCCCGCCTCGTAAAGCGCGTTACGGAGTCGCAGGACGCGGTTTTGAGCAAACTGCAGGCGCTCGTGTGGATTGTTACGGTCATCGTGCTCTTTTTAACGATGATTTGCGTTACCACCACGATGATGGCGTCCGTCGCCGAGCGCAAAAAGGAAATCGGGCTTAAAAAAGCGCTCGGCGCGTCAAACGCAAGCGTCGTTAAAGACTTTTTGGGCGAGGCGCTCGTGCTCGGCGTTGCAGGCGGGCTTATCGGCATCGTGCTCGGCTATTTTTTTGCAAACAACGTGAGCGTCAATGTTTTTGCGCGGACGGTGAGTTTTCCGCTCCCGCTCGTTCCGTTTACGGCGGCGGTTTCGGCAGTCATCACGGTCATTTCCTGCCTCATTCCCGTGCGGACGACGGTTGACATTGACCCCGCGCTGGTTTTGCGCGGTGAATGATTCAAATTCGATAAAAGGGGAATTCGATATGGATATTTTGACTTTAAATAACGTTTCCAAAGTGTACGGCGAATTAAAAGCGCTCGACAGCGTAAACCTTTCCGTTGCGGAAGGCGAGTGGATTTCGATAATGGGGCCGTCGGGTTCCGGCAAAACGACTATGATGAACATCATCGGCTGCATGGATAAGCCGTCGTTCGGGAAAATCGAACTTGCCGGGCGGGACATTTCAAAACTTTCGAACAAGGAATTAACTGTCGTGCGGCGCGACACAATCGGACTTGTCTTCCAGCAATTCCACCTTGTGAATTATCTGACCGCGCTTGAAAATGTCATGATGGCGCAGTATTACCACAGCATGCCGGATAGGGACGAAGCGATGGAGGCGCTGCAGAGCGTGGGACTGGAAAAGCGCGCGCATCACCTGCCGAACCAACTTTCCGGCGGCGAACAGCAGCGCGTCTGCATTGCCCGCGCGCTCATCAACAATCCCAAACTTTTACTTGCCGATGAGCCGACCGGCAACCTCGACGAAAAAAACGAACTCATCGTCATGGATATTTTCCGGAAACTCCACGACTCCGGCAGCACGATTATCGTCGTTACGCACGATATCGAAGTCGGCGACCAAGCGCAGCGGAAAATCATCTTGGAACACGGACGGATTGCAAACGCGTAAAGACAGAGACGCGCTGGCGGCGGTGAGAACAATGAGCGTTGGAGCACTGGTTTACTCTCCCGCCGTTCCCGTCCGCTCGCGCGGCAGCGCGGAGATGACCAGCAGCGAAATTAAAAGCGCGGAAGGAATGGCAGGCAAGGCGTTTGGGAGATAGGACGAGGCGTATTCGGCGGCATTTTTTTCGATAATTTTAAATACGGCATTTGCAATCACTCAGGATTTCTGCGATACTGCGAAGATATAAAAGAGCAATAAAATAATGGAGAATAAGTATGAAACAAATACGGATAACTACTCCGCTCACGGGGGGGGGGGGGGGGGGGGGGGG